>NZ_VOZI01000019.1:0-64050 GCF_013419835.1 Acinetobacter sp. YH12052
ACCAGTAATTCAAATTATTTTTAAACTTATCAAATAAAACCAAACTTAATCAATTCAACCAAGTCATTGTTTTATCAGAAGTTTTAATCTTCATCACCGCCGATGGATGTGCATTCTACAGCATTTCTGATCCAACGCAACACCTTTTTTATGATTTATTTTACGCATGTCGCTTTTTTAAACACATAAACATTCTTTTGTATTATTATTGGGCTATATACACCCTATTTCATATAATAAAACGTATATAAACCCAATTTTCATTCCATTTAATTTAAGAATTATTGATTTCGTATGGTTGTTTTTAAAAAAACTGCCTATTTAATAATGGCGTGCTCCATTTCACCCATATTATATGCAGCTCCCACAGCAAATATTTTCACAACCACTTTCTCTATATTGAGTTATGCCAAGTGGGAAACCACTTCACCCAAATTTTGTGTGATTAATAATTCAAGTTTAGTCAATGATTTTAAAAAACTTGCGCCAACCCACAGCACTTATAAAATTACAGCCATCAATGTGAATGACATCAAATCTAGTCATTGCCAAGTTTTATTTTTTTCCAATCTATCAGCAAAAGAAGAACAAAGTATTTTAAACAACCATGTTAATTTCCCCGCCCTCTCTCTAAGTAGTAACAATAGTGAGTGTGAGTCTGGCAGTGCATTTTGTTTGTATAAAAAAAATCAGAGTTATTCGTTTAAAATTAATATGGAAAGCTTAACGCAGTCACAAATACATATTGATCCACGCGTTTTATTACTGGCGAAGTCATCGGAGTCAGCTGAATGAAACAACTCTATAACCCAATTACATTACACCAATTATTTACGCGTTCGCAGCTCACTATCTTCGCTTTAACTTTTACGATTTGTTCTGCGATTTTTTTGGTTATTTCCACTTATACTATGCATACCTATGCAAAAAACAGCTTAACGATTTTATCAAATGCGATAAACGAACGTGTTCAACCCGCTGTGGTGTTTAATGACCAAACAACGATGCGTCAAATTTTAAATGAATACACTCAACTGTATCCCATTCGATCGATTGAAACTACCAACCATCAAAATGCGTCGCTGGCACATGCTGAGCAACAAGAAATTTCAACATTCTCTAGCCAAGCGATTTTAGATTATTTGTTTTTTAGCCAACCGATTCGTTTAGATATTCATCATGATCAGAAAAGTTACGGCGAACTGGTCGTATATGGAAACTCTTCAGATTTAGTTAGTTTCTTCCATAAAATTTTGCTGGGCTTGTTTTTAGGTTTTATTCTTTTATTGGCTACTGTGTTTTGGTCGGTGAATTCTGTTTATCAATACTTAATGCAATCTGTTCGCTCTATTGTTGAATCAGCCCAAACCATTAGCATTAAGAAAGATTATAAAATGCGGGTTTCAAACTCTGATATTCAAGAATTACACGCACTCAGTACCGCCTTTAATGGTTTACTTAGTGAAATTGAACAGTCAAATAAAAACTTGATTTCAGAAAATGACAAGCTAATTCATCTAGCACGTCATGATGCATTAACCCAATTGCCAAATCGTAATTATTTTTATGAAAAGCTGTTTGAGCTATTTGACTTAAAAGCGAACACTGCTGTGTTCTTTGTCGATATTGAAAACTTTAAACATGTGAATGACCAATATGGACACTTAGCTGGTGATGCAGTACTACGCGCCTCATCACATTGTTTAAAACAAGCACTACCAGATAATGCTTTCGTTGCGCGACTCGGTGGTGACGAATTTGCAATTATTATCAATCATTTAAATTTCCTGACAGAACTCGAAGTCTTTTGTCACAAAATACATGAATGCTATGGTTCCACATTTGTTTATGAGCAACATAATATTGCATTACAAGCTAATATTGGTGTAGCACTGATCCAAAATGCGAAATCGCCAGAAGATCTAATCGCAGATGCGGATCGCGCCATGTATGATGCTAAACTTTCGAATAATCATTGGTGCATTGCACCACAACGCCCCAACTCATAGGATTTGCTATGTTAAAGAACGCATTTAAAGTTTTATTTATACTTGCATTCACGGCCACTATGACAGCCTGCATGAGTTTAGGCAACTTAAGCTACAAACAAGCACGCATGCTTAAAAAAGAAGGGTTTGTCTTGACCAACGATGGTTGGACACTTGCCCTACCAGAAAGTCTTTTATTTGGTTTTGATGATTATCAAATTCAACCTCACCAACAAGGCAAGTTAAATACACTTGCCACTCAACTGATTAAATATGACCTGAATAAAATTAAGTTTATTGGTCATACGGATAATGTTGGACAAGCCAATTACAACCAACAACTGTCAGAAAAACGTGCGCAAAGCGTCGCAAACGTCTTTTTAAAGCAAGGTTATAACAGTTCAAATATTCAAATTATTGGCCGTGGTGCTGAACAGCCGATGGTCTCTAATGACACCGAAACCAATCGTGCCATCAACCGTCGTGTAAATGTCACGATCATTCCCTAAATAGCGGAATTTAGAAAAGCCACCTTATGGTGGCTTTTCTATTTTTTATAAATTTCAGGCATAAAAAAACCGCTATATGCGGCATCTTTTTCATAGTATTACTTTTGAGATAAATGGTCGGAGCAGTAGGATTCGAACCTACGACCCCCTGGTCCCAAACCAGGTGCACTACCAGGCTGTGCTATGCTCCGCTTTCAACTTTAAAAGTTGGGGTGAATGATGGGATTCGAACCCACGACAACCGGAATCACAATCCGGGGCTCTACCAACTGAGCTACATCCACCATCATGTTCTTGCTTGTGAATAACCAATATAACGCATTTTAAATTACAGGCATAAAAAAACCGCTGTATGCGGTATCTTTTATCGACCGTTTTCTTTGAGAAAATGGTCGGAGCAGTAGGATTCGAACCTACGACCCCCTGGTCCCAAACCAGGTGCACTACCAGGCTGTGCTATGCTCCGAATTGGGGTGAATGATGGGATTCGAACCCACGACAACCGGAATCACAATCCGGGGCTCTACCAACTGAGCTACATCCACCATCACAACAAGTTTCAGATTCTATTATCAGAACACCATTAAAATGGCGCGCCTGACAGGATTCGAACCTGTGACCATCCGCTTAGAAGGCGGATGCTCTATCCAACTGAGCTACAGGCGCATTACCGATGACATAGACTATCACGCGATTTTTGCCTTGAGAAATTGGTCGGAGCAGTAGGATTCGAACCTACGACCCCCTGGTCCCAAACCAGGTGCACTACCAGGCTGTGCTATGCTCCGTTTCATCTCAGCTTTCGCTGTATCGCATATCGTGCGGTACGGTGTGCATTCTAGGCGTGACGTTGATTAACGTCAACACCTATCTTCAAAAAAACATAAAAAATCATTTCAAGCGATTATTTATCAAGCACTTTAATCATTTTTCAAGCAAAAATTAACGTTTTAAACTGGCACTGAAATTCAACATCCGATCTAAAGGCAATTTAGCACGCTCAGCGAGCACTGGATCTACGAAAATTTCCTGATCGCCTTTTTGTAAAACTTCGAGAATGCCATCTAATTCATTCATGGCCATCCAAGGGCAATGCGCACATGAACGACAAGTCGCTCCCTCACCTGCCGTCGGTGCTTCGATGAGAATTTTATTCGGCACAGCTTGCTGCATTTTATAAAAAATACCGCGATCTGTTGCCACGATTAAACGTTCGTATGGCAAGGTTTGTGCAGCCTTGATCAATTGCGAGGTGCTACCGACGGCATCTGCAATATCCACCACAGATTCTGGTGACTCTGGATGTACCAAAACTGCTGCATCAGGATACAGCGCTTTCATATTGGCAATACCACGTGCACGGAACTCTTCATGGACAATACATGCCCCATCCCATAGCAACATGTCTGCACCGGTTTTCTTTTGAATATAGCGACCGAGATGCTGATCGGGTGCCCAAATAATTTTTTCACCTAAACTATCTAAATGCTCAACAATTTCAACAGCACAGCTCGAGGTTACCACCCAATCTGCACGCGCTTTCACTGCCGCCGAGGTATTGGCATATACCACAACCGTATGATCCGGATGTGCATCGCAAAATTTGGTAAATTCATCGACAGGACAACCCAAATCAAGTGAGCATGTTGCTTCTAGGGTTGGCATCAATACAGTTTTTTCAGGAGATAAAATCTTCGAGGTCTCCCCCATGAATTTCACCCCTGCAACCACCAACGTCGTTGCTTCATGATCCCGACCAAAACGTGCCATTTCAAGTGAATCCGAAACGCATCCACCGGTCAGTTCTGCTAGTTCCTGCACTTCAGGATCACAGTAATAGTGTGCAACAAGGACAGCGTTACGTTTTTTGAGTTCCGCTTTAATTAATTCAAACTTTTCAAGCTTTGCAGCTTCCGTTAAGTGATGCTCTTTAACATCACCCAAACGATCCAAATGCGCTTGTACAATTGATTTTGCTTCATTTGCAATTAAGTTGTTTGCATTATTCATCACAACGTCTTCTCTATCCTTAATGCCTGCTACTACACAGGTGCTTCACAACTGACCCATAAATATGGCACTTGGCTATTTTTTACCGGTCATTAAAAAGTTCCACTTATAAAAAAGCCTCACAACGGAGGCTTTTCAAAAACATCAAATATCTTATGAACGGTAATCTGCGTTAATCTTGACATAATCATACGACAGGTCACAGGTATACACAGTATCTCGAGCACTGCCACGTCCTAAATCTACACGGATCGTGATCTCAGATTTCTCCATCTCTGCAGCCCCTGCTGCTTCGGTATAATCTGCTGCGGCACCACCGTCTTTACAGATTTGAACATCACCTAACCAGACCTGAATTTTTTCAACATCTAAGTTTGGCACACCTGCATAACCAATAGCTGCCAAAATACGGCCCCAGTTTGGATCTGATGCGAAGATTGCAGTTTTAACCAACGGTGAATGTGCAATGCTATAAGCAATATCACAACATTCTTGAGTATCTGCGCCGCCTTCTACCGCCACAGTAATAAACTTCGTCGCACCTTCACCATCACGGACAATGAGCTGTGCAAGACGCTTCATTACACGTGTTAACACGTCTAAAACAGCAGCATAACGTGAATCTGATTCTGAAGTAATTTCTACACCACCAGCTTGGCCCGTTGCAATCAAAATACATGAGTCATTCGTTGAGGTATCACCATCCACCGTAATACGGTTAAACGACAGGTTAACTGTGGTTTTCAAAAGCTGTTGCACCAGCTCACGGCTAATGGGTGCATCAGTTGCCACATAGCTCAACATGGTCGCCATATTTGGACGAATCATGCCTGCGCCTTTAGAAATACCTGTCATGGTATACAGAACGCCATCTAGTTCGAACTGTTCAGATGCACCTTTAGGTGTTGTATCTGTGGTCATAATGCCCGTTGCCGCATCCAACCATGCATCTTCCTGCAAACTATCTAATGCGGGTTGCAAGCCTTGAACCAAACGATCAATAGGTAATTGCTCACCAATTACACCTGTTGAAAATGGAAGAACTTCTGTATTTTGAACACCTGCCAGTTCTGCCAGTTTCACACATGTCGCTTCAGCATTTGCCATGCCAATTTTGCCAGTACCTGCATTGGCATTTCCGGTGTTAATCACTAAATAACGTGGATTACCTGCTAATAAGTGCGCTTTAGAAATATGCACCGGTGCTGCACAAAATGCATTTTGAGTAAAAACGCCTGCGACATTAGAACCTTCAGCAAATTCAAAAATGACAAGGTCACGTCGGTTCTGATAGCGCACATATGCTTCAGCCGAACCGATTTTTACACCTTTCACCACATGCATCTGTGGCATAGATACGTCACCAACTGCCATTTTTCAACGTCCAACTATATGAGTTATAAAAAATACAGCTTAGTGCAAAATCTATAAAAAATCGAGCAGAAGCACGGTTTTGCTGTAATTTTATTGTGGATTTCTTTTGCACATAAAAAAACCAGTCTTTCGACTGGTCTTTATCGATGTTCGTCGTAAATTAGTTACGTGCAAGCTGAGTTGCTTCATCAAGAAGCACTTGTTTCGCTTTTTGTTGACTCGCAGCAGAAAGGGCTGGGTTTTCAGCCACAATACGGTCAGCATTCGCCGCATTGGCTGCTGCAATTTTTGCAGTTTGCAATACGATTGGACGATTTGGATTGGCAAAGGTATAACGAATACCCGTACGCGGGCTTGCTACAGTCACTTGACCGTCAGTACCAATCTGTACTTGAGTTGTTGTTGGACCAACTGCTTGTTGAACTTTCTCTACAGAAGTCGTCTGAGGAGCGTTTGCAAAGGTAAAAGTTGGCAAAGCCAAAGCAGCAATCATGAACGGTTTTAGTACTTTTTTCATTGTCTTTTCCGTCTTACGGTTATTGATAGAAACTAAATAACATTTAATCCGCTGCACTGCAAATACTATTCAGGTCAGATCAGCTGAGTAAATAAAAAAATCAGAGCGCGATGGCTCTGATTTATTTGAAATTAAACAATGCTGTTTAAATTTTACCGTGACATTGTTTATATTTTAGACCTGAACCACATGGGCACGGTGAGTTACGACTTTCTGGCGGAACAATCACTTGCTCTGCAGGTGTATATTGCGCATCGATAACATCATTACCGTTGGCTTCAGCCAACAAATTATCAAAGTCATTGTGTGACAATTGAAGATTCATTGATTCAGCTTGAGCCTGTTTTTGAGCTTCCATTTCTGCAAGCTCTTCGGCTGTAGGCACATGAATACGAGATAAATCTGTCACGACATCTGACTTAATCACAGCAAGCATGTTTACAAATAAATTAAAGGCTTCTTTTTTGTATTCTTGCTCAGGATTTTTCTGCGCATAACCACGTAAATGAATCCCTTGACGTAAGTAATCCATTGCTGCCAAATGCTCTTTCCAATGGCGGTCCAATGAATTCAACATAAAGTGACGTTCGAGCATTGCAGCCGTTTCGTCACCCATTTGCGTACGACGTGAACGGTAGTGCTGAAGAACTTCATCAGTAATACGTTCAACCAAAGCTTCTTCATCCAAACGACGATCTTGCTCTAGCCACTGCGAAATTGGCAGTTCAATCGATAGATCTTCACGTAGCGCCTTTTCAAGACCTTCTATATCCCACTGATCGTGAATAGACTCAGGTGGAATATATACTTCGATCATGCCTTTAGTCACATCCTGAATCATCGTTTCGATGTAATCTTGTAAAGACGGTTCAACAAGAATTTCATCACGCTGAGAGTAAATAATCTTACGTTGTTCGTTGTTTACGTCATCGTATTTCAATAAATTTTTACGAATATCGAAGTTACGTGCTTCAACTTTACGTTGTGCATTTTCAATCGAGCGTGACACCATTTTATGCTCAATGGCTTCATCTTCTTTCAGACCCATGGCACGCATCATTGCAACTACGCGATCACCTGCGAAGATACGCATCAAGTCATCTTCAAGCGACAAGTAGAAACGTGACACACCTGGGTCACCTTGACGGCCCGCACGACCACGTAACTGGTTATCGATACGACGAGATTCATGACGTTCTGAACCAATGATGTGTAAACCACCAGAGTTCAGCACCATTTCATGATTTTGTTCCCACTCTGCTTTCAAACGTGCTTCATCTGCTTCAGTCGGCTCTTCAATCTTCGCCAGCAACGCTTTCCAGTTACCACCTAACAGAATATCAGTACCACGACCAGCCATGTTAGTCGCAATGGTTACTGCACGAGGTGAACCCGCTTGCGCAATAATATCCGCTTCGCGCTCATGTTGTTTCGCATTAAGTACTTCATGTTGAATACCAGCTTCTTTCAGCTTATCTGATAAAATTTCAGAGGCTTCAATGGTTGCTGTACCAATCAGGATCGGTGCAACACCCGCTTCATGAACACGTTGAATTTCTTGAATGATGGCGTTGTATTTACCTTCACGGTTTAAATAGATTAAATCGTTTTGGTCATTACGAATCATCGGGCGATGGGTTGGAATAAGTACAACATCCAAGCCATAAATTTCTTTCATCTCTGCAGCTTCAGTATCTGCAGTACCCGTCATCCCTGATAATTTTTTGTATAGACGGAAATAGTTCTGGAATGTTGTAGTTGCTAAAGTTTGGTTTTCAGGTTGAATTTCCAAACCTTCTTTTGCTTCCACTGCTTGATGCAAACCTTCTGACCAACGGCGACCCGGCATGGTACGACCAGTGTTTTCATCGACAATGATCACTTCACCTTCGTGGATGATGTAATGCACGTTGCGTTGGTATAGGTAATGCGCACGAATGGCCGCAGAAACATGGTGCACCAAGTTTAAATTAGCAGATGAATATAGACTTTCACCTTCAGCAAGCAAGCCCATTTGAATCAATTCAGCTTCAACAGTTTCATAACCGACTTCGGTCATTTCTACAGAGCGCTGTTTTTCGTCAATCCAGAAGTGACCACCATCTGGTACCTTCTCTTCTTTTTGTGCATGAAGTTTTGGTGGAATGCTGTTAATGGCAGCATACAACTGAGATGAATCTTCTGATTGACCAGAAATGATCAACGGTGTACGCGCTTCATCAATCAGGATCGAATCGACCTCATCGATGATGGCATAGGTTAAGCTGCGCTGTTTTTTCTCAGCAGCAGAAAACACCATGTTGTCACGCAAGTAATCGAAACCGAATTCGTTGTTGGTACCGTAAGTAATGTCAGCTCGATACGCTTGAGCTTTTTCAGTTGAGTCTTGCATTGAGTAAATAATCCCAATGCTTAAACCTAAAAATTCGAATAATGGACGGTTTAATTCAGCATCACGCTGTGCGAGATAGTCGTTCACCGTAATCACGTGAACACCTTCACCACTAATCGCATTGAGGTAACAAGCAAGCGTTCCCATGAGGGTTTTACCTTCACCGGTACGCATCTCTGCGATCTTACCTTCATGCAAGGTAATACCACCAATCAGCTGTACGTCATAATGACGCATGCCCATGACACGCTTCGCAGCTTCACGACAAACAGCAAACGCTTCAGGTAATAATTTATCAAGGCTGTCGCCTTTTTTATAACGTTCTTTGAATTCTTCAGTTTTTGCAGATAAGTCTGCATCGCTTAGAACAGATATCGTCGGCTCGAGCGCATTAATCTTCTCTACGATTTTACGCATGCGTTTGAGTTCGCGCTCATTTTTGGTACCGAAGATTCCTCCGATCAGACTTGCCAACATGAATAGACTCTCTAAATCTTGCTTGTCAAATGAATATATTTTCTTAGTCGTTATTATGGTGCTAGAAATTCGAAGTACAAGGGTTTTGCACAAAAATCCCCTTAAATATTCTGCGCTCGGGTTCTAGCCCCGGAGACTTAAGGCAAGCTAATGTAACAAATTTTCTGCAGACAACATAGTGACTCTGTCGTGAGATATTTCGCATTTATCCCCCAATAAAACTGTTTTATATGAAATATATTCATAAAGAAATGAAAAAACACTATTTTTAATCATAAAAAAAATCCTTCATATTTATTTTCAAGTTAAACAAATTCAATAAATACGGGGATATTCCATGACGATTCGTTTAGGTGATACTGCACCAGACTTTACTCAAGACTCAAGCGAAGGCAGCATTCATTTTTATGACTTTTTAGGTGACAGTTGGGGCATTTTATTTTCGCATCCTGCCGATTACACCCCAGTCTGCACCACAGAACTTGGATTTACCGCAAAACTAAAAGATGAATTTAGCAAACGTGGTGTCAAGGCCATTGCCCTGTCTGTTGATGATGTTGAGTCGCATCATGGTTGGATTAACGACATTAATAATACTCAAAATACCACGGTCAACTTCCCGATCATTGCAGACAAAGACCGTAAAGTGTCCACCCTTTATGATTTCATTCACCCCAATGCCAGCGAAACATTAACTGTTCGCTCTTTGGTGATCATCGATCCAAATAAAAAAGTCCGTTTAATCATTACTTATCCTGCATCTACAGGGCGTAACTTCCATGAAATTTTACGTGTCATTGACTCTTTGCAACTGACAGACAACCATAAAGTTGCAACACCGGCCAACTGGCAACAAGGTGAAGATGTTGTGATTGTGCCGTCATTAAAAGATGAAGAGGAAATCAAACAACGCTTTCCTCAAGGATATAACGCAGTTACGCCTTACCTTCGTTTAACGCCTCAACCTA
This sequence comes from Acinetobacter sp. YH12052, assembly GCF_013419835.1. Lineage (NCBI taxonomy): Bacteria > Pseudomonadati > Pseudomonadota > Gammaproteobacteria > Moraxellales > Moraxellaceae > Acinetobacter > Acinetobacter sp. YH12052. Next base: position 10,236 of record NZ_VOZI01000019.1, read on the forward strand.
AGTGAGGATAAAACGGAGCATTACGCTGTCCGAGCGCAAGATAAGAAGCTCTGCTGTGAGTGACCAAAGCGAAGGTACAAATTTAACTATTTTTAAGCGCAGCACCTAAGCAAACTAAGTGTCATAACCATAGTTAATATAGTTTTCCCCCTTCAGAACGAATGACGAGCCCGTTCTGGCATTCTCCAACCTGCTCATCTCCGGATGAGCTTTTTTTGATTACAAATTCCTCTCAGGGATTAGATTGGTTAAACATCACAATTCCGTTATAACTAATAAAAACTTGAAAATAACAAACCGTGATTCATCAAATTCATCATTTACATTGTGGTAGTTTTTGTCCAACGTGTGCCCCTTTATTTGGACAGAAAGGCTTTCGCGCACATTTGGTCTGTCATTGCCTGCTCATTGAAACCGATAAAGGGCTCGTCTTAGTCGATACAGGACTGGGCTTACAAGATTATTTACATCCACAAAATCGTTTAGGTCGGTTTATTTCACGCACAGCGCAGATCAAATTTAATCCGCAACTGAGTGCGACTCATCAAATTCAAAAATTAGGCTTTAAGGCTCAAGATGTTCAACACATTTTGTTGTCACACTTAGATTTTGATCATGCTGGCGGGATCTCTGATTTTCCGCAGGCGACCGTGCATGTCTTAGCCAGTGAATATAATGCCACTCAAAACCTTCATAGCTTAAAATCACGACTGCGCTATCGACCACAGCAATTCCAACTGCATCGTTATTGGAATTTTATCGAAAGCATCGGGACGCAAGCATGGTTTAACTTAGAGCACACTGCCGGTCTATCTATTTTTCAAGATGACATTTTAATGCTCCCGCTTTTGGGACATACCGCGGGTCATGCCGGTATTGCAATAAAAAATAACCATCGCTGGTTGTTATATTGTGGCGATGCTTATTACTCACATCATCAATTAAATCCAAATTTTCATTCGCGGGCCTTAAATCAGCTTGAACGTTTATTTGCCACCGACAATACACAGCGACTGCACACACTTCATAAGATTCAGCAGTTAGCGCAGCATCCGGACATCGATCTCATCTGTGCACATGACCCATTCGAATTCGCTCGCTATCAGAATACAAGCTATGACCGCTAAAATCCTACCAATGATCCTACTCAGTGTTAGCTTCAGCTTCACGGGTTGCATGACATCAAATCCATTACCGTTAAATGAACGTCCTCAGCATTGGGGCAAAGTCGTTCATCAACAGCATAATTTTTATCAAATCAGCCCAACAGTATTTCGCAGTGAACAACCTGATGCAGATCTCGCCCCTGTTCTACGAGAACAGCACATCGATGTGATCATAAATTTACGTTCACGGCACCATAACCCAGAACGCTTAAAAAATACTATTGATACACAAAAGATTAAATTTGCACATATTCCGATACACACGTGGCAAATCGATCGTGAAGATTTACTGGCGGTGATGAAAACCATAAAAGAAGCTGAACAACAGCAGCAAAAAGTATTAATCCATTGCTACCACGGCTCAGACCGTACAGGAGCGAGTGTGGCCATGTACCGTATTATTTTTCAGCATTGGTCCATTGAGGAAGCAAAACGTGAAATGAAACAAGGTGGTTATGGCTTCCACCCTATTTGGAAAAATATCGACCGATTATTCAGCCCTGAAAATGTAAAATGGATTCAGCAGCAACTACTGAATCCATCTTATTAAAGGTCATTCCTCAAATAAACTTAGCGTTTATCGAGTGGTACCCAATCAATCACCCACGCCGATTTCATATTCAAACTTGCATCTGAATTGATCTTTTTACGTGTTGCGTCCGCAGCATCACGGTCCTTCGAAGGGCCGACCATAATACGAATGCCTTTAGATGTAGGACTCTTCGTCACTTTATAGCCTTTTGCACGTAATTTTGCAGCGACGGCATCTGCATTGGCTTCATTGGCAGCTAGAGCAACTTGTACCATCCATTGCTTATCGCCATTTTCCAACAGATCACGTGCTTTTTCAGCTTCAGCTTTTTTCTTGGCTTCGGCTTTACGCTTTTCTTCTGCCTTGTGTTTTTCTTCGGCTTTACGCTTTTCTTCTGCCTTGTGTTTTTCTTCGGCTTTACGCTTTTCTTCAGCTTGTTGCTTCGCTTCGGCTGCTTTCTTATCTGCTGCTTTTTTCTCAGCTTCAGCATGTGCTTTACGTTCAGCTTCTTTTTGAGCATCCGCTTTACGTTTTGCTTCGGCTTTTTGTTTATCTGCTGCGATACGTGCCTGATCAGCCTTTTGCTGCGCCGACTGAGTCTCTAACTTTTTTTGAGCCGCCAACTTATCCTCAGCTAAACGCTTTTGCTTTGCTTTTTCATCTTCAACCAATTCGGGAGGAATATTATCCGAACTTTGTTGAGCTGAACGATGTGCGTTTAAAGCTGCATATTCTTCTGCTGCTTTACGTGCTGCATCAGCCTCCGCTTGTTGTTGCATCGCTAAAAATTCTGCTGCACGTGCTTCTTGCTCCGCAACCGATTTTTCACGGGTACGTCGTTGTTCTTCGAGCAAACGCTTTTCAGTTTCAACATCAACAGTCAATGATGACATTTTACCCGCACCCTGACCTTGTTGCTCAACTTGAGCCATTTCAGGGGTTTGGCTTTGATTTTGATGTATTTCTTCTTTGCCTTTAAGTAAAAGTGCGGCCAGCAGTACACCACCACCTAATAAAACAACACCACCCATCCAGCGTTGTTTGTTATTCATTGACATTCTTCCAGATACTCCCATACCGCTTCTAAGGTATGAAATGAACCACATACCAGAATCAGCTGATTATTCTTTGTTTCTTCCAGCGCGGACTTAAAAGCTAATTGCACATTGTCATAATGTTCTACGACTTGATGCTGCAGTGCGCTATCCAATTGTGTGATAGATGCCGCACGTGGCACATTTAATTGTGCAATTTTCCACATTCTTACCGTATCTTTCAATAAGTTAACGACAGAATTTATGTCTTTATCAGTCAGCATGGAGAAAACGCTGATCACTTCTGTGTATTGTTTATTGTACTGGAGGAAATTTCGCAATTGCTTTAACAAAAATTCAACACCATGCGGGTTATGTCCCGCATCGAAAATCACCGTTTTTCCTGCAATTTCTCTAACTTCAAAACGGCCTTGTAACTTGGCATTGATAATCCCCTGAGCGATCGACTGCTGAGAGACCACCAAACCACTGGCCAATATTGCCGCTACAGCCGTAGAGATATTTTCGAGTGCCAAAGAACCCACTGGCAGTTTTAAAGTTGTACCTGATGAAGCAAACATCCAAGATTGTCCGTCATCACTGTACTGATAAAAATAATCACGATTGAGTACATGTAAAGCGGCTTGGCAATCTTCTACTTTTTGACGAATGGCTTCAGGCAAAACTTGCTGCCCACCAAAAATCACAGGAATATTTGGACGAATAATCCCTGCTTTCTCAAAAGCAATTTTTTCAATGGTGTCACCCAACCAATCGGTATGGTCTAAACCAATATTAGTAATCACTGCAACATCTGGATCGACGACATTGACTACATCAAGTCGGCCACCGAGGCCGACTTCAAGTACCCATACATCGCAATGTTGCTGTTTAAAAATAACAAAAGCGGCCAAAGTGGTCGCTTCAAAAAAAGATAAACTTAATTCACATTCACGACGCGCCTGATCAACGGCCACAAAAGCATCAATCAGGGTTTGGTCGGCCACTTCAACACCTTGAAGCTTTACACGTTCATTGAATCGATAGATATGCGGTGATTGGTATAAACCCACATTATAACCTTGCGCATTTAAAATCGCAGCCAAAGTGGTCGTGGTTGAACCTTTACCGTTTGTTCCCGCGACCGTCAGCACTTTCGCATCAGGCTGGGTTACACCGAGTCGTTCCGCAACAGGAATCACCCGTTCCAGACCTAAATCAATACCCGTAACATGAACATGGCTCCAATAATCGAGCCATGTACTTAAAGAATCAGTTGCAAGTGGTGCTGTGTTCAAGGCAAGTTCATCAATTTCGCTACAATACGATAAACTGTATCACGTAATGCATGACGGTGAACAATTTGATCGACTACACCATGATCAAGCAAGTATTCTGCACGTTGGAACGGTTCTTCCAATTTTTCACGTACAGTTTGCTCAATCACACGCTTACCAGCAAAACCAATCATGGCTTTCGGTTCAGCCAAGTGAACATCACCGAGCATTGCCAATGATGCAGTCACACCACCATAGACTGGATGTGTCAGCACCACTAGATAAGGCAAGCCAGCATCTTTCATTTTTTGGATGGCAGCAGAAGTACGCGCCATTTGCATGAGTGACAACATGCCTTCTTGCATACGTGCACCGCCAGAGGCAGCGAAGCAAATAAGCGGTTGTTTTGCTTTAATCGCAAGTTCAGCCGCTTGAACAAAACGGTCACCAACCACAGTGCCCATTGAACCGCCCATGAAATCAAATTCGAAAGCAGTCGCAATCATTGGAATGCCTTTCAGCGTTCCTTGCATCACCACTAAAGCTTCTGTTTCACCGGTTTTCTTCTGCGCTTCAGACATACGGTCTGGATACGCTTTGCTATCTACAAATTTAAGTGGATCTTTGGCTTTAAATTCTTGACCCAATTCTTTTTGTACTTGGTCAAAGAACCAGTTCAAACGATCACGCGCTTTCATTCGCAAGTGTTCATCACACTGCGGACAAACGTAGGCATTAAATGACATTGCAGTACGAGTCACAAGTGCATGACACTCAGGACATTCAATCGTCGGCTCAGTAAATGTCGCCTTTAATGCTTGCTGTTCATCAGGTACATGAATACCTGGTACCGCACGCTCTGTCCATGGCGTAGATGCGCTCAGAATTTTGCCTGTTTTTGCGTCTTGACTCATACTAACTCATCGAGCGCAGCTCGAAGCTCCTTCACTTTATTCACTGTTTCGATTACAGCTTGTTCTGGCGCTAAGTTTGCAAATTGTTTAACAAAAGCACTACCTACAATCACCGCATCTGCAGCCACACCCATGGCTTTCGCCGATGCTGCATCACTGATACCAAAGCCAACACCAACTGGTACCTGAGTATACGATTTGATTTTTTGAATACGTGCCGCAGCTTCAGCAACGTCTAAAGTCGCTGCACCTGTCACACCTTTCAAAGAAACATAGTAGATAAATCCACTGGCTTGTTTCACCACATGCTGAATACGTTCATCAGTGGATGTTGGCGCAAGTAAGAAGATTTGATCCATGTCGTATTTTTTCAATACTGCATCTAGATCTTTTGCTTCTTCTGGTGGAAGGTCCACCAAGAGCACGCCATCTACACCGCATTCATGTGCATAGGCAACAAACTTTTCATAGCCGATTACTTCAACAGGGTTTAAATAGCCCATCAGTACCACGGGTGTTTCTGTATCGTTTTTACGGAACTCTTTCACCATGTTCAAGGCATCTAGAGTATTGGTTCCTGCAGCAAGCGCACGCTCAGCGGCAAGTGCAATAACAGGACCATCCGCCATTGGGTCTGAAAATGGAAGACCCAATTCGATCACATCTACACCTGCCTCAACCATTTGATGTAACAAAGGTACCGTTACTTGTGGATGAGGGTCACCAGCCATAACATAAGAAACCAAGGCCTTACGCTGTTGAGATTTAAGCGTTCCAAATCGAGTGGCTAAACGTGACATAGGGTTATACTTTCCTTGAATGAATCAAAACTATGATGTGGGTTTTGTCGAAATACAAGACATCGCATTGTAACGCTATTTTTTACCCATTGAACAGGGTATACAATCCTCAGTCGGCATTTCTCATGCAAACATAATTTTCCAGAACAACCCGAAAGCATCATTTACCGATATTTCAGTTTTTTTCACAATGATCAAAGATGCCTAATTTTAGGATCTGGCAAAATTATAAGGTTTTAGACTAACTTAATTTTATCATCAAAAAAATGTTAAAAATAACAGGCTTAGCATTTACATTTTAATTTTCCTTAAATTGCAAAACCTGCTTTATACTAGCCGCATACTTTTATTTTTTTATCTCCTATGTCCTCCGATTCACAAGTGAAAGTGCCTGCTCGGGCATTTGCACTGCTCCCGCTTATTGTTTTTCTGACCATTTTTTTGGGCAGTGGTATTTACCATTCCATCATTGGAACTGAGTTTGCGTTCTATCAAGTGAAAGCCCCAGTCGCTGCTCTTCCTGCAATTGTATTGGCAATTTTGCTCTATCGCGGCAAGATAAATGACGCGATTGATACATTTATGAAAGGTGCCAGCCACCCGAATTTGATCTTAATGTTCATGGTCTTTATGCTCGCTGGTGCTTTTGCCAGTGTCAGCAGTGCCATCGGTAGTGTCGATGCAACAGTGCAGTTGGGACTATCGATGATTGCGCCTGAGTTCGTGCTGCCCATGCTGTTTATTATTGCGGCCTTTATTGCCACAGCGATGGGAACCTCTATGGGCACCATTGCAGCCTGCGCGCCAATTGCCTTTGGTTTTACACAAGTCACCGAAATTGAAGTGGTGTATGCCATTGGTGCTGTGGTCGGCGGTGCCATGTTTGGTGATAATCTGTCGATGATTTCAGATACCACCATTGCTGCAACGAACAGTCAAAAAGTTCAGCTTCGCGATAAATTTAAGGTCAATGTTTGGATTGCTGTACCTGCATCGATCGTCAGTATCTGTATCTATTTATTCATGAGTCAAGGCTCACAAGCGATTGAATACAAAGCTTATAATGCTTGGCTGATCTTGCCGTATTTAGCCGTATTTATTTTGGCCTTTTCACGTTTGCACGTGCTTGCTGTACTGACCATTGGTGTCTTGTTATCTGGTTTGATTGGGTTGGTCATTCAACCTGAATTTAACTTCTTAAGCTTAAATAATTCTATTTATGACGGCTTTACCGGCATGTTTGAAGTTGCCCTGCTTTCTATTTTCTTGGGTGGCATTTCTGCGATTATGCAAAAAGAAGGCGGTTTAGAATGGCTGATTCAACGTATTTACAGCATGACACGCTGCTTTAAAGTTGGTGCCGAACGCGCGGGTGAAATTGGTATCAGTTTCTTGGTGATTTTCTCCAACCTATTTGTGGCAAACAACACTGTCGCAATTATTTTATCTGGTGACATGGCACGTGAAGTCGCGAAAGAATATGGTGTAGACCCTAAACGTGCTGCTGCGCTCTTGGATATTTTCTCTTGCGTAGTCCAAGGTCTCATTCCTTATGGCGCACAGCTGTTACTGGCTTGTTCGATCGCAAAACTTTCGCCTGTGGAACTGATTGGTAGTGTGTATTACTGTTGGGTCTTGGCGATCTTTGCCATCCTTGCCATTTTACTTCGTTATCCAAAATTAAAAGCTGCGGCATAAGCTTGGCTTAAAAGAAAAGCGGTCGTTTGACCGCTTTTTTTAATGTTGTTTGAAAGGCTTTTCTTGACGAGCAATCTGCACGTTTTATTCTAATCTCAAGGCTTTTTTCCGCGCCAATAATGTCTCTCCGCTATATGCCTTAAAAGCACGTGCCAAAGCAGACTGATCTGAATATCCTAACTGCAACGCGATATCTGTCAAATGGGTTTGTTGTATAAGTAGATATTCACAGCGTTTCATCCGTTCAAGCTCTAAAAGCCGTTTAAACGAGGTGTCTTTCTCCTTTAACTGTCGTTGCAAGGTTCTGACTGACAGATGTAACTCCTCTGCTAACCACTCTATTTTAGGGGCTTGCTGTTTTAGTTTGAGATGATCAGCGATGCATTGTTGCATCTGTTGAATTGGATCGGCATGTTGCGGACGAGCGGCGATCGCTTCTTCGGCTTGGCGTAATAACAATTGCATCAGTGACGGATCAGCAAGTTCTGACTTTAAATCCAAACTATCGGCATGAATCACAAATGAATATTTAAGGGTCGAAAATTCCATTTGGCAGCCATAAAATTTTTCATAGTGATAATGAGCCATCCGCGCTGCATGGGCAAAATGAATGCGGAGTAACTTTAAAGAATCTGGAAAAATTTGCTTGGCCAAATGTGCCATACAGGCCATCGTCAATTCATTCACCAAAGCATATTCATCATCATGCTGTGGCCAAGAAAGTATAATTTGATGATCTTGATGGCTCATATTCATCGGCACAATTTGCGCCCCATCAATCACCAAACGACTAAACCGCATCACATATTGCAAAGCATCTGCAACACTATTACTCAGTGTCGCCATATAACCTAACACCCCAAAATGCTCCGCACGAATATACTTGGCCATTTCAAAGACCAATTGCGGACAATCCAGATGCTGCTGAGTTAGTTGCATGATGCTGTTAAAAAAAGAATTCGGCGATTGAGAGTCGATCGGCAAAGACAGCACATGCTGAATTTGCGCAGCATACGGCGCAATCCATTCGAGCTGTGTATAGTTTAATTCACGCTCAATTAAGACCATATTCCACAATTGGAAGTAACCATTTGGGATCTGAATTTCAGCCATCACGCCCCTCTTTCTGACCTGCCAATTCTGACATTTTATATTTTCATCATGGCGTAAAATGTATAAAAATTGGCAATATCTGTCAAAACAAAGTGCAATTTCTCCGACATACTGCAATCAATACGACTCGCACAGAAAAAATATCATGAATGCTATCGTCAAATATCAAGTCGAACCTATTGTTCGCACAAAGCTTAATTTTAAGTTAGAAGAAATCCCGCGCTATTGGTTTGGCGGGGACCCCTTTTTAACACGTATGTTTGATGCCTTGAGCCTGACCTTTCCTGATGGCGAGCGCTATTTTATTGAATCTGTACGTCTGTTCCGCAGTCAAATTCAAGACCCTGATTTACAGCAACGTGTCGCTGACTTTATTCGTCAAGAAGCGCAGCACGGTATGGCGCATGACAAAATGAATATGTTGATGAAACAACAAGGCATGCCTGTCGATGCGTTCATTAAACGCTTAAATAAAATTTTTAAATTTGAACTGAGCAAGCGCTCACCTGAATACAACATTGCCATGACGGCTTCTGCCGAGCATTTGACCGCGCTGATGGCTGAAACGTTCTGTAGCCAAAAGTCCGTACTAGAATCTGCGCATCCTTATGTCCGTGCATTATTTATTTGGCATGCGATAGAAGAAATGGAACATCGCGATGTGGCTTTTGATGTGATGAAAGATGTGGCGAAGGTCGATGAAAATTTAAAGAAATTCACTCTGGTCTGGACCAGTGGATTGATGCTCGGCTTTACCTTATACCGTGCCAATGTGATGCTGAAACATGACGGCTTCAGTTTCACTGAACGTTTAAAATTAAATATGAAAGGCTTACCGTGGTTCTTTGGTAAAAATGGCACCCTCACCCGTATGAGCAAACCATATCGAGATTGGTTTAAAAAAGACTTCCATCCGAGTCAGCATCCCATTGTGCAAAATTATGATCTCTGGTTAAAAACTTATGAAGAAACCAATGATCCAATTCAAGCTGCGGAAGTGTTTTGGCAAGCTGCAAAATAAAAACTGAATAAAAAAAGCCGCATCGATTGCGGCTTTTTTTATAGGCTTAGACTTACCATTTTGCATAGTGCTGCTCAAGTAAACCATATTCATTTAAGAATACTATTTCTTCGCCATCACGTTGAATTGTACCGCTAATTTTTGCCTGCCATTGACTGAACTGACTACCGACCAATCTTAAATTCAGGTTTTCATAGCGCCGCCAACCTGTGGTGACGATCAAATTTAAGCTGTTATCTAATGAGCTAATATTCCATTGATTATCGCCTTGTTGCTGAAACAGCACATCAGACATGGCATACAAATGTCCATTGACCCATAGGCAATTTTCATTACCAAAGCTTTCATTTACCCCAGAGGCAAGATTGATCCCAACGCGTCGATTTTGACTATCCCAAAAGTTACACGACAGCCAAAACCATGCGGTTTCAGGACGAAGAAAACCACAGGTATCATCTAAAGACACCAATGTCCGGTCGTGGAATTGAATGGTTTTGCCTTGCTTATTGATAAAGAAACCTTCACAGCCTAACGTCGTCAATTTTTGAGTATAGGTCCAACCATTAATCCCTGTGGGGCTACACATACTCAGCGGATCAGTCCCCGCACAAAACACTCGAGCGCTCAGTTTGAGTTCGCCATGTTTCGACATTTGAATGTATCGCACACCATTGGCATGCTGAATATCCAGTTGAATCCCTGACTTGATAAAATGACTTTGATTAAATAAAGGTTGTTCATCTAAAACGGTATTACGTGACAGGAAATTAATCGAATTCCATTCCAATACTTCATTCGAAATATGATCATACACATAGACAAAACCGTGCCCCGCCCACGCGATATCGGCGATCGCTAGACCAATCGTATAATGTTCATGCTGAATACAACAAAATTTAAATTTTTTATATTTTAAACGCTTACGCCAACCTTCAAGTCGTTTTCCATACGGTGTCTTATATTCATACTTACTTAAATCGATGCGATTGGGAAGTTCACTAAAACGCCCATAATGCGGCTGTCCATTCGGCCGTATTAAATCCATATACGCCATTCCATTGAGGTTTAAGGTCTAAATCCTGAATGTTATTATGCCTATTATTTAACGCCTGAAAAGACAATCCATCTGATTTCAGGCGAATATCACAAAAAAATATAAAAGCTGACATTTCAGCTCTTAATCATCACAAATGTTCATTTATTAAGATGTAATCATTTTCCCATGAATTTTGCTGGCTATGCGGGGTTTCAACCAATTCGATATAGCGCCCATACACATGATCAATCGCAATACAATCATCGACATCTAGGGTTCGGTCGGTATGTTGTTTTTGCCAATGTGACTCAAAAAAAGCCTTGCCCCGTTGTTTCGCGACACTAGCGTTTTGTCCTGTCACCAAAACATAACGATGTAATTCACCAAATTCGCGGGCATCATATCCACCGAGATTAATCAGCCATAATTTTTCATCTTCAGCTCGGGGCGCGGAATCACAAAATTGGATGCGATAATGCCGATTTTCAGTGCTGACTGTATGTACTTGTGCCCAAGCATCAATATGTAAGCCTTTTTGCTCACCAAACCATGCCGTTCTCAGTTGTGGATAAACCTCTTCTAATGCGTTACCCACTGCAAGAATGACATCATGCACTTCGATATTTGCTCTTGAATGGCGTCCGCCGAGCATCACCATAAATAAACTAGACACAATCTTCCCCCCTATTTTTGACTTCAACTGCCCACATAGGGCTGAAGCAATTTCAATAAAATCACGCCGCCTAACGATAGTACTGCATTGTTGACGAAATGAATGAGTAAAACATGCCAAATGTTACGCGTCCACAAATAGATCAGGTTGAGAAATAGGCCTGCCGCCATAAAACTGATGGTCGCAATCAAATCGCCATCAAAATTATGATAATGAATCAAGCCGAATAAGATTGAGTTCAGTAAGACCAAAATCACTCGCCACAGCCAAGGCTGTATAAATAGCTTTTGTAGCAAGGTATAGCGGAAAATAATATCTTCGAGCAATGCGGTAAATAATGGCCCAAGGCTGATGATCAGCAAGCTAAAAAACGCAATCGTATTGGGATCAATGGTCGATTCTTTTTCAATGTTCTCACCAACGGGCAACAGACTGCGTGTAAAAGAAATCACTACTTGTAAAGCGACTGCACCAACAACCACCAACAGACTTGAGCGCCAAAAGGCCTGCTTATACTTTTGCCAGTGCGTATATAGCATCGTTTTATAGAGCCAACACACGGCAATAAATAAAATACCGCGAAAGATCGAATCACCCAAAGCAACCTGAGCTGAAACACCAAAAAATTGGTCTAAGACATAACTGTTGAGCAAGATCAGCGGAAGAATACACAGCGCAAAAGTATCACGCCATTGCCAAGAAATATGGGTTGGAAAGGATTCTGCACGAACCAATTGGGTAAATGTCATTGTTATAAAGTCTTTCTAAAGCAATAAAATTTCCACAGTATTGTGATTTATTTCACACTTTTATTCTGCATCTATTTTATAGTGATTTGCCTCAATAAAATTTTCAGCCAAAAAAATCGCGCGGAATGACTTCTGCGCGATTTGATATTTCAGAATATATAACCTCTCCCAAACCCTCTCCTTAAAGGAGAGGGCTTAAAGGAATTTACATCTCAACCATTTCCACACCATCAATGCGGGCAACGGTCATTAAGTCTTTATCACCACGGCCTGAAACCGTCGCAATAATGATTTGGTCTTTATCCATCGTCGGCGCAAGTTTCGTCACATAAGCCATTGCATGTGAGCTTTCTAGCGCAGGGATAATACCTTCAACTTGGGTTAAATCACGGAAACCTTGCAGCGCTTCAGTGTCATTGATTGGCACATAGTTCACACGGTGCATATCTTTGAGGAAGCTATGCTCAGGGCCTACACCTGGGTAGTCCAGACCTGCAGAAATTGAGTGGGTTTCAATGATTTGACCTTGATCATCCGACATCAGGTAAGTACGGTTACCGTGAAGTACACCCACATGACCTGCATTGAGTGGTGCAGAGTGTTTGCCTGTTTCAATGCCATAGCCTGCAGCTTCGACACCGTACATTTTCACATCTTCATCATTTAAGAATGGATAGAACAAGCCCATCGCATTTGAACCGCCGCCCACACATGCAACCAAGGCATCTGGTAAACGGCCTGCTTGTTCTTGAATTTGTTTACGCGCTTCACGGCCAATGATCGATTGGAAATCACGAACCAATTGCGGATATGGATGCGGACCTGCAACGGTACCAATCACATAATAAGTTGAATCAACATTGGTTACCCAGTCACGCATCGCTTCGTTCATAGCATCCTTCAATGTTTTTGAACCGCTTTCTACAGGTACAACTGTCGCGCCAAGCAAACGCATACGGTACACGTTCATGGCTTGACGTTTTACGTCTTCTGCACCCATAAACACCACACACTCAAGGCCTAAACGCGCTGCAATCGTTGCCGTTGCTACACCGTGCTGACCCGCACCTGTTTCGGCAATAATACGTTTTTTACCTGACAGCTTAGCCAGTAAAGCCTGACCAATGGTGTTATTCACTTTATGTGAACCTGTATGGTTCAGGTCTTCACGTTTTAAGTAAATTTGCGCACCACCCAACTCTTTCGACCATCGCTCAGCATAATACAATGGACTAGGACGACCGACGTAATGCGCCAAGTCACGGTCGAATTCTGCCAAAAACTGTGCATCATCTTTCATGCGGAAATAGAGCTTTTCTAAGTCCTCAAGTGCTGCCATTAGAGTTTCTGACACAAAACGCCCGCCATGAATACCAAAATGCCCTTGTGCGTCTGGGAATTGGGTATAGTCGATTTTATTTTGCTGATCCACGAAGGACTCCTTGCATAAAGCGTTCTATGAGTTGTTGGTCTTTAATACCTTTACTTGATTCTACACCACCGCTCACATCTACGGCATAAGCGCCTGTGGTTTGAATCGCATCTTCAATATTGTCAGGCTTTAAACCGCCCGCCAAAATTAAAGGAATATCGAGTTTTGGGAACTGTGTCCAGTCAAAACTATGCCCTGTACCGCCTTTCAGTTCAGGATGCCATGCATCTAACAGTACGGCGCTTGCCCCAGCCTGTTGAAAGGCTTGAATCTCTCTAATCACGTCCAAATCGGGTTTGACCTGAATGGCTTTATACCAGCGGCGCCCAACGGACTGCGCAATCGTTTTGCACTGTTCAGGGCTTTCATCGCCATGAAACTGCAGGATATCTACAGGTGAAATTTTTAAAATATCCTGTATGTCTGTAGCCGATGCATTCACGAATAAACCCACGGTCTGCACATAGGGCGGCACATGCTGAATCAGCTCAGCGGCCTGCTCTGCCGTTACACTGCGTGGGCTGGGCGCAAAGAATACAAATCCTATCGCATCTGCACCAGCTTGGACGACAGATTGGATATCTTGAGTACGTGTAATTCCGCAGATTTTGGCACGGGTTCGCATGTTCTTTTGGCTCTGACTCCACCCTATTCATAGCCTATCTATGAATATGAAGGCGAATCATTGTAATGCAATTTTCATGCATTGCGTGGATTTTCAGCATGATTACTACGCAAAAATAAAAAGCCCTGAATGATCAGGGCTTTTTAAATAATTGAATCAATTATTTCATTGCATAACGTAAGGTTAGCCAAGCAGTACGGCCATCTTGGTTATATAAAGTGCTATTGCTGTAGTTTGTCGAATATTCTTTATCAAACATATTGGCAAGCTTGGCTTGAACACTGAATTCAGGCGTGGCTTGATAAGTTACTCGCGTATCCACTGTGGCAAAAGAGCCCAATTCAGCAGTATTTGCAGCATTGGTATAACGCTTATCTTCGGCATGAACTGAAGCACCGACAGTCCACTTATCCATTGTATAATCTGCTGAAGCATTAAAGATTTGCTTTGGTTTTAAAAACAACTGCTTGCCATGAAGTCCTGCTGTCTCGTTTTCAGGCTCTTGATAGGTATAATTGATATTCCAAAGAAAATTATTCAACTGCTGAGTAAGTGATAGTTCAGCGCCTTTAATTTTGGCTTTATCTATATTGCTTGGAACATAGTTCCCCGATGCATTTGGTGCCCATGCGATCATGTTTTCAATTTCATTATGGAAAGCGTTTAGCTCCCATTGAACATTGCTGACCACGCCCTTGAAACCAACTTCATAGTTTTCAGATTCCTCTGGAACCAATGTCGGGCTTTCACTTCCTGGCCAATACAAATCGTTGAATGTTGGGGCTTTGAATGCGGTGCCATAGCTGACATAAGTTTGTATGGCATCATTGAAGCGATATCCTAAAGTTGCGCTTCCAGTCGTATGATTACCAAACTGCTCGTTATCTTCCTGACGGACTGCACCTTGCACATCGAAGTTACCAAATGAACCTAGATATTGCGCAAAATAAGCTTTGTTATCACGCTCTTTAACAGCATAAGCTTTAGTACCTGAGACTTCATCATTCTGATAATCAAAGCCAAGCATCAATGTATTTTGCTGATTAAAGTTCAATGTATTCAGCCAAGATAAGCTGTCCCGCTGAGTGTTGATCACTGATGGATAGCCATCTCGGCTATCTAACTTGTCTTCAGAGCGACCTAACTTTAATCCTGTAGTCCACACATCAAATGGCTTGTAGGTAGCACCAATGCTGTAAACATTTTGCTCGATTTTACTATGCACATTTTTTGCATCAATATAAGGAGAACCCCAGTCATCCCTATTATCATATTCATTTTCACCATCAACAACTAAAACACTTGCATCAATATCAAACTGATCATTGAATTTATGCCCCATACGTAAAGATGCTGACTTGTTTTCATAGCCATCTTTATCAAGGTCATAAGGCTCCGCAATATTTGTCGCATCAATGCCTTGAGTTTTTGTTCCTGCAACATTCAGTGTTGCCCAAGTATCATTTTGGCGAATATTTAAACCAACATTCCCTTGATACGTTTCATGCGAACCATAGGTAAAAGATGCAAATGGTTTTATGCCGTTTTGCGTGCCTTTACGGGTAAAGATTTGAATTACACCGCCAATCGCTTCTGAACCATACAAGCTAGAACGCGGACCACGCAGAACTTCGACACGCTCAATCTGATCAATTGGGAAGTGTTCAAAAGCCGTTTCACCAAGCGTTGCTGAACCTACCTTTTGACCATCCACCAAGACCAATGCATGGCGATTACCCGTACCGCGAATTGAAACACTGGTAACTTTACCTAAACCGCCAGTATTGCTATACGTGACGCCCGGCACAGTACGTAATAAGTCTTGTAATGAATTAAATTGCTTACGTTCAATTTCTTCACGGCTAATCACGGTCACTGCTGCCAAAGTTTTTTGTGAGTCTTGCTCAACAATATTGGCAACGGTGTTGGTAATGACTGGAAGTTGATGAACTTGGTCTTCTGCCATGGCCGCAGAAAGTGGAGATAAAACAAAAAGCGACCCGATAAGAGTCTTAGAGAAAGAATGCATGCTGTATTCCCCGATCGCACCGCCCGTGCGAAATAAAAGTTGGATAACGCGAGGCGGTTTTGGGGTAAGACAAGGCTTGCCATTTTTCAGACAAAAGCATGCAATCCCGCTATAACGCCCGCCGCATTATGAATAGGTCTGCATCAGGCCGGTCTCCGGACTTACGTTATGAATAACGATTCACCGTTGCGGGGGCAGTGTCAGATAACAACAGCTCTATACTGCTGGACTGACTTCCCAGTTTCACTTCTCAATTAAGAAAGCACCTGAAGCGCAGGCAGATTAATTTCTGCTCCACAGCAAGTCAAGCTGTATATGTACCTATCTTCAAATACCCCATAGTTTCGATTGTTCGAATAATCGGAGTTCACTATACTTAAGCCATTCACAACAGTTGGCATGGGAAGTTTCCACAACACTGCCCCCGCAACGGTGCGCAAAAGTAAATTTGCCAGTCCGATACCTGCTCACTGTGTTCTATCACTCAATCATTTACGTGGGGTAAATGTATGGAGCATCGCATGTCAACTTTAGCTCGCCCTACAGCACTCGCTACAGGCATTGCTGCCGCTTGGGCTTTTTCTACATCTTGTTTTGCAAATGAATCGCGCATTGCTCAACCAACAATGGATACCATTGTGGTGACTGCAACACGCTCACAAGAAAAATTAGAAAATGTGCCAGCACGTATTTCCATTATTGATGAGTCGCTCATAGATCAATCACCAATTGCATCATTTCCACATTTATTAATGAGTGATGCTTCTATCAATATGGTGCAGCTGGGTGGCTATGGACAACAAGCTTCATTTTTTTTACGTGGCACAGAGTCAGACCACACTTTGGTATTGCGTGACGGTGTCCGTTTAAATAATGATGCCAGCGGTTTAGCGCCAAATAATTTTATAGATACCACAGACATTAAGCAGATTGAGGTTTTAAAAGGCCCAGCATCTGTCCTTTATGGCACCAATGCCATTGGTGGTGTGGTACAAATCATTAGCAAAACCCCTGAAAAAAATGCAGCTTTTATCAGCGCTGAAATAGGTGGAAATCAAACCTATAAAAGTACTGTCGGGGTAGACCTAGCCAAGCAAGGTTTTTATGCGCAAATTCGTGGACAGCGTTTAGAAACCGACGGCACATTGATTCATGAACATGAAAATGCCAGAGCTTCTAGCTTTAATCAAAAAGGCGTGTCTACCAAATTTGGCTATGAAGAAACACGCTTTGGCACTTCATTGGATTATTCTGAAAACCAAGGTAATGCTCAATATGAGCAATACAGCTGGAATTCACTGCAATATGAGCAAAAGTCGCAAGATTTTAAAAATCAAATTGCAACCCTGAAGTCACACTTCAACCCCACAGATCAGCTGACCCTGAATGCTCGCGTGTCTTATTTTAAAGATGAGTTGGAACAGCTCAAAATCTTTGAACAGACCCATTATGAATCCACTGAATATGAACTGACCGCAAAACAGCAAATGACGCCGTCTCAGAACATCATTGCAGGCATCACCCATCGGCAGCTAGAAACATCAACGCTAAAAACTGCAGAGTCTTTTCATCAAGACTTAAACAGTACGGGTTATTATCTACAGCACCAATATCAAACTGATAAATTAAAAACTCAAGCGGGTATTCGTCGTGAATACCATGAAAAATATGGTCAACACACGGTCGGACAAGTTGCTGCGCGTTATTTTTTCACGCCGTTGTTTAGTAGCTATGCCAATATTGGTACAGCATTTAAAGCGCCAACCATGAACGACTTATATTATGGCGACTATGCAAACCCTGACTTAAAACCCGAAGAAAGTCAATCCTATGAAATTGGGCTAGACCTACAAATGACACCACAACTAAAAACTGGTTTGTCTATCTACAGAACTGAAATTGATAACCTTATTGATTCTGATCCCAACAATAACTGGAAGTTTGCCAATATTGATGCAGTGACCATTCAAGGTTCAGAAGTCTATGTGAATTGGAGCAATGAGGCATTTTTTACAAAGGCCAGTTATAGCTACAATCAAGCAAAAAATGATAAAACAGGTTTGGATTTGAGCCGCCGCCCACGTCAAAAACTGGCATTGTCAGCTGGTTGGGCTGATGAACATTATGGGCTGTCAACAACACTGAGTGCGAACAGCCATTCAGACAGCAGTAATTATGATGAGGATGTGATCCCTGGACATGCTCAGATTGATTTCAATAGTTATTACCAACCCAACGAGCAACTGCGCTTCTTTGCCAATATTCAAAATGTCGGCGATGTTCAATATAAAACGGCTTCTGCTGGCAATTTCGACGGCAAATTCTATTTAAATGGCGGCCGTTTGGCTTCCTTTGGCATCACAGTTAGATATTAATTTCACACTGATTTATTCAACTTTTAATCAAAAAATGGACAATTAAAATGGGCCACCGCTTAAGTAAAATTTATACCCGCACAGGCGATTCAGGTACGACAGGTCTTGGCGACGGATCACGCGTAGCCAAAGATGATTTACGTATTGAAGCCTTAGGAGATGTCGATGAACTCAATTCAAGCATTGGTATTCTGCGTTCGCACATCGCACTAAGCAGTATTGAAGACAAAGCGGCTTGGGATAAATCGCTCAGCCTGATTCAGCATTGGTTATTCGACCTTGGCGGTGAAGTTTGCATTCCAAACTTCAACTTGGTACAACCTGTGTCAATTGAGTTTTTGGAAAATGACATTGACCGTATGAATGAAGCACTGCCAATGCTCAAAGACTTTATCCTGCCATCAGGAACATTGGTGTGCAGCTTTGCCCATCAAGCGCGTGCAGTTTGCCGCCGTGCAGAACGTCGTTTAATGGCTGTACATAACCGTGACCAGAACATTCAAGCACCGTCATTGCAGCTACTTAACCGACTCTCTGACTGGTTATTTGTCGCATCGCGTACATTACAACGCGCTGAAGGTGGTTCTGAGGTGCTGTGGCAGAAAAATATTAACGACACGATTGATCAATAATTTTTGGATTCAAAAATTGCTCAAATCCTTTGACCAATTAAAAGTCTATTTTACATTGAAATAAATCGAAACATTTCGTCCGATCATTCTTGTATTTCAGGATGATCGGATCAAAATAACAGTGTCATCTCCCTGTCATTCTTACAGGACATTATGTTCTTAACATCCTTTTTTGTAGGCCTCGTATGCGCATAATCGGTCACCGTGGCGCTCGTGGTGAAGCACCTGAAAATACCCTAGGTGGTTTCCAATATATTCAAGATTTAGGCATACGCTCAGTTGAATTTGATGTGCGACAGCTAAAAGATCGCGCCTTAATTGTGATGCATGACGATCAATTCATCCGTACCACCGGCCAAGATAAGTATCTTTATGAATGCGAAAGTTCTGAACTAGAACCGTATAACCATGCAGTGACATGGTCAGAATGGAATAAAGTTGAGCCGACGCCACTGCTCGAACAAACGCTCAAAATTATTCATAACTTCGATCATATTGAAGTCGAAGTGAAAGCAGTGAAGACACAGACTGAAGCAGAAGCGCTGACTGAAACCTTGGAACAACAGCTCCAAGGTTTCGAACATTCCGCGGTGATCACCAGTTTTGACCCTAAAATTCATCTTGCTTTGCAACAAAAAAAATCCGGTTTCAAACGCGGGCTACTGGTTGAAACGGACGTAAAATTTAAAGCGATTGAACAAGCACTTGAATTAGGTTGTATCCAAATCGGTTGGATGAACCAACTCGCCAATTCAGACATTATTCAGGCCACGCAGCAGGCAAAATTAAATGTGAGCGTATGGACTGTCAACGACGTTGATCGTGCTAAACAACTTAAAGATTGGGGCATTAACGGCTTAATTACCGACTATCCTAAATTAATGATGCAGCATTTTTAATGCTGCTTTATTCCCCTAGTTTTATGTAATTCAGTCTTCGATCAACACGTGGCTTTTTCAACTGGCCTATTTTCGTTCTAAAACCAACACGGTTTGACCCCGACTGTTTTGCATTGTCATCTGTTTCGCTTGAATTTGAAACTGTGTTGCGGCTTGCAATGCATCTGAAAGTTCAGCCTCTTGAGCCAAAGCCGAATCACAACTGAAATAGCCTGCTCGCGCATTCAAATCAATGCTGTGTTTTAAGGTATCAATCACATAAGTGCCACTGATGTTATTACATCCCGTATTGCCTTGAATTTGGCGAAATTGTGAACTGAACTGCAAATAAGGTTGATGATGAAAGAACTTGGCTTTTTGCCCTGCAATTTGCACAATCGTCCATGGAATATCTTGTATCCCATCATTCATGCGAATGACTTTTAATGGCTGTTCAACACTGTTGCCATGTGACTTCCCTTGTGACTTTGTAGTCACCTTCTGCGTTGGAGAACTTTGACAGGCCATGAGTCCTAGACAACTGATCAGAAAGCCGCCACAGATACAGTGTTTGACAAAAAATTGCGGATTATTTTGACGATTTTGCTGTTTTTTTAGCATCTTTTTTACCCCACAAAAAGTCAAATAACTTCAGTCGTATTATGTTACTGTTTAGAACAATACAACTGTACAATAACAGTGGTGAAAACGGGTTTTCCCGTGCTACTATTCTGTACGTTTAAAATCCCTTAAAAAATTAATGGGATTCGTCCTATCTATACCTCCCAAGGTTTCAGGAGTGCTGTTGGAGATGAATGCTCCCCTACCCAAAGCCCCAATGAACTGGATTGCTATTTTTGCATTGGTGTTTTTACCTATTGTCGCAGTTATTGCAATTCCGTTATATGCCATTAATCATGATTTTAGTGCCGCTGCTTGGATCAGTATGTTTGTTTTACTGGGTGTCAGCAGTTTAGGTATTACCGCAGGTTATCACCGCTTATGGGCACACCGTGCTTATGAAGCAACCTTGCCTTTAAAAATCATTTTAATGCTCATGGGTACTTTTGCTGTTCAGAACAGTATTTTGTTCTGGGCTTCAGGTCACCGTACACATCACCGTCATGTAGACGATATTGACCAAGATCCATACTCGATTAATCGTGGTTTCTGGTATGCCCATATCGGGTGGATGCTTCGTGATTATCCAGCAGCAGAACCGAACTACAAAAACGCGCCAGATCTTTTAAAAGATAAAGTCGTTTTGTTCCAAGATAAATACTACATTCCACTGGTGATTGCTGTGCATGCAGCGATTTTAGTGCCAATTGGTTGGGCTGTTGGCGACATGTGGGGCGTTCTATTATTGGGCGGTTTAATGCGTCTAATCTTAAGCCATCATGTGACGTTCTTTATTAACTCACTGTGCCACATGTGGGGTAAACGTCCGTATACTGACGAAAATACCGCTCGTGATAACTTCTGGCTCGCTATTGCTACTTGGGGTGAGGGTTATCATAACTATCACCACATTTTCCAATACGACTACCGTAATGGTGTGAAATGGTGGCAATACGATCCAACAAAATGGTTAATTTGGAGCTGCTCTAAATTAGGCCTTGCCAAAAATTTACGCCGTATTCCTAGCTTTAATATTAAAAAAGCTGAGTTGGCTATGAAGTTCAAGTATGCGGAACAAGACCTTGCGATCTATGGTCTCAACATGACCGATGACATTGCAACAGCAAAACAACGTATTTCTCAAGAATATGATGCGTTTTCGCAAACTTTGAATGACTGGGCAAAATTAAAAGAACAGGAAATTCAAGCGAAGAAAACAGCAGTTGCTGAAAAAATTCATCAAATGGATGACAAACTCAAACTTGAATTCCTACAAGTTGAACAGCGTTTGTCACAGCACCGTGAAACACTGAATCAATTGATGCGTAACTTGAAAAAGAAAACCGCTTAATTCTTTTAAGCCTCTCAAATGATAAAGCCTCCCTTGTGGAGGCTTTATTGATTTTAAGCTACAGTTTTTCTATCTGGTCTTTGCTATAGTTCCAACATAATTTGAATTTTTAAAGATCATTATGCTGTTCAATGCCCGCTATAACACCCTGCCACCTCGCCTGTACCATCATCAGCAACCTGTTCCTCTAAAAGGCGCAAAAGCTGGGCATTTTAATGCTGCTTTGGCTGAACAGTTACAATGGTCGGATGAAGATAAAGCTCAATGGGTAGAGATTTGCAGTGGGCAAAAAACCTTTGAGGAATTTGAGCCGCTAGCGATGGTCTATGCAGGTCACCAGTTTGGACAATGGGCCGGCCAATTGGGCGATGGACGCGGCTTATTGATTGGGCAAATCATCGATAAACATGGGCAAACCATTGACCTGCACCTTAAAGGCGCCGGCTCTACGCCTTATTCACGCATGGGCGATGGACGTGCAGTGCTGCGCTCGACCATTCGTGAATATTTGGCAGGACATGCGCTGAACAACCTAGGCGTTGCATCCAGCAATGCGGTGGGTTTTACCAGTTCTGAGCAAGGTGTAAAGCGCGAAAAACTCGAGCTCGGCGCGATGATGCTGCGTACATCTGACTGTCATATCCGATTGGGACATTTTGAATGGATCAATCAATATCAGGGTGATTTACTACCTGAATTCACGCAAAAATGTATTGAGTGGCACTACCCTGAATGCTTGGATGCTGAACAGCCCATTTTGGCTTTTGCCACTCAAGTTATTCAGCGTACCGCAGTGATGATTGCCAAATGGCAGCTGATTGGTTTTGCACATGGCGTGATGAATACTGACAATCTGAATATTACCGGTTCAACTTTGGACTTTGGCCCTTATGGCTTTATGGAACGTTTCCGTCCAAATTGGATTAACAACCATTCGGATTACCAAGGCCGCTATACCTATCAGCAGCAGCCAAGTATCGGACATTGGAATCTATGGCAATGGCTGAATAACTTAGTGCCGCTCTGCCCTGTAGATTATGACAAAGAGCAATGGAAAGACGATCTAGCCAAATGCTTAGAGCATTTTGAACTGACCTTCTTGGAACATTATAAATTGGGCTTAGCTCAGAAAATGGGTTTGCCAAGTTTCCATAAAGACAGCTTTGACTGCGCCATGGCCTTTTTACGCATTCTGCAAACTGAACAGCTAGATTACACGCAAAGCTTTATCCGTCTGCAAAATCATGAATATGAAGCCATTAAAGATGACTCCCTTGACCGCCGCGCCTTTGAAAGTTTCTTGGCACAGTATGAAAGCATCCGTGCGCATCAGGACACCGATGCTTTAGATGCTGAAATGGCACAAGCTAATCCGCAATATATTTTGCGCAACCATATGGCGCAAAAGGCGATTGAGCTAGCTGAACGCAATGATTTTTCAGAGGTAGAACGTTTATTTACATTGCTCAGTCAGCCATTTACTAAACAGCCTGACCTAGAAAAAACTGAAGATTTAGGCCCCTTGCCAAGTGATGTGCCTGAAGTAATGGTCAGCTGTTCTTCATAAACATTTATCCACAAATCCACATTTCACTCGGATCAAAATTGTGGATAATTTAGACATTATCCACAATGCCGAAATGGATGAGCTGTGAAGGCAGCTCATTCTCTACATTACAATGACAAGAAAAAATATCACGATCTTTAGTTTCGCTATCCTCGTCTGCATTGTTGCTGCCTGCTTTGCCTATCAAAAATTTGAAAAATATTTACCTACACCTACCAATGCACTGGCCTTTCCACCTGAATTAAGCGATTTACAAATTCAAAAAATTCGCACAGAAACGCCGATCGACAATATTCAGGTACATAAGGCTCAGCGTTATTTGGAATTAAAACATCAGGATCAAGTCATTCGGCGTTACCCGATGCGTCTGGGTTTTCAACCGCTTGGACATAAAGTTCAAGAAGGTGATGGCAAAACGCCTGAAGGCAGCTATATGATTGATTGGCGCAATCCGCGAAGTTCATTTTATAAGTCTTTGCATATCTCTTACCCCAATGCGACCGATAAACAAAAGGCTAAAGATTTAGGTGTTTCTGCAGGTGGTGACATTATGATTCATGGTTCGGCAACCAGTTTACAAATGAAAGCTGCACCACAACTGATGACTTATTTCCCACAAAAAGATTGGACTTGGGGCTGCATTGCTGTGCGTAATATTGATATGGATGAAATTTGGCAATTGGTGAATAATGATACCGTTATACATATTCGTCCCTAGGCTTTAAAACTCAGGCTTATTTTTAGGTTATCCCCTATGATTGCATTACACACTGTAGCTGCTAAGTCGGCCTTAGCCCTGCCTGAAACCACCTGTAGCCAGCCTTTTGGTGAAGGCTGTGATGTGTTTAAAGTGATGGAGAAGGTCTTTATGCTGAGTTTTCATTTGGAAGGCAAAGCGGCCATCAACTTAAAGGTGCTGCCAGACAATGGCTCAATGCTCAGAGATATTTATCCCTTTATTCGTGCGGGCTGGCATATGAATAAGCAGCATTGGATTTCTGTTTTTACAGATGAAGAATTAGAAGAAGAACTTCTGCAAGATTTGGTGCTGAACTCTTATGAATTGGTGGTATCGAAGTTAAACAAAGGACAGCGGCAGAGGATTGAGCTCCTCCAACGTCTATAGCTTAATTTTTAACTATTATTTTCTAATTCAAAACTCAAAATAAAAACAGCACCTCACTGATCTAAAATCATTTCAAATCAAATTGGAAAACAGTCTGCCTGTTTTGAACAAAAAATTAAAAAAATGGAAATTTTAATCGATCACTCTCCAATTAAAGTTAGAATCATCCAAAATTAAATGATTAGCTATTTTATTTATGCAATTCAGACACGATATCAATGGATTACGGGCCATAGCCGTATTGGCCGTTGTACTATTTCACTTTAATCCACAATGGCTAACCGGCGGCTTCGCAGGCGTCGATGTTTTCTTTGTCATCTCAGGCTTCTTGATGACCGCCATTATTTTTAATGGCATAGAAAAAAACACATTTAATCTATTTAAATTTTATACAGCGCGTGCAAACCGAATTATTCCTGTTTTAGCCACAATGTCTATCATTTTAGTCATATTTGGCTGGTTCTATTTAGCACCAGTTGATTACAAGGATTTAGGACGACAAGTCGAAAAAAGCTCTTTCTTTATTTCCAATATTCTTTTTTCAAAAGGCAGTGGCTATTTTGATACTGCTGAACACACAAAATGGTTATTACACACATGGTCTTTGTCTGTTGAATGGCAATTTTATATTGTTTTTCCACTTATCATTTTGTTTTTAAAAAAATATTTAAACCTTCATAATTTAAAACGCGTGGTGTTTTTGCTCTTTTTAGTCAGCTTTATTTATTGTATTTTTGCAACCTATAAAGACAGCAAAACTGCCTATTTTCTACTAACAAGTCGCGCATGGGAAATGCTCATAGGTGGTTTAGCATTCCTCTATCCTTGGTCACTAAAAAACAAAAAATCACAGCTCATGACACAATGCTTAGGACTCGTTCTGATTCTAGCATCGTATATCTTTATATCTAGTGAAACACTTTGGCCGGGTTATATGGCCCTTATTCCTGTATTTGGTGCTTATTTAATTATTGTGAGTAATCATCAGCAAAATATATTGATTAATAATCCAATTTTTAACCACGTTGGAAAATGGTCATATTCAATTTATGTCTGGCATTGGCCCTTGGTTGTTTTGGGTTTCTATCTTGGCCTCGAAAATTGGTGGATATACGGAATCCCTCTGTCAATTTTATGTGGCGTCTTAAGTTATCACGCTATTGAAAAGATTCATTTCCCACGCTATTCATCTTGGAAAAAGCTTTATAAAGTGAAAGCAATTTATCTCGCTTTATTCCTTTTAGGCGTCGGCCATTTCATCAAATCTAATGATGGTGTCGATTCTCGACTTCCAGAAGTAGCTAAAATCGCAAATGAAGAAATCAATAATACCAATCCTTATGATTGTGACCAACAAGAGTTGCATGAATGTATTATAGGAAACCCAACTAAAATTAAAGCCATTGTTATTGGAGATAGCCATGCTGATGCAATGACCACCTCTGTGGCAACCACTTTTAATTTGAAAGCTGACGGTATCATTTCATTTACAACTTCTGCCTGCCCATTTATTCCCAATCTACAGTTTTACAAAGATAAAAGTCCTTGCCCAGAAATTAATCAGAAACGCTTAAACTTAATTGCATCCAAAAAATATGAAAATATTCCAATGGTTTTCATTGCAAGGTACCCAAGCTATTTAATTGGAGAAAATGACCCTGATATCATGGATGCTAAGAGTTCTAAACCTATTGTTTATTTTGATGATAATCCAAACATCACTCAAAAGAATCGAATGATTTCATTTCAAAAGAATCTAACTGAAGTTTTGTGTCAGACCTCTAAGACCAATCCTGTTTATATCGTGCAACCCATTCCAGAAGTTGGTTTCAATTTACCGCAAAGAATCATTAAGAATGTATTCTACAAGCGTAATGAAAAAATATTTATTTCACACGACACATATTTAAAAAGATCAGGAGAGATTCGCAAAATTATTCAAGAAAGTGCAGAGCAATGTCAGGCCAAAGTCTTAGACCCTGCATTACATCTATGTAAAGGAAATGAATGTATTTCTGAGTATAAAGGACGCCCGATTTATCGTGATGGTAATCACTTAAGTGAATATGGAAATAAGCTTTTAGTTCCAATGTTTAAAGAAGCCCTCAATCCATAAAAAGTGAAAGTACGCCTAAATGACTTTAATTTTTTGAAGTCATTTAGGTGAATTTAAAACTAAAATTTAAAATCTTTTCTGCTTCCATTATTAAATATTTTAATATAATTCAAATAAATAAATAGACTTAATGTAGTATGCTTCATTTTTATTACCATCCATTAGGTAATAAATCGATCATCATGAAATTCATGAGTAGCAATGAGTGTTAAATAGGTATAAGACTTACTCGCCACTTGATCATCCACTTTAAAAAATTCTTGATAGATTCCCCCCGTCATTTGACTCCACAGACACCAAAAACATAAGAATCCTAAAGTACTTGAAACTCCTGCTAAAGCAAGCTCCTTTGATAGCCCAAAGAAACTTAAAGCAACCAAAGTAAAACTAAGATTTAACCCAGCGAGAATTAGGAGAGTTAATTGATAAATTATTCATTTTACTTATCATTCAAGAAAATAAATGAAATTTATTGATTCTAAAATCAACACAAATCACATATTTTAACTTACATTTTAATTACTTAAATAAACCAAATTATTAATTCAAGCAATTTAATAAAACTCTTTCAAAATCGTTGTTAAACAACTTTAAACCAAGAATTTAAAACTTCAAAAGGCTCTTCCCTAAGCCTTCATGGTATTAAACCTTCTTTGCTTGCATCACTTTAAACAGCACATACAGCAGTAAAATCCATAGCGGCTGCATCAACACCGATAGCATAAAGCCCTGATTCCACATGATGTACAAAATCATCAGCATGAACACTAAGACAAAGTAGTTGGTAAACGGTGCAAATAAAGCAGGAAACTTGGTCTGTATACCCTGCTGCTGCATCGCTTTTCTAAACTTCAAATGAATCAAGCTGATTAACATCCAATTCAGCACCGCAGCACTCACCACGATATAAATCAGGTAACTTAAGGCTTTTTCAGGCAAGAAATAATTCAGCAGCACGCAACCAAAAATCAGCAAAGCAGAAAATAAAACCGCGGCAATCGGCGTGCCGTGTTTATTTACCTGTTTAAACGTTTTTGGCGCATTGCCCTGTTCTGCCAAACCGAGCAGCATGCGGCTATTGGCATACATACCGCTATTACAGACCGAAACGGATGCCGTCAAAATAATAAAATTCAGCAAATGCGCTGCCCAATCAATCCCCATCTGATTAAAAATCATCACAAAAGGACTATGATCCAAACCACCAAGTTTCAACTGATTCCACGGCACTAGCGACAGCAGTACCGCCAAAGAACAGATATAAAATAAGAACACGCGGATCACCGTTTGATTTACGGCTTTGGGAATGTTTTGATCTGGATTTTCAGTTTCAGCCGCCGCCATGCTGATCAGCTCAATGCCACCAAAAGCAAACATCATAAAGGCCAGCATATAAAATAGGCCATCAAAGCCATGCGGAAAAAAGCCGCCATGTACCCATAAATTACTAATCGAAGCCGTAGAGTCTGCGCCTGCTGTAAGTAGCAGATATACACCAAAAACAATC
Organism: Acinetobacter sp. YH12052; assembly: GCF_013419835.1. Taxonomy (NCBI): domain Bacteria; kingdom Pseudomonadati; phylum Pseudomonadota; class Gammaproteobacteria; order Moraxellales; family Moraxellaceae; genus Acinetobacter; species Acinetobacter sp. YH12052. Next base: position 38,508 of record NZ_VOZI01000019.1, read on the forward strand.
ATAGCAACAATCGCCACAACCTTAATCATCGACAGCCAAAATTCAGATTCTGCATACAGTTTGACATTGGCTAAATTGGCAAGGGTAATCACCATAAAAAACACCAGAACTGAAACCCAAGCAGGCACATGTGGCCACCAATAATTGACATATTTGCCTATCGCGGTCAGCTCGGTCATCACCACTAAAATATACAGAATCCAGTAGTTCCAGCCCGTTAAAAAGCCCGAAAACTTGCCCCAATATTTAAAAGCAAAATGACTGAATGAACCTGTGACTGGCTCTTGTACAATCATCTCACCCAACTGGCGCATAATCAGAAAAGCAATCAAGCCACCAATCAAATAGCCCAAAATAATCGATGGCCCAGCCGACTCAATAATATGTGCAGAGCCTAAAAAAAGCCCTGTGCCTATTGCACCACCCATTGCAATCAGCTGAATATGGCGGTTCTTTAATCGGCGCTGCAGTTGAGGCATTTCGCTGCTCACAACACGTTCTCATCTTATAAAAAAGTGGATTGTAGCCTGTGCATCCGCTAAGAACTACATCTTGATATCCAACAATTTTAACTTAAAGGTATTTTTACAGATCAGATGAGCATCAAATGTAAAGTTTTATTGATTGGTTTAAATAACTTAGGTCAAGACAATCTTTTGCCTATTTTTTTCAAATTTATACTTTTATTGAATATTTTTGAGGCTTCATCACACAGCAATATGCCCTACATCATAAAAACAGCGCCCAATTGAGCGCTGTTTTAAAAGCGAATCCGCAGTGATTGATCACTTATATGTAACTTACTGATGTTACGCAGTAACACCAGAAGTGCAATTTGATTCAAATAAAACAGCGATACGCGGTAACGTCATCCACAAGTGTTTGAGACAGGACTACTTCTAATCAAAAATGTTTTTGCGATGCTTTGAATAATTTGACGGTAGTGAACGAGTTTTGCGGATGACAATGGTTTTGGGTACTTTTGCCGAAACAAAAGTACCTCCAGCCGAAGGCTAATCCCTTTATTCAATCCTTAGATGTAAGACTCCGTCGAATAGACTTAAAAATCATTTTAAAAGTGCATAAGTACTTTTACGTGCGTAACATCAGTAACTTAGATAATTAACATCTATAAGTGCTTATTTACGCTGTGGCTCGTCAGCCCACCGTGCATAACTCTTCGTGCTTTTCAACAAAACGCCCGCTTGTTTTGCAGCGACGCCACTATAGTCCTGAGAGAAACTATCCGAATTTTCATCAAAACTCGCACCATCAAATAATGGGAAAGTTCCGGCTTTTTTCTGTATCACCACATCATCAATCATCCAACCGCGGAAACCGTTATAAAGTTGATCGACTGTTCTGAATTGGAATTTCAGCTGAACATTGGCCTTGCCTGCATATTCATCTAATGAAATTGCTTCTTGCTGAACAGCAGCCGGTGCAAGGTTAAAGCCTAAATTACTGTATGGAATCGGCGCGCGCTCATATGCCGAGGATGGATCTGCCAGCGGGTTTAATCGAGCCAAAGTCTTGAAGCTATTGCCGCCGTCGGTAGAAACTAAAATATTCATCAAATCGAATCCCTGATTATTTGGATTGACCGACTCAATTTCCCACCATGTTTTAAAGCTTAAACTCAAAGGCGCCTGATACTGGCTTAGATTAATGGCAGGTGAAATCAATTCACCCCTATTGTCATACTGCGAGGTGCCGCCATCAAACTCTGGAGCCGTAGATGAATCACTTAAAGCACCAATAAAGTTGCCATTTACTTTGTCGCCATACCAATATGCCGTATTACCTTGCAGTGGCTCAGGCACCTTGCCTTGACTTTGGTCATTCGGCGCTAAGCGTACACGCTGATTCACTTGATTATTACGGATGTTGTGACCTTTGTTTAGCAACTGCCAATCAACATTGGCCACACTTGGCTGCGACCTTGTCCATGCATTGCGAGTAGCAGAATCCGCTTCAAAAGTTTCACGCCAAACTGCATCTGCAGACACTGTTTCAGGTAGCACTTCAAATTGATAGCCCGATGCAGAAGAAGCAATGACCGTAACTTTTTTCGTAATAGTATTAATTCCTGCACCGTTAATGGTGAGCGTGGCATTTTTCAATGCTTCAAGCAGATCATTGCTCACATTAAATGAAAGCGTGAAATATCCATTGGCATCAGTCAAAGCACTAACAAATGCGCCATTGGTCGCTGTACCGCCAGACAATGACACTTGCGCATTCGCCAAAGGTTTCCCTTTAAAAATCACTTGACCAGAGAATGTTCCGACCACTGCATCATTGACTGGTGCATCACTTAGTGTCTGACAGTCTTGGTCTAAGCAGTTGAGAACCACATTCAACACAATGCTCTTATTGGTATTTTTAGGATGGATCAAGAATGCCGAAACTGCAGACTGTCCATTTTTAGTGACCAAAACATAATATGTGCCTGCAGCCAATTTAGGCAGTTTAACGATGCCTTGAGCATTGGCAAGATAACTTTGACCTTTAAAATGTGCCGCTGTCGGTAAACTATTAATCGGTGGAAAGAACTGCTCAGAATCATCCGCTATAATTGTATTCGTTGCTATTTTCAGACTGCCTGCTTGTACTTTTTGCCATTCTTCATCACTTAAAATCTGAATCGACGCAGCATTTAATGCAAGATTATTTACATCCAACAGCGTCAGCTCTTCTACACTTTTTTGTACCATGGCATCGGCAACTGGCTCTGACGGTACGCTTCCTGTCTCATCACGATCACTACCACCACATGCCGTTAAACCCAAGACACCCGTGACCATTATTATTTTTGCAAATGCTATATTTTTCATCTGTTCTGCCCTCTGGCTGTTCCATTTTTAAAAATTGTTATGTCTACATTGAACTCTGCCAGCCCAAACATACTGGTCAATATTCAAGCAAAATAATACCCAATTTCCACTAAATGCGCAAATTTCACATTTTATGTTTTTATTGCTTTGTTTTTCTTGTTTTTAAAATTAATTTAGCTAGGTATGTACAAAAAAACAGGCCAAAGCCTGTCTTTTAGAATTTACAATCTATGTTTTAATCTTCTGGATATTCAAAACGGTAGCCAACGCCATACACGGCTTGAATCCACTCATGACGGTTGCCAGTTTCCGCTGCATCTGAAATCTTACGACGTAAATTTTTAATATGACTATCAATCACACGGTCAGCCACTTCAAAACTGTCTGGGTTAATATGATCAAGCAATTGCGCACGTGAATACACCTGCCCTACATGCTCTAAAAACAACTCAAGTAAACGAAACTCTGTTGGCGTTAAGCTCAACGCTTTTTGTTGATACCAAATGCGCTGCTGTGCTTTGTCCATACGGAATAAATCATTCACCTCTGGTTCGGCTTTACGCTCTAAACGACGTAATACCGCTTGCACACGTGCCACCAACTCTTTCGGACTAAACGGTTTGCAGACATAATCGTCAGCACCCATATTAAGCCCCAATACACGGTCAATTTCTTCAGTGCGTGCAGTCACCATAATAATCGGCAAATCAGACTGCTCACGGACTTTACGGCAAATGGTTAAGCCATCCATACGAGGCACCATCAGGTCTAAAATCATCAGACTCGGTTTACGTTGTGTGAAGCTTTCATAGGCTTCTTGCCCATCATGAAACATGCTGACTTCAAAGCCTGCAGCCTCTAGATAATCACGCACTAGCTGTGCAAGTTCCACTTCATCTTCAACCAACATGATATGTTTCATGCATGCTTCCTTTTAATGTTTCATCTGTTTGGGAAATGTCAATTTGCAACGCAAACCGCCCAATGGAGAATGATCAAAACTCAATTCTCCGCCCAATGCTCTAGCTATTTTTACGGATAACGCCAATCCTAATCCTGTACCACCGGTTGCACGCGTGCGCGAATCATCCACGCGATAGAAACGCTCACCTAAACGTGCCAACTGTTCATCAGTTAAACCAAATGGGCTGTCATCGACATACACGGTCCACTGGGTTTCATCCTGCTCAGTATGTACATGCACTTCACCACCAGCTTCCGTATAACGAATACTGTTGCCCAATAAGTTGACCATAATCTGTTTAAAACGGTCTATATCTAATTGTAATGAAGTCCCTTCGCCCGTTGCGGTAATTTTCAAATCTGCTTGCTCAAACTTCGGCTTAAAGCTTTCAACTTCTTGCATCACTACATCCCACGGATTGAGCGTGGTCAAATAACAATTCAGTTGTTGTGCATCGGCTTGCGCCAAATCCGCCAAATCTTTGGTCAATTTTTTCAAACTACTCACTTGATTGAGCATTGAGGCAAAATGCTCTGGCGTTGGCTTACGAATACCGTCCTGCATCGCCTCAATTTGAGCCTGTAACACGGCCAATGGCGTTTTCAATTCATGTGAAGTATCAGCCACCCATTGACGACGTGACGTTTCATGCTGATCGAGAATCACAGCCAACTGATTCAATTCATTCGATAAATCACCAAGCTCATCATTACGGTTCACCGCGACTTGATGTTGATAATTGCCCTTGGTTAACTCACGTGTTCCCATTAACAAACGCTGAATCGGTTTTTTAAAGTATGTTGCCAATAACAATGCTGCAATCAAACTTGCAATAAACGTAAGCACATAAACCAATAATAAATAACGTTTTTGCTTACTAAAGAAGTTAATACTGATTGCATCATCTTGCTCGAGGACAGGTTTGAGTCCTAGATACCCCACGATTTGATTATTCACCATAATCGGACGATAAGAAATCTGTTCATCTGTCGGTTCACCCACGACAAATTGGCGCTGTGCATCATATAAAGATAAACGCGAACTCAAGCCCAAGCGGTCAGGCATTTGGATAAACTGTTTTTTACCACCATTATTGGTGTTGTTTTGAGAGGATTGACCCGCATCTTTATCTTTTTCATCCGCGTTTGCTTCTTTGGGGCGGAACACATTTTGATTCGCACTTAAAGGAAATTTTAAACCTTCAAAGGGTTGGAACTCAGATGGTAAGTTTTGTTCCAGCCATTTCAGCTCTTCAATTTTTTGCTCTGCCGTATGCTGTGGTGTTGCCAGCATCGATGCTGCATTTAAACTATGATCTTGGAAATAGCGCTGCTGCAATGCAATGTCATATTGACGACGTAGCCACCACCGAGAGAGACGATCATAGTCATCTGGCGCTGCCTGCCCTTCAATTTGCAGAATCTGTGCCTGAATCGCATTGCCCCAATCATGATAGACCGTATACACATCGGCTAAATTTTCAATGACATGGTCAAGCTTTTGCATCTCGACATCGGCCACATATTTGGTGAAATTACGCTGCATATTCCAATGCAAAACGCCAAGACTTACCGTTGTGATGACGAGCGTCGTCAACAGCACAGTCAGAAACAAGCGTAGGGCAATCGGGATACGACGTATTTTCAAAAGAGAACTCTCATTTTTCTTCTATATTCATTATTGTAGCGAACACGCAACTAAAAAACTCTCCATTGTTTCTACATCTTTATTATTTAATCTTTAACCATCGGAAAAATATCTAATCTGGTGGGGTAAAGACTATGAAACAAATGACCAAAATGGCTTTAATCGGTGCAAGCGTACTGAGCATGGGTGCATTAACTGCCTGTCAATCGACAACCGCACCAAAAGATAACGATCATGGCCGTATAATGAAACAACATCATGGTGATCACGATCGTCGTATGTCACCTGAGCAACGTGAACATTTTAAACAAATGCGTGCCGAGCAACGTCAAGTGTTTGCTGATATGCAAAAAGCCTGCGATGGTAAGGCTACAGGTTCAACAGTTCAAGTAAAAGCTGGCGATAAAAATATTGATGGTACATGTACCATGGTGTTCAAAGCAGACCGTCAAGACATGAAAAAAGCACGTGGTGAACACAAACCAATGCGCGGTGAACATCATCCAATGCGTGGCGACATGCGTGGTCAGATGCAACGCGGTGAGCCACTGACTGATGCAAAACGTGCAGAACTGACTAAACAATTTGATCAACGTTTAGCAGAACGCCAAACGAAGCAACAAGCGATTATGAAAGCATGCCAAGGTAAGACTGATGGTAGCGCGGTTGCCATTAAAGTTGGCGAACAGCAAATCAATGGTAAATGTGAAGTTCGCTTCCAACCTAAAGCTCCTGTTGCCCCGACGCCAGCCCCAGTGAAATAATCCAAACTTAGATCGCAATATCATTGCGTAAAAAAAGGCACTCCCAGGAGTGCCTTTTTTATTGGACATATCTTTTTACGCTTTTTGACTATTTGTGTCATTCATTTTCAGCCAAAAGTGTTTACACTCAATGCACTTAGCATTTTCAAGGGATATTTCTTTGACTTTACAGTCACCAACAAATCGCCCTGAAATGCTTGTACCCAATAAGAAGATGTTGCACGATTAGAACCATTCCAATACGTGTCATTGAAGACACGTTCAAATGTTTATTTAGGATTACTAACGCTGGTAGAAACCAGTATTGAGGAAAACGATATGCCACAATACAAAGCGCCCTTACGTGATATGCAATTTGTTCTGCATGAACTTTTAAAAGCAGAAGATCACTATGCACAACTGCCTGCATTTTCAGACACCGTAAGCCGTGAGTTGGTTGACCAATATCTAGAAGCTGCTGCTGACTTCTGTGAAAATGAACTTTCTCCTCTTAACCAAGTCGGCGACCGTGAAGGTTGTACTTGGAATGATGGCGTTGTAACAACACCAACTGGTTTTAAAGAAGCGTATCAAAAATATATCGAACTCGGTTTCCCGTCTTTATCTGCTGAAGAACAGTATGGCGGTCAAGGTCTACCTGTTTCACTAGGTAACATCATTTCAGAAATGGTGGGTACCTCGAACTGGGCTTGGGGTATGTATCCTGGTCTATCTCATGGTGCTGTCCGTACATTAGAACATCACGGTTCTCAAGAGCAAAAAGACACTTACCTTCCTAAACTTGTTTCAGGTGAATGGACTGGTACGATGTGCTTAACAGAATCTCATGCAGGTTCTGACTTAGGTATTATCCGCTCTAAAGCTGAACCACAAGCAGACGGTAGCTATGCAATTTCTGGCGAGAAAATCTTTATCTCTGCTGGTGAACACGACATGGCTGAAAACATCATCCATATCGTACTTGCTCGTCTTCCAGGTGCACCAAAAGGCACGAAAGGTATTTCATTATTCATCGTACCTAAATTCAATGTAAATGCTGATGGCTCAATTGGTGAGCGCAATGCGGTACGTTGTGGTTCGATTGAACACAAAATGGGTATCCATGGTAACGCGACTTGTGTCATCAACTTTGATAACGCAAAAGGCTTCTTGATTGGCCCTGAAAACCGCGGTCTAAACTGCATGTTCACATTCATGAACACTGCACGTATCGGTACTGCTGTACAAGGTCTTTCAGCTTCTGAAGGCGCTTTCCAAGGTGCACTTGCTTACGCAAAAGACCGTTTGGCAATGCGTTCACTTTCAGGCCCTAAAGCACCTGAAAAAGAAGCAGATCCAATTATCGTTCACCCTGCAGTACGCAACATGCTGCTTACGCAAAAATCATTTGCTGAAGCTGGTCGTGCTCTGGTTTACTTATTGTCTTTCCATGCCGATATCGTGGAACAAGGTGCAACGGAAGAAGAACGTAAGTTCTCTGACAACATTTTGTCTCTACTAACTCCAATTGCTAAAGCATTCTTGACTGAAACAGGTTCTGAATCTGCAAAACACGGTGTTCAAGTATTTGGTGGCCACGGCTTCATTTCTGAACATGGTATGGAACAAATTGTACGTGATACACGTATTTCATGCTTGTACGAAGGTACGACTGAAATTCAAGCAATTGACTTGTTAGGCCGTAAAGTATTGGGTACTCAAGGTTCAATGTTGAAAGACTTCACCAAGATCATCCATAAATTTGTTGAAGCTAACAAAGACAACGCTGCCATGAAAGAATTTGTTGAGCCGCTTGCTGCGCTAAACAAAGAATGGGGCGACTTAACCATGCAGATTGGTATGAAAGCAATGCAAAACCCTGAAGAAGTAGGTGCTGCTGCAGTCGATTACCTCTACTTCTCTGGTTATGTAACGCTTGCTTATTTATGGGCTCGCATGGCCTTAGTTGCACAAGAAACTTTAGCTGCAGGAACAACAGATGTTGATTTCTACAATGCAAAAGTAACGACTGCTCGCTTCTACTTCAAGAAAATCTTACCGCGCGTTCGCTCTCATGTAGAAGTGATCGCAGGTGGCCTAGATCCTCTTATGGCATTGGATGCAGAACACTTTGCATTCTAATGTGAATATCTAAAACATATTCAAAAAATTGTACTCTTGAGTGCAGAAATAGAGAAAGGACGGTCATAGCATTGGCAGTCCTTTTTCTTTATAAATAGTCTCATAATTTTACTTTGGTCAATTTTCTCCACGCTTTATGTCGATACAAATTGCCCCAAGTCCACAGATTCAAACAATAAACAGGTGAACGAACATGCCAATTTATAATGCGCCGCTTGCAGATATGAAATTCATCTTAAATGATGTTTTTAAAGCAGAACAATTCTGGCAAAACAACGAAAATCTTGCTCACCTTGATGCTGCTACTGCAGAAGCCATTCTTGAAGAAATGGCAAAATTTGCGCAAAACGTCACTCATCCTTTAAACCGCACAGGTGATGAAGAAGGCGCAACCTATAGCAATGGCAATGTCACGACTCCTGCTGGTTTCAAAGAAGCATTTAAACAATATGCAGAAGGCGGTTGGATTGGTCTAGGCGCAGATGAAGAATGGGGCGGTCAAGGCATGCCAAAAATGCTGACTGTTCTGTCTGACGAAATGCTGTTTGCAACCAACCCATCATTCATGCTCTACCCGCTTCTTTCTGTAGGTGCAGGCATGGCATTAAACAGCTATGCATCACAAGAGCAAAAAGAAACTTATTTACCAAAAATGTATACAGGCGAATGGTCAGGCACCATGTGCTTAACTGAACCGCATGCAGGTACAGATTTAGGTATTATCAAAACTAAAGCCGAACGTAATGAAGACGGTACTTATAACATTACAGGTACGAAGATTTTCATCACTGGCGGTGACCACGACCTTTCTGAAAATATCATCCACTTAGTTTTAGCGAAAACGCCTGATGCGCCTGCGGGCTCACGCGGAATTTCACTATTCATCGTACCTAAATTCTTGGTGAATGCAGATGGTTCATTGGGAGAGCGTAATGCTGTAGGCCCTGGTTCTATTGAACATAAAATGGGGATCAAAGCGTCTGCAACATGTGTAATGAACTTTGATGGCGCGAAAGGCTACCTGGTTGGTAAAGAAAATGAAGGCCTTGCAGCGATGTTCGTCATGATGAATTACGAACGTCTGTCTATGGGTATTCAAGGCCTAGGTGCTTCTGAATTTGCTTATCAAAATGCAGCGCAATATGCGACTGATCGTTTACAAGGCCGTAGCGCTTCTGGCGTTCAATCGCCTGCAAAACCTGCAGACAGCATCTTAGTTCATGGTGATGTACGTCGTATGTTGCTGAACGCACGTGCCAACAATGAAGCGTCTCGTGCATTTGCGGTTTATGTTGGTCAACAACTGGACATTACCAAGTTCTCTACTGACCCAGAAGCAGTCAAAGCAGCCAATAACCGTGTTGCGCTGTTAACACCTATTGCGAAAGCGTATTTAACAGATACAGCTTTCCAAGCAACACTCGATGCTCAAATGGTCTTCGGTGGTCATGGCTTTATTCGTGAATGGGGTATGGAACAATGTATCCGTGACCTGCGTATTGCACAGATTTACGAAGGGACCAACGGTGTTCAGTCTCAAGACTTAATTGGTCGTAAAACCATTAAGTGCAATGGTGAATTCATTGCTGAATATATTCAAGAAATCCGTGATTTTGCCAATAACTTAGATGCCAGCTTGAACTACATCAAAGATGCCACTTTAGATGCAGCAGCTGAAGTTGAAGCGGTGACTCAATATGTACTTGAAGCTGCTCGTGAAAACATTGAGTTCCCGAACTCAGCAGCAGTTGATTACCTACATGCTGTAGGCCTACTCAGCTTTGCCTATATGTTTGCCCGCATTGCAGATGCAGCAAAAGACAAAGATGGCGAGTTCTACCAAAACAAACTTGCACTGACTCTTTACTTCACGCAGCGTATTTTACCTGAATTGGCATTACGCATTGCTAAAGTAAAAGCAGGTTCTGAAGTGATCATGAACTTCTCTGAAGATTACTTTACCAACCAAGCTTAATTAAATACACAAAATCAAAAATGCCCGATTTATCGGGCATTTTTTTATTCATTGTAGTGATAATATTTCCTGACTGACCTAGCCATTTCAGAATTCGCATTTTCCAAAGCTTTTGCCACATTCATCGCATCTACAGCACTTCGGTTTTGACTGACTTTAAATTTCCCGATCATCGACTGGATATCGACTTCAATCGCCACAATTTTTTTCAGTTGTTCCGCAATAAAATCATGAGGCGCATCGCTCATTTTCCACGGCATGGGTTGGCTCGCTTCATGTTGTCGAGTCAACCGAGCCAGAACCCCTCGTAAATATTTTTCATCGTCAACTTTACGAATTGTGCCTTTGACATGTACCACGCGATAGTTCCATGTCGGCACAACGCGATGATGTTCCTGCTTGCCGTCATACCAATTTGGCGAAATATAAGCATCTTCAGCCTGAAAAATCACATAGGCTTGTGCTGACTGATTTAGCAATTCAAACATTGGATTGGCCTTGGCAATATGACCGCGCAATATGCCCAATTCGCCTGACTCAGCGTCATATTCTAGTGGTAAATGATTCACTTCCAACTCACCATTGGGTGCAGTCAGTATTACTGTCCCCAAAGCATACTTACGCATAAGATCAATCAGATCAGGCAGTTCATCATGTTTAAAATGCGTTGGTTGATACATCGTCGCTTCATTCTTCTAGGACAAAATTTAAGCTCAAACTTAACATTAAAACCTTTATTAAACCTAAAAAATATTTTTGTCATATGCGCTTCATGTGCATGAAATTTGCTTGGTATTTAATGACTAGTTCATCATTGAATATTCACGCAATTTACACAGGAGGAATATATATGACACACCGTGATCCCAAAGTAGAAAAAGTTGAAGCCCTCCTTGACCGTTTTGGCAATCTTGCAGTGGAAGGTTTCCACTACATCGCTTTATTTGTGATTGGCTGTATGATCCTTTGGTCTGCAGGCCATACTATTTTTGAAATTATTACCATCAAACAGTTCGCCACAATTGATGATATTTTGCTGTTATTTATCTATCTTGAACTGGGGGCCATGGTCGGAATTTACTTCAAGACCAACCATATGCCTGTACGCTTTTTAATTTATATTGCCATTACTGCCCTAACCCGCTTGCTCATTGCGGATATTCAACATGACCATAAAGCAGATATGGGCTTGGTCATTACCACAGGTTCGATCCTCATTCTTGCTGTGGCCATTTTGATTGTGCGCTATGCCTCTTGGACTTACCCTTCGGTTATTCGAGATAAGCATTCCGAGAAGCCACTGCCTGAAGGAAAAACCCCTCGCCCACAAGATGATGAATTGGCTTAAACACTAAATCGTTCCCTCTCCTTTTAGGAGAAGAGTAGCACTGCTACGCAAGGGAGAGGTTATAAATCTTATCTATTAGGCACCAGCACATAGCGACCATTTTCAAAGATCCAATACATGCCACTTGGAGGTGCCGGTAAACCGATCCGTTTCCAATCACTGATAAAAGTATAGGTCGAACTGGAAATACTGGCACTGGCAGGATCGCCATTGACCCAACTATAGCTTTGCGAATTTTGAGTAATCGTGGTCGGTGCATTGTATTGTATGCTAATGCCACTCTGTGGATACTGCGGATAAGGTCGATTTGGATATTGCGGATAAACCGGCGGACGACTTGGATAATGAGGATAATGTTGAGGATAATTCGGCGCATGCTGCGGATAGCCAGGCCGATTCATCGACGGTGGACGGTGTTGTGGTTTTGATGTATCTACACCTTGGTAATTTGCCCATTTGTTATCCGCAAAAGTACTGGCTGAAGCACTGATCAGCATCACACCTGCAATCGCATAGAATAATGTGGTTTTCACTTAAGCTCTCCTCGACGGTTTATACGCTCAGTATAAATTCCATTGTAGGAGAAAAAATGGATAAAAATCCATCAAATGCAATAATTTGTTAAATCATCCACGTGATTCGGATCAGCAGATGATGCACTCGATTTTCGACGGAATATGCTAAGATGCCTTTTATTTCGTAGTGGATCAACGCTGTGTCTGAATTAAGTTTTGACCGACTTCATCAATTTTTTTCTAAAGTTCCAAGTATTCAAGAACAACTCATTGACTCGTACGGAACCGATGGTAAAACTGCTTGGTGGTTTAAATTTCAAATCAATGTCGACCATCCTTTGGCATGGCAAACTGTTCAAGAGTTGGGTCACGTTTTAAATTATATTTCTAAGAATGAACGTTTACCGACACAGTTTTTACCTGTTTCTCCACCACCATATATGAATGGTGAAGCCAAACAATTTTTATCATGGGTGATTCAATGTAACCATGCCGATTTTCCACCAGATGTTATCTGTGACTGGTTAGAAGCACGGTTACCGCAACCGGTAGATGATGCCGATAAATGGAAAATCAAAACTGATTTGCATGAATTGGATCAAATGACAGATAAGGATTTAGACCAAATCGTTCCGCCAAATCCGGAACCGAGGAATTAAAACTGATTAAATCCCTCCTAACCTCCCTTTAAAAAAGGGAGGAAAGTCCCTCTTTTCAAAAGAGGGATTTAGGGAGATTAAGACAATTCTAAAAAGTAGATAATCCGCTCCATTCCATAAAGCGATACAACACATATTTCAACTTAGATTCATCGGCATACGTATCGTAATCCACACTCATCTGCTTACCATCACGGTTTGACCAAGCCGTATTAAAATACTGATTTGCCTCTTTAAAGACTTGAGCGTCTTTCAAACCGATCACTCTTAAATCCGTTTCTAAATTATAATTTTTCAGGTTACGCGCTGTGAAATTGGCAGAACCTAAAATCATATCTGCCTGATAGGCTGTTCGTTTTAAAATCATCTTGCTATGGCACTGCTCACCTTGGGTATTACACCAACGCACATCAATACCAGCATCATGCAATTCAGAAGCAACAGGACGGTTTGGAATACCATTTTTGGTACGACCAAAAGCATCTTTATTCGGATCGAGTAATACCCGCACTTTCACGCCACGTTCATGTGCAGCAATGAGTGCTTTGATAATTTTACGTTCTGACAAGTAGAACATCGCGATATCAATTTCAGTTCCAGCTTTCTTCGCGCTATCAATTAAGTCGAGTGTGGCATCATAAATGGTTTTTTCAGTCAGCACTTGAACCTGTGGCTGAGTTTTCGCGGCTTCAACATCTTTAATCACTACAAATGGAATATTGGCTTTAGACATCATGCCTACGGCTTGCTCGGTCTTTAACAGATCAATCGCGGTCATGCCTTTGACGGTTAAGGCCACATTAGAATGTCGTGAGCTACCATCATGCGGATTCATAGAGGTGACCAAACCTTTCCAACCTTCAACGGTATCTACCACCAAGGTTTTACGATGATTGGCTTTAAAGTTGAAAAGATCCATATAACTGCGGATCGTCACCTTTTCGGTTCCCAATGGGTTCGGTAACCAGCCTTGTTCAGGATTATTGCCAATATCTTGACAGCAGATATACCAAAAGCCTGACCATGCAGGATTGGAAGCACGAAGCGGTACCAAATTGGTTTCCATCAACTCAATGCCCCCTTGTCGTAATTGACGATAATGCTCGGGTTGAATGCCGCCATAGACCGAATTGACAGGGTCAGTAATCACAAAAATTTCCACTTGAGGAGATAGTCGACGCTTCAAAATCAGCGCATCGGTCAACTCCTGTGTTAATTGTTCATGTTTTAATTGAGAGTCACCAACTTGCGGATTAAAGAGAAACATATCCAACACAATGGTCGACTGTGCTTCTTCGATCATTTTCAGCATTTCTTTAAAAATGCGATGTTCCTGTTGCTGCTTTCCTTGCGCATCGATATAGGTTTCATCCACTAAAAAGTTCACTTCAGCATGGCGAAGTTTTCCCGTGTAGTTCAACCCTTCTGGGAGTAGCTTTAGCGTATGATAGGTTGCCGATGCCAAATAACCTAAAACCAATAAACCAATGACCACGCCCACATAGCGACGACGTGACCAATTGAGCTTGTGATGTATTCGTTGAATGATGCGCATAAGAAAAAACCTAGTCTAATGCGCTCAGACTAGGTTTTATTCATTGATTTTTCAAGAGGATTTCTGTGACTTTACCTAGACTTACTTAGAGAAGTCTGTGTAAATTCAATTAGAAACCAAATTCAAGACCAACCGTAAAATTACGACCAACTTGAGGAATATTGGCAAGGAATGACGTGTGAGAGTAAACATCTTCATCCAATAAATTATTGGCTTTGAAATAGACTCGATAATCATTTTGATCTTTCAATTGACCACTATAGGCCACACCCAAATTCACCATGTTGTAGCCATCTGTTTCACGCTCAAATGCAGTGATTTTGTCTTGTTTGAATACATGTGAATATTCTGCAAGACCTGACCAACCATCGGCAAAGTCAACATCGACCTTGGTTCCTAAGCGCCCTGCAGGCACACGTGGCGCATTTTCACCATCAATTTTGCCGCGTACATAATCACCAAAGACACTGAGTTTATACATATCATTAATGGCATAACCCACTTGCGCTTCAGTACCATAGAATTTAGCTTTATCTTGCGTGTAATCAACTAGGCGGAAGTTTTCAAAATTATCTTTGGTTGCCGCATAAATGTAGTTGTCATACCAATTGTGATACACATGTACATGGTAGTCCAATTGGTCTTTTTCGTAATGGAAACCCAGTTCTAGATTATTGGATTTTTCCACATCCAGATTTTCATTTCCGCGTTCATAGGTATTAGTTGCAAAGTGTTTGCCATTGGCATACAGCTCTTGCGCCAAAGGCAAACGTTCTTGATGTGATGCCACAAAGGATAGTTTATAGTCTGGTGCAAATTCCCAGTTGACTGCACCTGAATACGAAATTGCATAATCGCTAAAGTCTTTTTGTGTCGAATCAATATCAATTTTTTGCTGATCGGCACGTAAACCCAGTTCCACGTGGAAATCACCAAACTGTTTATGCTCTAAACCAAATATACTCCACTTCTCTGTGGTACTCGGATTCATCAAGGATTCTTCGCCTGAAATATTCAGCTTTTGGCGGTTATATTGAGTGCCAATAACCCCTTCCCAATCGGCAATTGGGTTATGTACCAACTCTAAGCGTGCATCATAACCTTTACTTTTAAAGGTGGTTAATACTTCACTTTCTTCTAACTCATCATGCTTATAGTCGGTATAACTCGCATGTGCACGAAGCTTTTGAAAGCCTACAAATGGTTCAGACAATTCCGTACGTAAATCATAACGCTCAGATTTTAAGTCACCCCAAGGCCCACCGTGCTCTTCTTCATCGTGGTCATGCGTATGACCACCTGCACCATGTGCGTCACAGTCCAACGCATCACCATGCGGATGGCAGTTTTCATATTCATGACTATGCCCAGGCAAACCATACTGATCTTCACGATTACTATAAGACAGCCCGACAAAACCGCGATCATGAATCCATGATCCGCCAATATTTACGGTTTGGCCTTCGGCAAAAGTGTTATCAACACGGCGTTCTTTTACAAACTCAGTGTGGGTTTCATGCTGACCATTGCCCAAATCATGTTCATGGCTGTGCTCATGTACATAATCTGGCGCGATATAATTATTGGCTTTACGTTTTGAGCCTTCTACACGAATCGCAAATTGATCACCTAAAGCAGCCGTCACACCGGCACTCGCCAATTTTTCATCACTGCCTGAGTTATAACGAACCCCAACTTGCCCTTCATAACCTTTATCAGGAATAGAGGTAGGAATCTTTTGATCCGTCACGTTGACCAAACCGCCGACTGTTCCTGCAGCATATAACAGTGTTGATGGTCCACGGATCACTTCAATTTGTTTGGCCAAAATCGGATCTACCGTCACTGCATGGTCAGGGGATAAAGTTGAAACATCTGCTGTTTCAGATGCATGCTCCAACACTTTGACACGTGGCCCATCTTGACCACGCAGCACAGGACGACTTGAACCTGCACCAAACTGATTTGAATATACACCGGGCTGTCCGGCTAACGCATCACCAATTGTGACGCCACCTTGTGCAAGGGCTTTATGTTGAATGACATTATCGGCAACAGCAAAATCTGCCGCACTTTGGTTTAAGGGATGGACCTGAACATTAATGGCTTCGAGCTTTTGTACCTGTTGTTCTGGGTCATCGGCATAAAGGTTGGGTGCAATCACTGCAAAAATCGAAACAGTTATTAAATTCTTATGAAAAGACATGTTGAAGAGACTCAAATCAGGATATTTTTGAATAATGTTATAATATAACATTTCATTCGTTTTGCAATAAAAAACATTCTAATCTGCCCAAATCATATACACTCACCGATACTACATTGTATTTATTCATATATTTATTTTAGTTCAATGCCTTTTACCATATCCCATGCTGTACTCGCACCGCCTATTTCCAAGTTAAGCGGAAACCGCCTGCCTATTGCAGCACTCGCAATTGGTAGCATGGTGCCGGATTTATTCCGTTTATTTACTAATGCTGACTACAATGGATCCCATCAATGGTCGGGGTTAATTTTTCCAAACTTAATCCTAGGTTTGCTGTTTTGTGTGCTGTGGTATGTGCTCTATCGCCCGATGTTATTTGCTTTTTTTGGTTTAAATAAGCCGCTGAATCTACAGAGTCTTAATCAATGTTGTGGGTTTATCCTCAGCCTTATCCTCGCACTCATCGTTGGAACATCGACGCATATTGTTTGGGATGGCTTGACCCATGTTGACTTTCGTACCTTTGCTTTTAAGGATCTGTTAAGTCTGCCGATTCAATTTTTTGGTCATTCATATCCCCTACATCGCGTGTTGCAAATTGGATTATCTGGCTTGGCACTCCCCGTTTTGGCATGGATGATTTATCGTCATCATCTTCACTATCGAAGTACTGCAAACGTCCCCACATCCATCAAAGTCTATGTATATGGTTTAGCGGCCCTGTCTTTAGCTGCGGGCATCGCAAGTTATTTTTATTTTGCTGACAGTATTTATTCAGATGCATTTGTGCATGACTTGTATGCCTATGTCGGCAAAGCCATTAATTATTTTTTCCGTGCATTTTTAGCCACGTTTAGCTTCGGTAGTCTGATATTTCTGATCTTAAACAAGAGCACCAATATTTTTTCAACGTCATCGGCTTAAGCCCATCATTGACCGAAAATTTGCTGTAAATTTGGCAGTTTTAGCAATAAGTCCTTGTGACAAAACAGCCAAAAAGAGGCATAATCCCCTATTCGAATAAAAGCGGTGCGCTGTTTACGCATTCGCTGACCTTAACCCATATAGTTGGATTTCTAACGCTATGATGCGAACTCATTACTGCGGCTCACTTACTGAAGCCCAAATCGACCAAACCGTTACATTATGCGGTTGGGTTCACCGTCGCCGTGACCACGGTGGTGTAATCTTCCTTGACATGCGCGACCGTGATGGCCTTGTTCAAGTAGTGATTGACCCTGATACTCCTGAAGCTTTCGCGACTGCTGATAAATCACGTTCAGAATTCGTATTAAAAATTACAGGCCGTGTGCGTCGTCGTTACGAAGGTACTGAAAACGCGAATATCGTGAGTGGTCAAATCGAAGTTTTAGGCAAAGAAATTGAAGTTCTTGCTGCGTCTGAAACTCCTCCATTCCCATTGAATGACGAAAATACCAATATTTCTGAAGAAGTACGTTTGAAATATCGTTTCCTCGATATTCGTCGTCCAGAAATGTTAGATCGTTTACGTTTCCGTTCTAAATTAACCAACCTGATTCGTAACTACTTCGAAGAAAATGGTTTCCTAGACGTTGAAACACCGATTTTGACTCGTGCTACTCCTGAAGGTGCGCGTGACTATTTAGTACCAAGTCGTGTTTCTAACGGTAGCTTCTACGCGCTTCCACAATCTCCGCAATTGTTCAAACAGTTGTTGATGGTTGGCGGTATTGATCGTTACTACCAAATTGCTAAATGTTTCCGTGATGAAGACTTACGTGCTGACCGTCAGCCTGAATTCACACAAATCGACGTTGAAACATCGTTCATGAGTGACGATGACATTATGGATTTAATGGAACGTTTAACGGTGAAGATGTTCAAAGAACTTCTAAACGTTGAATTCGACAAATTCCCTCGCATGACTTATGCAGACGCAATGCGTGACTATGCATCTGACAAACCAGATATGCGTATTCCTTTGAAATTGGTTGACGTTGCAGACATGATGCAAGACGTTGAGTTCAAAGTATTCGCAGGTCCTGCTAAAGATCCTAAAGGCCGTATTGTTGCGCTTCGCGTACCCGGTGCTGGCGCGCTTCCACGTAGCCAAATCGACGAATATACTAAATTCGTTGGCATTTATGGCGCGAAAGGTTTGGCTTACATCAAAGTCAACGAGCTTGAAAAAGGTATTGAAGGTCTTCAATCTCCAATCGTTAAATTTATCGAGCCTATCGTACTTGATCTATTGAAACGTGTTGGTGCTGAAAATGGCGACATCGTATTCTTTGGTGCGGACAAAGCAAAAATCGTAAATGATGCGATGGGTGCTTTACGTATTAAAGTCGGTCACGACATGAAACTTGCAACTTGCGAGTGGGCGCCACTTTGGGTTGTTGACTTCCCAATGTTCGAAGAAACTGATGACGGTAAATGGACGTCTGTTCACCACCCATTCACGCTGCCAAAATCAAGCGTTGAAGAAGTGAAGAACAACCCAGGTGCTGCACTTTCTGTTGCTTACGATATGGTATTGAACGGTACTGAAATCGGTGGTGGTTCACTTCGTATCTTCAACCTTGAAATGCAAAAAGCGATCTTTGAAGCGCTTGGTATTTCTGAAGAAGAAGCAGAAGAGAAATTCAGCTTCTTGCTTAACGCGTTGAAATTCGGTGCGCCTCCTCACGGTGGTTTGGCATTCGGTCTTGACCGTTTAGTGATGTTGATGACTGGTGCATCTTCTATCCGTGACGTGATTGCATTCCCGAAAACTAAGACTGCGGAATGTCCTTTAACTCAAGCGCCTGCGCCAGTTGAAGCAAACCAATTGCGTGACCTTGGTATCCGTTTACGTGAAAAACCAAAAGCTGAAGAATCTAAATAATCTTACATTTTAAGATTTAGATTTTAAGGTTTAAAAAACCCTGCGCTAAGCAGGGTTTTTTATTTCGACCAACAAAAGGTCGTTGAAAACCTACAAAACATAAATTAAAGATTTGATTTACTTTGCTAATATCAAAACGCTTCAACTACGTTATGATGTTGCACCATATCCTTTGAGCAATGGACAGCTCAATTTTCCACTTCCAATTATTTTGTTTTTAGATTCAGATCTTTTTGTACTTTTTCACTGAATAAGTCCGGTCTCTTGGCAAAATTTATTTTATTCCATGCTGTAAATTTTGAGACCTTGTGATCCATGTACTTTATATTCAAAATCATCGCGCTATTGCCACTTTGGCTGTTACAAAACTTGGCTTTGATGATCGCGTTTATTCTTAATCTATTTAATTCATCAATCAAACGTATCACTAGCATCAATATTCAACTGGCCTACCCAGACTTGTCCGAGACAGCGCAGAGACAGCTCATCAATCAAAGTATCCGCAGCCAATGCCTGACCTATATTGAATTTATTAAATGTTGGGGGATGCCGCCAAGTTATAGCCTGAGCTTATTGAAAAACATTTATGGTGAAAATATCCTCACGGAAGCACTTGCGAATAAAAAAGGTGTGATCGTTGTGATTCCGCATTTTGGCTGCTGGGAATTACTCAATGCATGGCTGAACCTGTATACAGAACCGATGATTATGTATAAACCGAATAAAAATAAAGGGATCAATCGTTATCTGTTAGAAGCACGAGAAAAGTTTAACGCAACACTCGTTCCTACAGATGAAACAGGGATCCGTGCCATTTTTAAACATTTGAAACAAGGTGGCCTAACAGTCATTTTACCAGACCATTTACCTAAGCCTTCTGGTGGCATTTATTCCCATTTTTTTGGGCAAAATACCCTAACTGTGACTTTGGTGTCGAAACTCGCTGCAAAAACACAATGTAATGTGATTGGTTTGAGCTGTATCCGCAACGATGATCTATCTAGTTTTGATTTACATTGCACAAATCTCTCAGATGACATTTTGTCTAGAGATTTACAGCTCTCTGTAGATACACTCAATATTGCGATGCAAGATATAATCAATCAAGCACCTGAACAATATATCTGGTCTTATAAGCGCTTTAGACATTGTTTAGGGAACATCAACGTCTATCGTCAATAAAATTATTGGCACTACCGTCAAAACCTTACATCTCATTGTTGAGCAAGATTGCATAGATTCACCTTATTCAATTGAGATCGATTATCGACAGTGGCATAATAGCCTCAATTTCCACTTTAAGTGATTCTCCTATGGCTATGCGTCCTGAAGTCCGTCGTCGTGCAATCGTGTTGATTGTTTTTTCTGTCGTACAATGGTTGTTCATGCGCTACATTTTAGCCAATGAATTATTCAACTTAACCACCTATAACCGAATCGTTTTATTCTGTGTCAGCAGCCTTGCAGGTGCATTATTAATCTTTGTCGGTTTGATTTATATGGTGTTGAAAGGTAATGCGGATAAAAACTAATAAATAAAAGTAAGCACATGATATGAAAAAAATTTTATTTATAGTAGATGATTTAGGTAAAGGTGGTGCTGAAAAAATCACTCTAGAACTTGCTCATACTCTAGCAAAAAGCAAAAACTTAGTAACTCTTGCTGTTTTAAACTCTAGTAAAAACACACTAATAGTCGACCCATCCATCGAATATATTGATCTAAATATTGATTCAAAGTTTGCATTTGGCAAGCTTTGGAAGTTTAAAGAGCTTACAAAAAAAGAACAGCAGATTTTTTCATCATTAATAAATAAAAGAAATTTTGATTTAATAATTATTGGTTTTCATAATGGATATTATCTAGGTAAATACTTAACCCAAAAAGAAAATATTTGGTATTGGATTCACGGAGATCTTTTAGAGATTAGAAATTTTAATAATCCTTTGAAACGAATTAAAGAACATATTCGTTTTTTTAAAAATAAACGCAAATTTTCAAAACTTTTTAAAGGTAAAAACCTAATTACAGTAAACCGTGATTTAGAAGAAAAAGCTAAAATACATGCTCAGCCAAATAAAACGACCACCATTGCAAATGGTATAGAATTACCCAAAGACCTTATAAATCGCTCTAAATCTACTATAAAGAACTGGGATGTAATTTTTGTTGGTCGTTTAGTTCCAATTAAGCAAGTTGATCATGCAATTAAAGCATTCGCAATGAGTAATATTTGTGGGAAAATGGCGATTGTAGGAGATGGTTCTGAACGTAAAAAACTTGAAGAGTTAAGTAAAGAGTTAGGTATTGCTGATAGAGTTGATTTCTTAGGATGGGTTGATGATCCACGAGAACTTATGCTTCAAAGTAAATGCCTAGTAATGTCATCTTTATACGAAGGCAGCCCTGTTACTCTAGCAGAGGCTATTGCTCTTGGTATTCCTGTTATTAGTTATGACTCTTCAGCTGGTATTACAGATTTATTTACTCTTGATACTGCAAAATTTGGATTAGTTCCTAAACAAAATATTAGAGCTCTTAGTTCTGCATTAGAAAAATGTGTGCAAAATCCTTATAAATATAACCAAGAATGTATAGATAAAGTGTGTATGGACAATATGCAGAAAAAAATTCTTCAATTATGTGATTAAAAATTTTATTTGCTTTTCATCAAGTATACTGACTTTGGCAAAAGGGTTAGAATAAAATATTTTAATTGTCTGATGGTGTAATATCTTATAGATAGAGATTTTTTAACCAACTCACAATATAAGTCATAATCACTTCCAGTTTGATGAAATTGGCGGGCATATTGCAGCGTATACTTAGAATAAGTTTTTCTTAATTGTTCAAGTTTATATAAATCATTTTCTTCCACCAATTTCTTATCATATACTCTCATTATACCCATAGGTAAAATTGGGTTAATCTTTTTTCCAATAGTACTAATTCCAACATCTACACGGTATGCCCCCAACTCTTCATCTAAATGATAAATTAATCCTTTTTTGGCCTGCTCAATATGTATTTCAATATCTAATGCTTGAGGGTGCAATTCATCAAAATAATCAAACATAAAATCATTTCGGAACATTTTTGATGAATGTGCAAAAAAAGGTAAATTTAGATATAAATAATTTAAATCGAATTTACCCTTTTGATGGGTCCATTCTCGTACCTTATTTCCTTCAGCATCAATATATCGCATATCATGAGTACAGATGACGCAATCTGGATTGGATTCCATGACATCAAATTGCCGTTGCAATTTAACCGGAAGAGCCAAGTCATCCCCATCGAGATGATAAATGTATTTACCTTTCGCTTTTCTATACACCGCCTTAAGATTTTCTAAAGGACCAATATTTTTCTCATGAAAAACTGGAACTATAATATCGGGATATTTTAGTAAAAAATCTTCTATTATTTTTCTAGTTGAATCAGTAGAGCAATCATCTCCAATAATAACTTCATACTGAAAATTTGTATTTTGATTCAGAATACTTTGTAAAGTCTGCTCTACAAATCTTTCTTGATTATAGGTAACAATACAGACTGAAACCAATATATTCATACTAAATAGATCCCTCATTTTTTAGTTTTATTTCTAACTCAAGTAAATCTCTTTTTCTCTCTTTAATTCGTTTTACAGGAGTCCCGATATAAATACCAAACTCTGAACAATTTTTATTTACTAAACTTAATGCACCAACAGCAACACCTGTTTCTAAAGTCACACCAGGCAAAATCACACTTCCAGATCCAACAATTACATGCTTTCCAATTATTACATCTGAACTCGTCACATTTGTGTATTGACTAGGCACCATAGGATTCGTCATAAACTGACCACTATAATCATCATTACTACTATAGACCGAAACCCGAGATGAAAGTCCTGCAAAATCTTGAACTGAAATTTTCCCAGCCCCAATGAGACTCACACCAATCGCAAGATGGACATACTCACCAATTTCTATACCACCATTCCCGGCAGATAGTACTGAAAAATCATCTATACGAGTATTGCTACCAATACTAATATTTTTACAATTATAATAAGAGGCCTTATCTGAAAGTAAGCAATTTTCACCTACGTGATGAAAGCCCATGGCTTTAATTTGCTCTTCTGTTAAAAAAGCCATCTTAATTGTCCTTAATTAAATCAATAATTTTCTGTACTGAATCTAGGCTAAGATTTGGATATAGCGGCAAGCAAAGCACTCCCTCTGATAAGCGTTTCGCTTCAGGAGTGTCTGATTGATATTCCTTATAAATAGCCAAATCAGTCATTATCGGATAAAAATATTTTCTTGCAAAAATCCCATTAAGCTTTAGTTTTTCAAACAATTCATCACGTCTAAGCGGATACGGCTTAGAAATAACGATTGGAAAATAAGAGTAATTATCTTTTTCTAAACTTGGACGTTTAATACAGTAAATCCCTGATATACCTGCAAGTCCATTACGATACATTTCATCTATTTTTTTTCGTGCTAATAATGTGCTATCAATAGATTTTAATTGTAGTAAACCTAGTGCAGCATGTACTTCACTCAATTTACCATTTAAAGAAATATCATCTATTATACTTTCATTCACAATACCAAAATTCTTTAAACGGTCAATGCGTTGTTTCATTTCAACACTGTGACAAACAATAGCCCCCCCCTCAAAAGTATTAAATACTTTTGTAGCATGAAAGCTCATTACACTTAAATCTCCATAATTTAATAGGCTCTGTCCTTGATATCTCACTCCAAAAGCATGTGCTGCATCATAGATTAATTTTAAATTATGCTTAGTAGCAATATTTTGTAGCGCTTCCACATCACAAGGGATGCCATAACAATGTACAGGTAAAATCGCGACTGTCTTATCAGTTATGGCTTGCTCAACTTTTACTGGGTCAATATTAGATGTTTGCGGATCAATATCAACAAAGACTGGAGTGAGTTTATTCCAAACTATCGAGTGAGCCGTAGCAACAAAAGTATATGGCGTCGTAATCACTTCACCTTGCTCAAGCCCTAGCGCCTGTAGTGCTGTTACTAACGCAATTGTTCCATTATTAAATAATGAAATATAATCAACGCCCAAATACTCACAAAGCTCTTTTTCCAACTGCTGATGTAATGGTCCACAGTTGGTTAAAATTTTATTTTTCCAAATTTGTTCTAAATAAGGAATAAATTCTGCAAGCTCAGGTAAAACAGGTTGAGTGACATAAATTGACTCTTGACTCATATCTCATTCACCAAAGAAATTAGATATTGCCCATAATCATTTTTACTCATGCTTTGACCAATTTCTAAAACTTGTTCTTTGCTCAGCCAACCATTATTCAAGGCAATTTCTTCCAAACACGCCACTTTATAACCCTGACGTTTTTCAATGGTTTCTACAAACTGTGCTGCCTCCAGTAAACTTGAATGTGTACCTGTATCTAACCATGCAAAACCACGTCCGAGCAATTCCACATTTAGATCACCGCGCTCTAAATACATCTGATTAACTGTGGTAATTTCTAATTCTCCACGTTCAGAAGGCTTCACTTGTTTCGCAATTTGAATCACATCATTGTCATAAAAATATAGACCTGTGACCGCAAAGTGGGATTTAGGTTGTTTAGGTTTTTCTTCTAAAGAAATTGCTCGTTTCTGCTCATCAAATTCAACCACACCAAAACGCTCAGGGTCTTTCACCTGATAGCCAAATACCGTTGCACCTTTTTGACGTGCAACGGCTTGACGTAGCATTGGGGTAAAACCTTGACCATAAAAAATGTTGTCGCCAAGCACTAAACAAACATTACTATTTCCAATAAAGCTTTCACCAATAATAAAGGCTTGTGCTAAACCATCTGGACTAGGTTGGACTGCATATTCAAGCTGAATGCCAAATTGAACACCATCACCCAATAAACGCTTAAAACTATCAATATCTTCAGGGGTACTAGGGTCTGTTGACATTTGTTGATTAAAAAAATAGCGAGATAGTAAAATTAAATCGCCAAACCCAATTTTACACTCGCTATGCCTCGAACAATGCTAAATGATCAACACTGGTCCAAGTTACT
>NZ_VOZI01000001.1:0-271375 GCF_013419835.1 Acinetobacter sp. YH12052
GGAACTTCACATGATATTAAGGTTGCACCTGATCTTGTATCAAAATTAGATTTAACAGAGTCAGAAATGCTATGTGCAGATAAAGGCTATGATTCAGAAAGTTTCAGAAAGAAAATTAGAGAAAGTAATACGAAAGCAAACATTCCTCGAAGATCAAATGCCAAATCTAGCAATGATGATATGGACTGGTATATGTATAAAATCAGACATTTAGTTGAAAATGCATTTTGTAGATTAAAACAATTTAGAGGAATTGCCACAAGATACGATAAGCTAAAACGTAACTATCAAAGCGCTGTTGCTTTAGCTTGTATATTTATATGGTTGCCTCTTTAGCTCAATTTATCGGCTGTAAATGTCAACACACCCTAGTTAAATTCGTAACATGATAAAAAAGAATTAAAATCATCCCATCTCAAAAATATAGTGTCTAGATTGCAAATTTTATGTTCTGATTTTTTATTCCAAACTAAATACTCCATATAGGTGTTTTTAATGAATCCTTGGTGGGTCTGGCTTACAAGCTGCTCATCTACTCTTTTTAAATTTTGGCGTATCTTGCAAAAAATAATCCTACTCTGTATTACTATCTATTTATATGAAATGTACTTTGTTCTGATTGCTTTTATGACATGGAATATACGACCTAATATTACCAAGATGAAAATCTATTGGAGGGTACTGAAAACCCCTATTTCACGGCCTGTTTTATGTAAATAGATCTCACATAGTTAGCTCAATAAAAAGCTTTGCTCACTTTATACCTACATTAAAACTAAATTAAAGCATTTCAAAACGTCTGAATCGAAACAACGATTGAATATCAATTAAAATATAATCAAATTTGTCTTTCTTAAAGAAACTTACTTAATACTCTCAGACATAAGTTCGCATTCATGAATTTTGCTCTATTTTCCAATCAATAAGCAGCAAAAATTATTTGTGCCCTTGAACATCATTGAGATTAAAAACCAAAATATAGGCAAAAAAAAGCACTGCAAATGCAGTGCTTTTTTAATGGATACTTACTTTTTCTTTTTAGGACCAAGTAGCATACCCATTTGACGGCCTTCCATTTTTGGTGTTTGTTCAACAATACCATAGTCAACCACGTCAGCTTCAATTTTTTGCAATTGAGCCAAACCTAACTGTTGGTGTGCCATTTCACGACCACGGAAACGAAGCGTGATTTTTACCTTATTGCCTTCTTCAAGGAACTTGATAATGGCACGTAGTTTAACGTTGTAGTCACCAACATCAGTACCAGGGCGTAGCTTGATTTCTTTCACCTGTACTTGATGTTGTTTTTTCTTCGCTTCTTTTTGCTTTTGTTTTAGATCAAACAAATGCTTGTTGAAATCCATGATTTTGCAGACTGGTGGCTCAGCATTGGCAACGATCTCAACAAGGTCAAGATCTACTGCTTCAGCAGCGCGCAAGGCGTCAGTAAGAGATACAATCCCTTTTTGCTCGCCATTTTCGTCTACTAGACGGACTTCTTTTGCACGAATTTCATCATTCAAGGCAGGACGGTTTGATTTTCCGCCCTGTTGATTACGGTCAGGCTGTTTAATCGCTTTTACTCCACAATGTACCGGCCGCGTTCGGCTACGGCTGCTTTTACTAGGTCAACGAATGCATCAATTGACATAGTACCCAAATTTTTTCCAGAGCGAGTACGGACGTTTACAGTACCTTCCTCAACTTCACGGTCCCCAAGAACCAATAAGTAAGGAATACGCTCTAAAGTACGTTCACGAATCTTAAAGCCGATTTTCTCATTTCTCAAGTCTGAAATCGCGCGGATACCGCTTTCTTTAAGTTTAGCGACGACTGACTCACATGCTTCAGCTTGTGAATCGGTAATGTTCATCACACATGCTTGAATTGGAGACAACCAAGGTGGCATGAAACCAGCATAGTGTTCAATAAGTATACCAATAAAACGCTCGAAACTGCCAAGAATTGCACGGTGCAACATTACAGGCTGATCACGGTCGTTATCTTCAGTCACATAAGACGCATCTAAACGTTCTGGTAAGTTAAAGTCACATTGAATTGTACCGCACTGCCATACACGACCTAAGCAGTCTTTCAATGAGAATTCAATTTTCGGACCGTAGAATGCACCTTCACCCGGTTGAAGTTCCCACTCTAGGCCTGCAGCATCTAAAGCATCTGCTAAAGATTTTTCTGCCATGTCCCAAAGTTTGTCATCACCTACACGTTTTTCTGGACGTGTCGACAACTTCATTTGTACTTCTTCAAAGCCAAAGTCTTTATAAACATCTAAAGTCAATTTAATGAAGTCTGCAACTTCAGTACCGATTTGTTCTTTGGTACAGAAGATATGCGCATCATCTTGGGTAAAGCCACGTACACGCATAATGCCGTGTAATGAACCCGATGGTTCGTTACGGTGACATGAACCAAACTCAGCTAAACGGATTGGCAGGTCACGGTAAGATTTTAAACCTTGGTTGAACACTTGCACGTGACATGGGCAGTTCATTGGTTTTACTGCATAATTACGGTTCTCTGAGTGAGTCGTAAACATGTTTTCAGCATAGTTTGCTGCGTGACCTGATTTTTCCCAAAGCGTGAAATCAACCACTTGCGGTGTACGGATTTCTTGGTAACCGTTGGCTTGTTGAACTTTACGCATGTATTGTTCAAGCACTTGGTAAATCGTCCAGCCGTTTGGATGCCAGAACACCATACCCGGCGCTTCTTCTTGCATATGGAACAAGTCTAACGCTTTACCAATTTTACGGTGATCGCGTTTTTCTGCTTCTTCAATACGTTTAATGTACGCAGCGAGCTGTTTCTTATCTGCCCAAGCTGTACCGTAAATACGTTGCAGCTGTTCGTTTTTCGCATCACCGCGCCAGTAAGCACCAGAGATTTTAGTCAACTTGAACGATTTTAAGAATTTAGTATTTGGAACGTGCGGACCACGGCACATGTCCAAGTAGTCTTGATGGTAGTACAAGCCCATTTCAGTTTCTTCAGGCATGTCTTCGATCAGACGCAGTTTGTATTCTTCGCCGCGTGCAGTGAACTCTTGGATCACTTCATCACGTGGAGTCATTTTTTTGATGACATCATAGTCTTGGTCGATGAGCTTTTTCATGCGCTCTTCGATTGCTGCCATGTCGTCTAAAGTAAAGGGACGTGGCATCCAGATGTCATAGTAGAAACCTTCTTCAATGACAGGACCAATCACCATCTTTGCTTCTGGGAACAATTGCTTAACTGCATGACCCACCAAGTGCGCACAAGAGTGACGAATGATGTGAATACCATCTTCATCTTTAGGCGTGATAATTTGTAGGCTAGCATCTTCTGTAATTAAATCAGACGCATCAACTAAACGATCGTTTACACGACCCGCAACTGTATTTTTTGCTAGACCAGGACCGATGCTTTGAGCAACTTCCATCACAGATACGGCATGATCAAATTCTTTTTGATCGCCATTTGGCAAAGTGATAATTGGCATATAAAAATCCTTAAGGAGTGATGCCCCGTACAATGGAGCATGTCACCGCGAGATTATGATCGAGGGAGACCCTCAAAAGATAAAAACGGTGGATAAATAAAATTCGACCTAAATTTTACACGCCCTGTCAACTTTAATAAACCTCTAATCCCATAGAAGTTGATTTTTCTACCGCCTTTTACAAGACTCCTGATAATTCAAGCAGATTTCAGCCGAAATGCGCTTTATGCTGTCAACATAATAATCACGTTCTCATTCATAACTGATGTTACGCACGTAAAAAAAATTGCGAAACAATTGAACCAAAGAACGTAAGGACGCTTTTTTATTCTCTGAAGGTCTCAAAGGCCATGAATTGATCAGCTTGGTACAACCAAAGCTGTGCAAATTGAGGGATGATCATTTCACTCTGGGTAGGGCGTAAAAAAATATAATCATCTACATCTATGCTGCTTGTCTGTGGAATTTGCACAAGCTCCTGATTACTACTGCGACCATATAACGCATGGGGCTGACTGCCTTGAGGATAAACATAGTCCCCTCGCCAATAGCCTCCATAAATAAATACAGCCTGATATTTTGCCCAACGACTGAGCCATTCTAACTGTGGTAATTCAGTCCGCGGCAACACTTTTAACACAGGCGTGGCGATCCACAAGGCACTTTGGAAAGCTTGTAAATTTTTCAGTTCAAAATCTGCGGGTTTTAATAACATCGAGCCAAACGAGACTTCGTTACAGACACTCTGCTGACAATGAAAACTAAAACTAGGACTACCACCACCATTCCAACAGGTGTGTTCATCACATAAGGTTGGGTAGCGCTGTTGTACATAAGCTTTGAATTGTTGATAACTTTGCTGGGACTGTTGATAAGTCTGTTCAGCAGATTGGATCAGCCGTGGAATCTTCGCCACATGTGCGTCATAGCCCATTAATCCTGAAAATTTTAAATGTTGGGGATGTTGAACGATTTCATCCAAAACAGCCTTTAGCTCATCGATCGTTTTCAGACCACCACGGTGTAAACCCACATCTATTTCAATATTGATGCGTAGACACAGTTGATGCTGCTCAGCAAATTTGAGGTATTGGGCTAAACGCTGTTCACTATCAATCAGCCATTGCACTTGCGATTGCGTTGCCTGCAAAAACGCCTTGTCTGCATGGTTCAAAGCCTGAATCGGCATCGGTTTTCCAAACAACACATCGGCTTGCGGTATCGATTCGAAAAGTGTTTTTAGATGTGCAAAATGAAATAGCATGAAACGCTGTGTCTTGAGCTGTGTAGCACAGTGTTGAAGCAGAGCCATGCACGCCAAGGATTTCACCACCAAGCGCGGATGCAGCCCTTTTGGCATTTGCTGCTGAGTGACCACCAAGTTGTGATTTAATGCATCAACATCCACGATTAACTGGGGCATCCCCGTCCCGTTTTGCTTTAGCAGCGTATTCAACTGTTGAAAATATACATCCATGCCATCCCCTTTTTCATATCGTTCAATTGGTCTTCAACGTTTAACTTTCCACGATGCTTATTCAATCAGTAATTGCTGTAGCTCTGGACTGAGCCACTTTTGCTTCGGATCTAATTCTTGTCGAATATTAAAAAAATCCTGCCACTTGGGGTACACATTTTGAAGCTGCCGTGCATTTAGGCTATGCAATTTCCCCCAATGCGGTCGCCCGCCATATTTTAAAAAAATCGGCTCCACGAGCTTAAAGATGACTTGATAATCTTGCTTATAGAACTGATGCACCGAAATTGAGGCCGAATCTTGCTGATAAAACGGACTGAGCCAAATATCATCCCCACGTACAAGTCGATATTCTAGCGGAAAAAACATCGGCACCTTATGACGTCGAAGGGTATGCAAAATTTCTTCTAAACAATTCATCCCGTGTTGCAGCGGAATCTGGTATTCCATCTCATTAAATTTTGTATTTCGAGCAGAAGGAAATATTCGACTTGACCAATCTACGCTCATCGAAGGTTTGACAAAAACACCCAATAATTTTTGTAGCCATGGATTCAGTGGTGGAAAGAATCGCGTCAATTCTGCACAAAATTTGAGTAATACGTCGTCATCTAACCACTGGTCTTTCCGCGGTTGAAGGTCATCTTCCGTCTCATCTAAGGTTTTTAAAATAACCTGATCGGCATGACTAAATACCCAGAACTCAATATGTCGATGTGCATATTGCCATTGCTGCATATTCTGCATGACATCTTTCAGCGGACATAATCGCGTTTGTTCTTTGAGTTTATACATCGGCCGATTTTGCAGCTGTACATGCGTCAGCACGCCTAAACTCCCGAGTGAAACACGCCCTGCTTGGAAAATTTCGCTGTTCTGTTCAGCACTGCATTGTAGTAATTCGCCCTGCGCGGTTAATAATTCAAACCCCGTAACCAATGCCGATAAACATGGTAATTCGAGTCCGGTACCATGCGTCCCTGTTGCAATCGCTCCAGCCAAACTTTGACGATCAATATCACCTTGATTAATCAGTGCCTGATCAAAAGACGCGAGCTTCTCCCCCAAATCAAATAATCGTGTGCCAGCTTGGACGGTACTTTGGCAGCGTTCAGCATCGATATCTAGAATGCCTTTGAGATGATCTAAACTTACTAAGGTATCTGTGGTTTTTGCCAAAGGGCTAAAAGAGTGCCCTGCGCCAACCATACGAATCTTAGGTTGGGATTGCACCACATCCATTAACTGCTCAAGATTTTTCGGTTGTATAAATGACTTCGGGATCGACTTCTGAGCACCTGACCAATTTTCCCATGCAATGTCGTGTTGAATTGTCATATTCATCCTTATCGCCATACTTTTTATTGTATTCAGCCGTATTGTTTTATTTTTGATTTCCGCTTTTGCAATGTTGATGCACAAGCCATCTTGATTTTTTACTTAGATTATACGAAGTTCAGCATCTTCTCAAATTTAAGTTTATTGTTATAAAACAGCAAATAAGCCACGATTGATTAAAGAAAAAACCATTCGTTTATATGCACATACAGACTGTTCAAAGTGCTCTATATTATTCGTTAAGCGTCATTCAAACCGAACCAATAAAAAAGATCACGCATGAAAACATCGGTAAAATCAGCATAAAAAACCAACAACACTTGTATATTTTTCAGCTAAATTATTTATGCTAAAAAATCAATTTTGAGAACCACAGGGTTCATTTTCGTCACTTTATTGTTTTTATTTTATTCATTTTCAATCACTTAAAAATTTAGTGTAAATACTCGACTAAAGCATAAATGCAGAGAAGCTACGGACTGAATTATTGTTAAGTCAGATTTAAAACAAATATATATATGGACTTGGAGTACCACGATGGTTAGCGCATACGATGAATTGCCACGGACCCCGGCAAATTTTGTGGCACTTTCGCCTCTACGTTATTTAGAGCGTGCAGCCTATATTTATCCTGATCAGGATGCCATTATCCACGGCAATCGTCATATTTCATGGCGCCAAACGTATAACCGCTGTCGTCAATTTGCGCATCAATTGCAACAATTAGGCATTGGCAAAAACGACACCGTGTCTGTGTTATTACCAAACGTTCCTGCTATGGTTGAAGCACACTTTGCCGTACCGATGGCGGGTGCAGTATTGAATACGCTAAATACACGCCTTGATGCAAAAACTATTGCCTTCATGCTGGAACATGCTGAAACCAAAGTCCTGTTGGTTGACCCTGAATTCACTCAGGTTGCCACAGAAGCTTTAGCTTTAATCGATCAAGAGATTTATGTCATTGATGTGGCAGATGCTGAATTTGAAGGTACAGCACAACCGATTGGACAAGTCGAATTTGAAGACTGGTTGGCGCAAGGCGATGCCAACTTTGAATGGCACTTACCTCAAGATGAATGGGATGCAATTAGCTTAAGCTATACCTCAGGCACCACAGGGAACCCAAAAGGCGTGGTGTATCATCACCGCGGCGCATATATCAATGCAGCGAGTAACATCATCGCTTGCGGCATGACGCCACGTGCAACGTATCTGTGGACGCTTCCTCTATTCCACTGTAATGGCTGGTGCTTTGCTTGGACAATGGCAGCCAATGGCGGAACCAATATTTGTCTACGTAAAATCGACCCTGAACTGATTTTCAAACTGATTGCAGAACACAAAGTAGATTATTTCTGCGGTGCGCCAATCGTACTTTCAATGCTGATCAATACGCCTGAAGAGAAAAAAGCGCAATTTGACCATCGCGTTGAAGTGATGGTGGCTGGTGCAGCGCCACCTGCTGCGATTATTGAAGGGATGCGTAATATTGGCATCAATGTCACACATGTTTACGGTTTGACTGAAACCTATGGTCCATCAGCACTTTGCGCATCGCAAGCTGGTTGGTCTGATCTTTCCATTCAAGAACAAGCACAGTTGCATTCTCGCCAAGGTGTACCATACCCGCTTCAAGACGGCATGAAAGTCATTGACCCTGAGACCATGTTACCTGTTCCGCATGATGGCCAGACCATGGGTGAAATCATGTTCCGTGGCAACATCGTAATGAAAGGTTATTTGAAAAACCCAGAAGCAACGGCTGAAGCCTTTGCCGGTGGCTGGTTCCATACCGGCGACTTAGCAGTCTGCCAACCTGACGGTTATGCCAAAATTACTGACCGCTCTAAAGATGTGATCATTTCAGGGGGTGAAAACATTTCATCGCTCGAAGTAGAAGAAATTCTATATCAACACCCTGCTGTACTGACAGCTGCAGTGGTTGCAAAACCTGACCCTCGTTGGCAAGAAGTGCCTTGTGCCTTTATTGAATTAAAAGCAGGTAAAGAAGCAACGCCTGAAGAACTGATCGAATTCTGTAAGCAGCACCTTGCACGTTTCAAAGTACCTAAAGATGTAGTGATTACCGAAATTCCAAAAACCTCGACAGGTAAACTTCAGAAGTTCGTTCTCCGTGAATGGGCTAAAGAGCGCGCTGTTGGTGAATTTGGTTAATATTCAAACTCAAAAGCCAAGCATGATTTTTTCAATCATTTAAGCAAAAAAAGCGACCTAATCAGGTCGCTTTTTTGATGTGAAGTATATAACTTCACGTTTTGCTTCAATGATCAGATCATGTTGAATTCTCTGATCATTGAGCTATCTAAGTACTTGGCTATCTAATCATGCATTAGTTATCAGATAATAAAGCCACTTGTTGAATGTAGTTAAACAATTTCAACTTTGACGCAGTCAGTTCTTCTTCGCTTACATTTTTTGCTATATCACGTTGAATACGCAAAATATGCTGACGAATAGGATGATGTTCAGCAGCATTATGGGCTTTCATGAACTCTTTAATGACGGGATCACCTTGGGCAATCATACGTTCAGCCCAGCGTTGAAGCTGCGCTGTTTTTTTCGCACCTTGCTGCGGGGTTAAGTAAGATAAAATCATGGTTTCATCTTCATTACGCAGTAGTTTACCTACACGTTGAAACTGACGGCGTCGCGCTTCATGTGAAGTAATTGTTTGTGCATCAAGTAGTGCTTCGATCAGACGCTCTTCAACAGGAAGATTTTTAATCTGTTTAGGATTCAGTTTTGCAAGTTCCTCGCCCAAAGCAGCCATACGTTGTACAGCTTTCTTTTGCTCAGTTTTACTTGCACGTCCTTCTAAGGATTCAAAGTCTTCTTCGGTATAGCGGTTCGGTCGACGTGCCACGTTTAATCTGCCTCGTAAAATTTTGCCGCAAACAGTGCTTGAATTTCAGATAAAGCTTTTTCTTCATCTGCACCTTCAATCACTAAGCGTAAAGTTGTGCCCTTGCCTGCGCCAAGCATCAGCAAAGACATAATATTTTTGGCATCTACTAATTTTCCACCCTTACCAATTTGAATCGACGAGCGAAATTTGGTCGTGACTTCGATTAGCTTGCCAGATGCACGCGCATGTAAACCCAGTTTATTAATTACGTCAACAGTTGTGTCGATCATGACCAGTGCTTCATTTCTCTATGTAGAACCTGAATAGACCATTTTGCCTCAAGTGCTTTTTTTAGTCTATCTACGATATATACCGAACGGTGTTGCCCACCTGTACAACCGATCGACACCGTCATGTAATGACGATGCCCTTCGGCAAATGCCGGCAGCCATTTATCCAAGAAATTATAAATATCTTGGAACATTTCATTGGTTTGTTCACTTTGTTGTAAAAACTGACGAACTGGCTCATCTAATCCTGAATACTTACGTAATTCCATATCCCAGTGTGGATTTGGCAAATGACGGACGTCAAAAACATAATCTGCATCGAGAGGAATACCATGCTTATAGCCAAAAGACTGTAAGATCAAAATTAAATTATCTGCCTGTCCGAGTTTAGACAGCAAGGTATGTTTTAAATCATGTACGCTCTTATCTGTAGTATCAATATGTACTGTCGAGCGTAATTGAATCGGCAACAGTAAAGATTTTTCTTCCTGTATGCACTCATTTAAACTTTTGAAACGACTTGCCAAGGGATGGGGACGTCGAGATGAACTGAATCGCGCAATCAATTCCTGATCACGCGTGGTCAAATAAATAATATCGACTGAGCCATGGCGTTGTAGCTGTTGAAAAACCAAATCGAACTCTTGTAAATCTGCACGTGTACTGCGGACATCCACACCCAGTGCCAATTGTTCAAGATTATTTTCTGAATCGAGTTTTTCAACAATTTCGGGGAGTAAGGCCAATGGCAAATTATCGATACAGTAATAGCCCAAATCCTCAAGTATCTGTAATGCAGATGACTTTCCAGATCCAGATTGTCCTGTAACAATTAAAATGCGCTTCATCGCTTGCTACCCCATAGCCGTTTTAAACTGCAGTATATTTAACCTGCATATTATCAATAAGACGTGTTGCGCCTAATTTAGCCGCAATAAACAACACCACGTCTTGATCAAATTCTTCAATTTTCTGTAATTCAGGTGTACGTGCTTCAACATAGTCCACAACAAAACCCGCTGCTGTCAATGTTGCTTTAATATTCGCTAACACATCTGCAAGTTGAGTTCCAGCATGTAATTCTGCCTCAGCCGTTTTCAAGCTTTGGTAAATCGTTGGTGCAATCGCACGATTTTCCGCACTTAAATAACCATTACGTGAGCTCAATGCCAAACCATCTTCAGCACGAGTAATCGGCACACCAATCACTTCTAGTGGAATATTTAAGTCACGTACAAACTGACGAATCACTGCAAGTTGCTGGTAATCTTTTTGCCCAAAGAATGCAAAATTCGGTTGAACAATATTAAAGAGTTTTGTCACAACAACAGCAACACCGTCAAAATGACCCGGACGCTGTTCGCCACACAAATCATTGGTAATGCCGCCCACGCTAATATTGGTTAAGCGCGGTTTGTTGCCATACATTTGTTCAACAGTCGGTGCAAACACAATGTCACAACCCACTTCAGCCAATAAGTGCTGATCTTGTTCCAAAGTACGTGGATAGTTGTCAAAGTCTTCATTTGGACCAAACTGAATTGGGTTAACGAAAATACTCACCACCACGACATCACACAGTTTACGTGCTTCACGAACTAAATTAAGGTGACCTTCATGCAAGTTCCCCATCGTTGGTACAAAACCAATGATTTTGCGCGCAGCACGTGCTGGATTTAGCGATGCACTTAAACCTTGAATCGTTGTTTCAGTTTTCATGTCTTACAGCTCAATTTGGAATGTATGTTCTTTGGCAGGGAAACTACCATCAAGTACGGCAGTATGATACGCCTTAAACGCATCCACAATTGCTGTTTCCCCTGCTTGCTCTTTCATAAAGTTGCGAACAAATTTCGCCACGTGACTAAACGTCAGTCCCAACATATCTTGTTGAACCAAGACTTGAGCATCCGTTTCTGCACCGGCACCGATCCCAATAACAGGTGTATTTGGGAATAATTCACTAATTTCTTTACCCACTTGGGCAGGAACACATTCCAAAAGTAAAATTGCTGCACCTGCATCAACCACAGCTTTACAATCTGCAATGAGTTGATCCGCGGTTTCGCGTGTACGTGCTTGCACTTTATAACCGCCAAACACATGAACCGATTGCGGAGTTAACCCTAAATGCACACACACTGGAATACCATTACGGGTCAATACTTCAACTGTTTCTGACAACCATGCACCACCTTCCAATTTGACCATCTGTGCGCCTGCTTGCATCACGGTCTTTGAATTCACCAAAGCGTCATTCAAAGTGGCATAGGTCATAAAGGGCAAATCAGTCAAAATAAACGCATGTTTATTGCCACGACGCACTGCAGCAGTGTGATATACCATATCTTCAACAGTGACAGGTAAAGTCGAGTCATTCCCTTGAATGGTCATCCCCAATGAATCACCAATCAGAATACTATCGACTTCAGCAACTTCCATTGCTTTTGCCATGCTCGCATCATAGCAAGTCAGGCAGGAGAATTTGCGGCCTTCCGCTTTAAATTTTTTCAAGTCACTTAGACTAATCATTTCAATATTCCTCAGATGACGGCTTTCTCAAGTGGTCATACAAAAATTAAAGATGGGCCCAGTTTCCTGCATCCAATACAGTTAAATTTGGATTATTCAAAATAGGTAAATCTTTTAATGGTTGTCCTTTAATTTGTAGATTCTCATCTAAATCCAACAAAGGTTTCAACACAAAATCACGTTCTAAAACACCAACATGAGGCACCGTTAAACGTTCATTTTGAATGTGCTGTTCACCATAAATCAGTAAATCTAAATCCAGTGTACGCTCCCCCCAATGACGTAGGCGTACACGCCCCGACTCTTGTTCAAAGCGTTGCAATTCATCCAACAAGGCTAAAGGTGCTAGATCAGTTTCTAATGCAACCGCTGCATTTAAATAATTCGGCTGATCTTGTGGCCCCATTGGCGGGCTTTGATACAGTTTTGAGACTTTCACTTTTCCGAGCGTTGCAAGTTTATGCACCGCTTCACTGAGGATCTGTAGAGAATCACCTAAATTACTACCTAAACCAATATATGTCAGCGTCATTGTGTTGGCCCAAAAATAACCTGAGTCAAATCTCGTTTCACACGTTTACGTTTTAAAATCGGATGATCTGCACCAATTTCACCACTGGCTGACGCTGCAACGATTGACACTGTCTCTAGACTATTGGCATGTGATTTAGGCTTACGTTGACGGCGACTTCTGCTTTCTGGTTCATTCACCAGCGGTTCAATTTCAACTTGCTGATGTGCAGAAGTTTTGGCTTCCATATCTTCATGCGCCGCTTTACGACGACTCTTGGCACGTTGACGATTGTATTGGCTAATTGCCAGTTCTTTTTCGTCAGTGCTCATCTGCTGATAAGCATCCCACCACTGCCCCATGCCTTGCGTGCTTATATCGCCCGATTTTTCACGCAGCAGCAGAAAGTCAAAGCCTGCACGGAAACGTGCATGACCTGAAAGTGCTTCAATTTGCTGTGGTTTTG
This sequence comes from Acinetobacter sp. YH12052, assembly GCF_013419835.1. Classification (NCBI taxonomy): domain Bacteria; kingdom Pseudomonadati; phylum Pseudomonadota; class Gammaproteobacteria; order Moraxellales; family Moraxellaceae; genus Acinetobacter; species Acinetobacter sp. YH12052. Next base: position 12,986 of record NZ_VOZI01000001.1, read on the forward strand.
GATTCAGCAAACGGGTTTGCATTTCCCAAACTTCACGAATAAATGTTTCTGCAAAGCGTGGAATAATGGTTCGTGTAGCCTGACGTTTCAATACATCCAAGCCTGCTTGAGCACGTGCTTCAGCAGGAACTACACCTTTGTTTAGATAGAACGTACAACGTTCTTGGAACGGAATCCACAATAACACGGCATAGAAAAATGCAGGGTTAATGGTTTTCCCAATCGAAATACGTTGATCGGTATTTTTTGCAGCCAACTCAATAAATGGGGTTACGACTGGTTTGATATCTGCAAATAACTGATACCAAATACCAAAATCGATCAGCATCGGTAAGACGCGATTGAGATGCCCCATAGTAAAGAGTTTTTGTGACTCGTCGTATAAGCGATGTGGAGACACATCACGCAGCAATTGAGTAAGTTCTGAGGTAAAGACATCCAGAATTTTTTCATCAATATTAAAGTTTAATTTGGCTGCAAAACGTAAAGTTCGAAGCATCCGCACAGGATCTTCTTCAAAACGGAGTTGTGGATCACCCAATAAACGCAACGTTTTATGTTTTATGTCATCTACTGCATGACAAAAATCTAACACTTCGCCTTTGCGTGGTTGGTAATACATCGCATTGATCGAGAAGTCACGGCGTGCAAAGTCTTGCTCAATCGTACCCCAATTATTATCACGTAAAATCATGCCCGCAGCAGAAGTCACGGCTTTTTTAGGCGGCGCACGGAAGGTCGCAACTTCGATCAGTTCACGTCCTGAGTAGACATGCGCCAGCTCAAAACGACGACCAATAATTCGGCAACGTCGCCCGAAGACTTCTTTCACCTGAGCTGGTGTCGCATTAGTTACGGCATCAAAATCTTTAGGTGCATGACCCAACATTAGGTCGCGGACACTGCCACCCACGATATAAGCTTCATAGCCTGCCTTAGTTAAGGCATCAATCACATCTAAAATGGAAGAAGGTAATTGTGCGGTTGATAAACCACATTTGGACGCGCGCAAAGTTTGCAAAAGACGCTGTCTCCTACGTCTGAACGTAAAATTCTTAAGATGTCGCTAATGATATCTCTAACACAATCAAAGGGCAATTTGATTATCTCGATGCTCAAGCTGAGCTTAACCTAATTCTTTTTTTTACACTTCACTTAAAGTGCCAATTTTGCTTTATTTTTAGCAAACAGCGCAGGACCGATTCCCTTAACCTGTTGAATATCATCAATGCTTTTAAATAAGCCATTACTTTTGCGATATTGCACAATGGCTTCTGCTTTTTTCTGACCAATTCCATGCAATGTCTGCAGTTCATCGACTGAGGCTGTATTTAAACGTACCTGATCTGTTCGACTATTTTGTTGGGTGCTGGGTCGTGACAAATAATAGTTGGCATTGCTCGGTGCAGTTGCCACTTTGGACTTCGAGGCCTCAGATTGCTTTTTTAATTGCTGATCTTGAGCTTGCTGCATGGCTTTCCATTCCGCGTAGCCCGAAGGGCTTTGAGCAAAAGTTAAATCTGCCATTAAACCCAAAACCAAGACAAGTAATTGTGTAGAGTATTTATTCTTTAGGATGTGGTACATATTCAGCCTGTTGTTTTAATTGTTGTTTTGCCTGTTCCCATAACTGATCCATTTCAGTCAGGGACAAGTCTTCTACATGTTTTTGTTGTAATGTGACCTGTGCTTCAATATAAGCAAAACGGCTTCTAAATTTATGAATGGTACTTAACAGTGCCATCTCACTTGAGATGCCAATCTTACGTCCAACATTCACTAGAGAAAATAAGCAATCACCAAATTCATCAAATATTTCGTCGGATTTTTTGCCTGCTAAGGCCTCTTTTAACTCCCCTAGCTCTTCCTCAAGTTTGCCATAAGCCCCTTCAATATCTGGAAAATCAAATCCAATTTTCGCCACATTTTTTTGGATTTCATCTGCTTGGCTTAATGCAGGAGCATGTTTAACTTCATCTAATCTAGATACTGATTTCCCTGCTTTTTCTTGTTGTTTAATCTGTTTCCATAGTGTTGCCACATCATCCGCATTGAGTGCTGAGAATTGCTCTGCCTGAAACACATGGGGATGACGGCGAATTAATTTATCTGTAATGGCTTGCACCACATCTTGAAAATCAAATGCGCCTTGTTCGCTATACATCTGCGACTGAAAAACCACTTGTAGTAATAAATCCCCCAGTTCATCTCGTACATCATCACTCTGACCTGAACGAACTGCCGCTTCAACTTCATAGGCTTCTTCGATGGCATAACGAGTCAAACTTTCTGGGGTTTGCTTTTGATCCCATGGACATTTTTCACGTAATTCTTTCATCACTGCTAATAATTGTTCCATGTGAACTCCAGCTATTTACTCATCAGTACATTGTTTCGATTACAGAATTTGATATGCTCAAAATTCACTCAAGGAATGAGCAACTCAATTCAGGGAAGCATAACATGCAAAGTATTTTTATTAGCGGTGCAGGACAAGGGATTGGCGCAGCAATTGCACGACTGTTCATACAACAAGGATATAAAGTTGGGCTCTACGACATTAACCAATCTCAAGTTACCTCCTTAGCTGCCGAACTCGGTAGCCATGCCAAAGCTGGACATTTAGATGTAACACAACCAGAGCAATGGCAAAGCGCTTTAGCTGAATTTGTTGCATGGGCAGGTCAGCTGAATATCTTAGTCAATAATGCCGGAATTCTGCATTCAGGCAGCTTTGAACATACGGAACTGTCTGCACACCACCGTACGATTGATATCAATGTCAAAGGGGTGATAAACGGTTGCTATGCGGCATTTCCCTATTTAAAACAAAGCAATTTTGCTCGTGTGATTAACCTCTCTTCGGCTTCAGCAATTTATGGACAAGCGGATTTAGCCAGTTATGCCACATCTAAATTTGCTGTCCGCGGGTTCACTGAAAGTTTGGATATTGAATGGCAAAAATACAATATTCGCGTTTTAGATGTGATGCCTTTATTTGTTCAAACCGCGATGGTGCAAGACATGGATGCACAAAGTATTAAGAAAATGGGCGTCAATCTTCAACCGAGCGATGTCGCTCAGCAAATTTATGCCTTGGTACAAAAACGGGATTCGGTCTTAATGGCTACACATACACCTGTGGGGATGAAAGCTAAATTTTTATTTAATTTATCGAAGTTTAGCCCGCAATTTGTCAACCGCTTAAGTAATATTTGGATTGCACAAAAACCCAAATAGTAACGTGTTACTAATCATTTAATTTTGTAATCATATTTGTACGCAAATTACACAAAGTTACACAATTGTCACATTTTAACAGGACAAAATTCCTTTTTTTGAATAATATTCACCCGCCCATTACTTTCGGGCGTTTATTTTCTAACAATAAAAGTGAATTATTTCATGAAAAAATTACTTGTTCTTGCAACTGTTACTTCTATTTCAATTTCTGCTTTTGCTACAACTCAATTCGCATCTTCAGAATTAAAAGCGATGGATTGTGCAACTCTTGCTGTTGAAAAAGCGAATGCTAAGCGCTCTTTAGAAGCTGCTGAAAAAAACATTGCAAACATCCAAGCATCTGCTCAAGCGCCAGGCAAATCATTGAGCAAATTTGCTGGTTTAGCGGGTGGCGCTCTTGCTGCTTTCGGTGGTAACTCTGAAAAAGCCGCTCGTGCAGGCAACATTGCAAACAGCTTGGCTGGTGAGCAAGATACTTCAGAAGCAGGCAACCTTGAACTTCAACAAGCGAATAAATCTGCTGCTCAAGCAAACATCGACAACATTGGTATCTACCAAGGTTCTAAAAAATGCAAAATCTAATCTAAAGCCAGTTTAGATTGATTTTCAAAAAAGCCCTGTTCAGCCAGAACAGGGCTTTTTTCATGGTGATTTATATGTCATACCGATTTATAAGACATTCAACTCAATATTAGGCAAATGAAAACCTCGGCAAGATTGTTCACTTTGCCATGCCACCGTCAACATCACATGCGGCAGTTGAATATTCTGATAAGCAAAAGTGCCAATTGCGGGATGACTACACATCCCACCATTCTGCTCAGGATGACACTGCGTATTCAGTTCATTCAGGTTCACTCGAATCCCTAAACCTGATGCTTTAAGTACCGCCTCTTTGGTGGTCCAAACTTTAAACCAATAATCAGGATTATGCTCACAACTGTCCCAATTGAGCAATTCTTCGGGATGAAAGCTATGTTGAGCCATCGCATCAAAACGAACTTTTCGATTTAAATCTTCAATATCCACACCAATATTGGCGATTTTTTCACTGCTGGCCAAAACATAATGCTGCTGGCTATGACTATGATTAAAATGAAAATGTGGCAAATCCGGAAGAAAAGGCTTACCAAACGCAGACTTTGAAAAATCTGAATTTTCAACTGACCTATTTAGCCGCTGCCCGAGTAATTGATTTCGATATTGGTAAATGGCTTGTTTACGCACGGCAATTACCTCTTGACGACTCAAGCCATGCGGCTCCACAAAGAAGTCAGTAATTGCACTATATTCAAGCTGAATTTTCGCCATAAGTTATTGATCCAATATCTTTTACACTACGTCCATGACGCTATATTTTATGCGACTCTCCGACACAAAATACACCACAATACAGATGAGCGCATCGGTCCTTTGACTTATAGAGATTTTAAAACTCAGTTTAAAAATATTTCAAACCACTTAAGAAATACTTAATATTATAAATATATTCAAATACTTAAGTATAATAAATATTTCAAATACATCTTTAATTAGATAAAATACTCTAGATTCTTATAACTTTAATTTAAAACTCGGGGTAAACCACATGCTAAGAAAAATCACCTTAATCAGTTCACTTTGTGTCCTACCATGTTTCGCTCAAGCAGGCTTATTGGATGCAGCTGTTGCAGTAATGGGTGCCAAAAATGGCGCGATTATGGACCAAGCTGAAGCTCGTATGAATCAAAGCCGTCAAGAAGCTGCCAATGCTGTAGCTCAAGCAGACCGTGGCTATGCCTCAAATTTCAATCAAGCTAGTCAAACCAACAATAGTGTTTATAGCACCAGTTATTTAAAAACCTTAGATTGCACTGACCTAAGCGTTGAGCGTAAGACCTTTGAACGTACATTGGAAGCATCGCAACAGGCATTAAGCCAAGCGTCAGCACAGCAAAATAACCAAGTTTCAAAATGGGCAGGGCTTGCTGGCAACGCGCTATCCGCATTTTCAGGTCAATCTGAAACAGCGGCCCGTATGGGACAATTTGCTACGGCTTTTTCGGGCAATAAAAATACCCAACAGGATAGCAGCAGCGCACAGCAAGCCATGGAAATTGCTCAAGCTAACCTGGATAATATTGATATTTACCGCCAAGCTAAAAAGTGTAAAAACTAATTTCTACATCTTTTTAGATAAATAAAGTGAAATAAAAAAGCCTGCATATCTGCAGGCTTTTTTTGTTCATCTAAACTTAGCGTTTGAATTTCTTTTCCGCTTTTTTGAACTTCTGAACATAACGACGTTTACGTGCAGCCGTACGCTCATCGATTTGCGACTTACGACCCTCAAATGGGTTATCAGAGGTTTTAAATTCAATTTTGACTGGCGTACCTTCAAGTTTATAAACTTTACGGAACACGTTTTCTAGGTAACGACGATAGTCATTTGGCGTTTTATCAACTTTGTTACCGTGAATCACAATCGTCGGTGGATTTTGTCCGCCCATATGCGCATAACGCATTTTGATACGACGACCTTGAACCATTGGTGGTTGGTGCGCATCCGTTGCATCATTCAAGATTTGAGTGATTTTCGCAGGTGATACTTTCAAATGAGAAGAATCATAAGCACGGTGGATCGATGGATAAAGATCACCAACACCTGTACCGTGAAGTGCAGAAATTAAGTGAATTTTTGCCCAAGGAATAAAGTCAAAACGACGTTCAACATCTAATTTACACTGTTTACGGTCGTAGTCAGACATGTTGTCCCATTTGTTGATGGCAATCACCATCGCACGGCCTGCTTCAAGCGCATAACCGATCAAATGCAAGTCTTGCTCAACGATCCCTTCACGTGCATCGACAACAATTACCACAACATGCGCATCTTTCATCGCTTGTAAAGTTTTCACAATCGAGAATTTCTCGATCATTTCGTCCACTTTACCTTTACGACGTACACCCGCAGTATCGATTAATGTGTATTTACGACCGTCACGTTCAAATGGAATATAAATTGAGTCACGTGTAGTACCCGGCTGGTCAAATGCAACCACACGGTCTTCACCCAACAAACGGTTCACTAAAGTCGATTTACCCACGTTTGGACGACCAATAATCGCTAAACGTAAGCCAGTGTCTTTATCGTGTTGTTCTTCACTTTCATCTTCAGGCACTTCAGCTAACACTTCTTCAAGCATTTGCTGAACACCACGACCATGGCTGGCAGCCACTTGAAGTGGTTCACCCATACCCAATTTGAAGAATTCAACTAAAGCTGCTTCGGCATGAACACCATCAACTTTATTGGCAACAAGATAAACTTTTTTACCTAGCGTACGTAAGTCACGTGCAATTTGCTCATCAGATGCCAATAATCCTGCGCGCGCATCGACCACGAAGACAATAATATCTGCTTCATTGATGGCAGTTTTTGACTGTTCTGCCATGTACGAGTCGATACCACCTTCAGTTTCGCCAATACCCCCAGTATCAACAACAATGAAAGATTTATTTTGATAAGTCGCGTCACCATATTTACGGTCACGAGTAAGACCGGCAAAGTCAGCAACGAGAGCATCACGGCTCTTGGTTATCTGGTTAAACAACGTTGATTTTCCGACGTTCGGACGACCAATGAGCGCAATTACGGGTTTCATAGATTAACCTTTATTCCAGATCAGCCAGTTTGGTCTGGTCTGAACATCAGAAAGCTTAGGAAGAATGGAAATAGGATAAATGCCTAAAATAAATAAAAACACGGGGCATTGATGATTCAATCCCCCGCGTTCAAAAATACGGTTTGGCTTATTTTAACATAAGCCGCAGAAAAATTAACGGTTCTGCCAAATGCTTAATGCACCCTTACGTGTCGATACATATAATTGGTTGTCAATTACACGTAGTGAACGTACTTCACCACTGGTTTTAGAACGACCAACCAACTCGCCTGTCGCTGGGTTGATTAAGTGAAGTACACCATCCAGATCACCAACCACAAGGTCTTGACCTAACATCACTGGGTTACTCAAATTACGATTAAGCAATTGGTCATTTTCCCACAATATTTGACCAGTGGTAATTTCATAAGCCACAATTTTACCATCAGTTTGTGTCACAAAGACACCATTGCCTGCAACTTCAGGGCGCTGAATGCTGCTCGCATCATTACTCCAGATCACTTGTTGTGATGCAAGATCAAGTGCTGTCACTTGGCCTTGGTAACTGGTGGTAATTAAAAATTGACCTGCTACAGTCGGTTCACCGTCAATATCAATGAGACGTTGTACATCTGAACGACCGTCTGACACTGCAACACGACGCTGCATTTTCGGAATACCGCTCAATGCATCAATCACATAGATATAGGCATTTGAAGAAGCGATGAGAACATGACGCGCATCGAGTGATACCGGTGCTGCCATACCACGTAAACTAAACTGTACATTTGGCAAGTTATAGGTCCAAGTTTGTTGGCCCGTTGCCACATCGTTTGCGTATACCGTACCATCATTGGTAACTGAAATAACGCGACCTGCTTGAATCAACGACGGTGAAAGTAACGCGCCGGTTAATTGCGCAGTCCACTTTTGTTCACCTGTTGCCTGATCTAATGCAAATAATTGACCTTTTGCATTACCAACAACCACAATTCCGTCAGCTGCTTCTACACCTGCAGTCAAACCTTGTTTAGAGATTTTCTTCTGCCATAAACGCTCTTTGCCTTTGTAGGCTTGAACTTCACCATTAGGATTTACGCTAAAAACAACGCCATTATCTGCATCCATACGTAAACGCAGCGGATCTGCTTCTTCAGTTGAAGCCACACTGTTTGAAAATACAGGTGCTAAAGTTTTTGCCTGTTCCAATTTTGGTAAAGGATTTGGTTTTACTTTTTCTACTTTTCCTTTATTTGCACAACCAGCCAAAGCAAGTGTTAAAACTGTCAGCGCACAGGTAATTTTGTATTTTCTATTCATTCAGTTGCTTCCACTTGTGTATCTATAATTGGACGTTCAATTTCAGGATCATCAACTAAAACGCCTACACTTTCGAGTTTAATTTGTAAAATTTGACGTTCTTCTTGTCGTTCAACCAAAGCATCCCATGCACTTTGATAAACTTTCTTTGCATTTTCGATATCATTTTTTGCAACATAGACATCGCCACGGGCTTCATCTGCAGTCGCTTGGAAAGCAGGTTCTTTAACGGCTTCTAAGGTTTTTAATGCTTCATCAAATTTCTTTTGCGCCAATTGTGCATACGCCAAACGTAATTTCACCAATTGAATTAAGCCTGCATCATCAACTTTTGAATTTTCAACTTTTTTCAAAGCTTTCTCAGCATTGGCATAATCCGCTTTATCATATGCCAATTTTGCCATAAGCAACTGAGTTTGGATGGCTTGTGGCGAATCTGGCGCTTCTTTTACAATCTTATCTGCAGTCGCAGAAAGTTGTGTAAAAGCGTCACCCGTCGCCGACTGAGCATCATCCATTAACTGCTGGACTTTGGCTGTTTGCATTTGCGATTCAGCCAAAGTTTTCTTCTGCCAGTATTCCCATCCGAAAAAGGCAATCAACGCAATTAAAATGCCGCTAACAATGGCAGAGCCATATTTTTTAGCAAACGATTTTAAATTATCAAGTTGTTCTTCTTCACTCAATGCGCTCATGAAATTACCTTTTTCCTTATGTTATAGGGATTATTTTGAAGAAATTTTTTCGATAATGAAGGCAACAAAGTCTGCCACATTCACTTCGTGTTGTTCTGCAATCGCTAGCTCTTTCACCAGCACTTGCCCTGCTGATTGCTCACGTTCACCGTAAATCACAGCAAATAAAGCACCCGATTGGTCTGCTTTTTTCATTTGCGATTTCATTGAACCTTGTGAACCAACTTTTAAGCGAATGTTGCTACCCGCTGCTTCAAGTTGATCACGAATTTGTTCAGCAAGGACCAATGCCTTACCTTGAGTTGCAGGATCTGAAACCAAGAATAGCTCACAGTCACGCACAGGGGTATTATCTTCCACTTGTTCAAGTAGAAGAAGCAAACGCTCCATACCCATTGCAAAACCAACAGCAGGCACAGACTGGTCTGCTTTACCTTTAAGCTGACCGACTAAACCGTCATAACGACCACCAGCACATACCGTTCCTTGAGAACCTAAGTGTGTAGTTGTCCATTCAAAGACCGTTTTATTGTAGTAGTCGAGACCACGAACCAACTTTTGATTGATCACAAAACCAATACCAGCGTCTGTCAAATACTGCTGCAATTGAGCAAAGTGAGCCAACGTTTCTTCACCCATAAAGTCGTGAAGTTTTGGCGCATTTTCCAAAATGCTTTGTGTTTTTGCATCTTTAGAATCCAAAATACGCAGTGGATTCGTAGCTAGACGTCGCTGAGAATCTTCATCTAAGTCATTTTTATGTGACTCTAAGAATTCAACCAATGCCGCACGATAGGCAGAACGTTCATCAGACTCACCTAAAGTATTGAGCTCTAATTGAACTTTATCTGCAACGCCCATGCGTTTCCACAAACGCGCAGTCATTAAAATCAATTCTGCATCTTGATCTGGTGTTGCAACACCAAAGGTTTCTACGCCAAATTGATGGAACTGACGGTAGCGACCTTTTTGTGGTTTTTCATAGCGGAACATTGGGCCGACATACCATACACGCGGTGTAGCACCACGAAGTAAGTTATGTTCAAGCATTGCACGCACACACCCTGCTGTTCCTTCTGGACGCAAAGTCAAAGACTCAGGCGGGTTACCTTTATCTAGGAATGTGTACATTTCTTTTTCAACGATATCCGTTGCATCACCAATAGAACGTTTGAACAGATGAGTCTGCTCCACAATCGGCAAGCGAATTTGCTGATAACCATAAGCATCCATCAGGCTTGATAGATGCTGTTCTAGACGTCTCCATGCAGGACTTTGCGTAGGGAGAATGTCATTAAAACCTTTGATTGCGACGATTGAACTCATGATCTACTCAGAAAAACTTGTGCGAATAATCTCTTTAGCTTTAGCGTCTTCAAGATCGCTAACACGTTGACGAACCATCGCTTCGATTTCGTCAACCAACTGATTTGTGTCAATTAAATGGCTCTTTTCGCCATTACGATACACCAGTGAACGCGGACTTGCACCAACTACACCAATATCGGCTTCTTTGGCTTCACCCGGACCATTCACTTTACAACCAATCACCGATACATCCATTGGGGTACGAATATCTTCTAAACGCTCTTCCAATGTTTGCATAACTTTGATGACATTAAACTCTTGGCGTGAACAACTTGGGCACGCAATAAAGTTAATGCCGTTTGAACGTAAGCCCAATGATTTTAAAATATCAAAGCCAATTTTGATTTCTTCTTCAGGCTCTGCTGCCAATGAAATACGCATGGTGTCACCAATGCCTTCCATCAACAAACCGCCTAAAGCGATAGCAGATTTGACTGAACCCGTACGGTAGACACCTGCTTCAGTCACACCTAAGTGTAATGGGTTATCAATTTGTGCAGAAAGCAAACGGTACGCATCCATTGTCAAAAATACATTCGATGCTTTGACTGAGACTTTAAATTCATGGAAATTTAAGCGGTCTAAAATATCAATATGGCGCATTGCAGATTCAAGCAAGGCCTGACCTGTAGGCTCACCATATTTCTTTTGAATATCTTTTTCGAGCGAACCTGCATTGACACCAATACGCATAGAGATGTCATTATGTTGTGCAGCAGCAACCACTTCACGGATTTTAGCTTCCGAGCCAATATTACCTGGGTTAATACGCAAACAATCTGCACCAAGGTCTGCAACACGTAAAGCAATTTTATAATCAAAGTGAATATCGGCAACCAGTGGCACTTGCACACGTTTACGAATTTCACCAAAAGCTTCAGCGGCTTCCATACTTGGTACTGAAACACGCATGATGTCTGCGCCCACATCTACGCAGCGCTGAATCTGTGCCACGGTCGCTTCGACATCACAGGTTTCAGTATTGGTCATACTTTGGATGCTGATCGGCGCATCACCACCGACATACACCGAACCTACTTTAATTTTACGCGTTGGACGGCGCTTAATTGGATTTTCAATCATTGTTCAGTCTGCTCTGTTGTCCCTTAACGTGATAAACGGAAATCTGCTTTGCCGTTTACGGTATATGGTGACAATGAAATATTTTCATTATTTAAGCTTAATGACACTGCTGTTGCATCATCCAAACGAATTTGGAATGGTGTTTCACCGTTTAAGTTGAGCGTCGATGCTTGACGACCTGTCGCCAACACCTTACCCGTCGAATCAACAATATGTAATGAAGTCGGGCTACTGAAGGTCAATGTCAATTGATCGCCACTGACCGCTGCATTTCCGCCATTCATGTCGAGGACTTGAACTTCTGAAGCGACATCACTGGTCACAGCGTCTTCATTATCGCTGCCCGAGGTCATGCCTTGAATCGCTGCCACGATCGCACCAATGACCACCAACACCGCCAATGCAATCAAACCACGTTTGATCCATTTACGATTACGGTCACGGTTAGAACCGGGTAATTTACCCATAATTTTAATCGGTGAATTATTTAACGCGTGATTTGGCAACAATCCCGTATCGTTGGCATAAATATCATCAAAACGTTGAATGATATTGGTTGCATCAACTTTTAAATATTTGGCATAAGTGCGGTAGTAACCTTTAATAAAGGTCGCTTCAGGCAATGACTTATAATCATCTTGCTCAAGTGCAGTCAGTGTTTTTAATGGAATATTGAGTTCTGATGCGACAGCTTCAAGTTCCAGTTTTTGCGTAATACGTACTTGACGTAAATACTCACCTGGGCGTTGTACATTTCCTAATGCATTTGGAGCTACGCTCGAACCATTCGATTGCGGTGAATTAGGATTTACTTCCATACGGCCTCAGTACTGTACTGTAATTGCAAATAGCGTTGGTATTCAGGACTTTCTGGGAACAAAGCACGTAACTGGTTAACCAGTACTTGCATACCCAAATTGTCGCCATTGGCACGCGCTGTTCGAATGCCAATCCAGAGTGCGCGCGCACCCTGATTTTTTTGTCCTACTGCACGTACAAATTGTTCATACATTTGTGTGGCAGCAGGGAACTGCTGATTCAAATAAAAGATTTCAGACAACTCTAACATTGAAACATAGGAATCACGATTAGCCTGTAAAGCTTGTTTGAATGATTTTTCAGCATTCGCCACATCACCCACTTTCAGGTAAATTCGACCTAAATTTTCCAATGCTTTGAAACGTTGATCATAACCTAAAGTTGAACCTGCGATGCTGAACTGTTCAATCGCATCATTATAGCGCTCAACTTGGTATAAATACGTACCGTAGTTGTTACGCGCTTGAGAATTTTTTGAGTCTGCTGAAATTGCACGCTTAAAATAACTATCTGCTTTTTCTAAGTTGGCTGGGCTGCCTTCTCGTTGTAGTAAGACACCCATCATCATATTGGCTTGGGAATCGCGAGAATCCACCTCTAAAGCCTGATCTAATGCACGTTTAGCAGAGTCCAAATCCCCTGCTTTCAGGTGTTCAACAGCCAATTGCGTTCTGATTTTTACGGCTTTCTCTGGGTCTTTTTTCCCAATCTCAGGCGTTTGACATGCTGTTAATGCCAAAACCGATGCACATAAAGCTGAAACGAAAGTGAACTTATACGTTAACTTTTTCAATTGGCTGCCTCTTTATTATCCTTGTGAGCGCAGTATCTCATTTTGCTGCGCAACTTTCTTTTTCCATTGCTCCGCACGACGAGTACGGTCAGCAACTTGCCCCACGAGTTGTCCACACGCAGCGTCGATATCATCACCACGTGTCTGACGAATCGTACACACAAAACCGGCATCAGACAAAGTTTTTTGGAAAGAAATAATACGGTTACGGCTTGAACGACCGTATGGCGCATGCGGGAACGGGTTAAACGGAATTAAATTAATTTTGCTTGGTAAGTTTTTCAACAGCTTTAACATTTGCTGTGCATGTTCAGGATGGTCATTTACACCATCTAACATCACGTATTCGATGGTCACGTGTTTACGCGAACTTTCATTACCATCTTTGGCGATATAACGCTGACAAGCAGCAATCAATTGTTCCAACGGATACTTTTTATTGATCGGAACAAGTTCGTTACGTAGTTCATCATTTGGCGCATGGAGTGAAATTGCCAAGGCTACATCAATGTCTTGTGCCAATTGGTCAATTTTCGGCACTACACCTGAGGTTGATAAAGTCACACGACGCTTGGACATACCATACGCAAAGTCATCCAACATGATACGCATTGAATTCAATACAGCATCATAGTTCAACAGCGGCTCACCCATGCCCATCATCACTACGTTGGTCACTGAACGTTCACGATCCGCAACTGGCACATCTTCCATATAAGAGAAGTTCGCCATCCAAAGCTGTCCAATAATTTCAGCTTGGCTCAAGTCACGTTGGAAACCTTGTTTCCCGGTTGAACAGAATGAACAGTCCAGAGCACAGCCCACTTGTGATGAAATACACAAGGTCTTACGTGCGCCGGTTTTATCTTCTGCTGGAATGAGTACAGTTTCAACCAATGAACCAGCACCATCACCTACACGGAACACCCATTTACGAGTACCGTCTTTTGAATAATTTTTATGCACCACTTCAGGCGCTTTAATTTCACAAATCTTTTCTAGTTTTTCACGCAATTTACCAGAAATATTGGTCATTTCAGCAAAATCAGTCACGAAGAACTGATGAATCCATTTCATCACCTGCCCAGCACGGAACTTTTTCTCCCCCATTTCTTCGAAGAATTTTTCCATTTGCGGACGTGACATGCCCAGTAAATTCACTTTCTCCACAGTATTTTGCTGCGTCGGAGCGGATGGAGATTGTTGCTGTGCATCAGAAACAGCTGATGTAGCGACTACTTCAGTACTCATGTGTAATTACCTAAACCATGTCTAAAGATCAAAGGAGAAGCTCAGTTATTGAGCAAAGAGTTATTCAGAGAATAAAAAAACCAGACAAGCAGTATACCACTTATCTGGTTTGAATACTTCGAATTAACGAGTACGTGGAGCGATCTCAGTTTGAGCGAAGAAGTAGTTAACTTCACGATCAGCAGATGCTACAGAGTCAGAACCGTGAGCAGCGTTTTCGTCGATGCTTACAGCGAAGTCTGCACGGATAGTACCAGGAGCAGCTTCTTTAGGGTTAGTTGCGCCAAGGATTTCACGGTGAGCAAGAACTGCGTTTTCGCCTTCAAGAACTGAAACTACAACTGGACCAGAAGTCATGAATGCAACTAGGTCACCAAAGAAACCACGTTCTTTGTGCTCAGCGTAGAAGCCTTCAGCTTCAGCTTGAGTCAAGTGTTTCATTTTAGTTGCAACGATTTGAAGACCCGCTTTTTCGAAACGAGCAAAGATGTCGCCGATGTGGTTTTTAGCAACTGCGTCTGGTTTAACGATAGATAAAGTACGTTCAATAGCCATGAGAGGCTCCTTAAGTCAATTTGACGTGAAAAATTTGCCGCATTATACCGAATAATGCGCTATTTTCTGCTTTTGCTATACAAAAAAATTGCTTTTTTCGATGTAGGGATTAACTTGCCTCATCAATCCAGGCCATCTGAATTCCCTCAAGCAGACCTTCAGTCGACTTTTCTGGGTCATCAGTGAAATTTGGCAATGCACATACCCATGCATGTAGGTCAGTAAAGCGAATCCATTGCGGATCAACATCAGGGTGAGCTTCATACAGCTCAATTGCGATATCAATGGTATCTGTCCAGCGTAAACCCATGGGTCTTCCTAACATCGTCTATAGAATGATGGCTTACTTTAACAAATTTCAGCAATTGGACGTGATAAACCCTTTTAATTTTTTTATTACCAGATTTTGCAATTGTGATGTCCAATCAAACTATAAAACCAAACCCAAAAGAGGTGCACAGAGAATAATCGCCGCACCCACTGCAGCACCTATAGCAGCACCGACAGCGACATCACTTGGGTAATGCAAACCTAAGATCATGCGGGATAATGCCACTAATAAGCTAAAGGGCAACATTAAGACCAACAGCATGGGTTGAATATAGCCCAATACTGTTGTCGCCATGACTGCATGTAGAGTATGCCCCGATGGAAAACTAAAATGATCTAGAGGACGTTCACCTAAGCGAATCACTTGATGCACTTGGTACGGTCTTGGGCGCACAGTTTTCTTTTTGAGGAGTTTGTAGACCGAGGTGCCGACGAAACCACCCAGTAATACATAGACGATTTGTACACTGTAAGACATGCCCTGCACGATCCAGACCGTCGCCAACATGACATACCAAAACACACCATCACCAAGTCGACTCACCATTTTAAATATGTCAGCAACAACTTGTTGATGCGAAAAATGATTGAGATAAATACAGCCTTTTAAATCGAGATGCAGCATTCTTGTTTTTGCATTTTTAAAATTCATCGCTAATCTCCTATCTACAGTCAAAGCCTGACTGTGTTGGGGTTGAGCTAGATTTGTGTTGTTATTTTTACAAGTTTAGTTCTGTGTTTAACTTAGCTTAGGTTCTCTTTTTGACAGTGCAATGATGCTTTGATGACAGTTCAATGAATACTGATTATGAGGATGCTCAACTTCTCTATACAACCAATAGCGCTAGCTCCATTGGCTCATCATGGCTTGATCCACCACGCGATATAGCGCTTGCTCAAATTGCTGTACAGGATATTGCCATCCGATTTTAGCAGCGTCTTTTGCCGCCTCGATGCCCATTGTTTTTAATTTAGCGCGTTGCGGCAATTGCTGCATAAGCCGAATAAATTCATCGGTTCGAGATAAGTGACATAACCATCCCGTTTGCTGATTTCTCACGTGCAGTTGGGCACATGCAGCATTATATGCAATCACAGGCAATCCGCTGGCCATCGCCTCCAAAACCACATTACCAAAAGTCTCAACCTGACTTGCGAAAACAAAAACATCCGCACTAGCATAGGCTTCCGATAAAGCCTGACCACTTAAACTTCCCATAAAAATAACATCTAGTGATTTTGCCAATTGCATTAATCGCGCACGATCTGGGCCATCACCCACAATGACCAATTTCGTTCGTGCATCCATAGCCAACATCGAGCGATAGGCTGAAATTAAAACATCTACCTCTTTTTCAGGAGATAGCCGACCGACATACAGCATCACGCGGGTATGTTCATCTGCTTGCCACTGTTGTCTCAGATCTGCTCGATAATGTGAGGGAGAAAATCGACTATGGTCCACACCACGCCCCACCACCACCAATGGACAGCTAAAACCTAATCGATGCAAGGCATCTGCAGTATCTTGGCTCGGGACACAGGTAAGTTGAGTATTGTTATGAAACCATCGTAAATAATGCTGTACAGGCTTCATTAAAAACGCTAAATCAAAGAAGCGACTAAAATCATGAAAGGCCGAATGAAAACCACTGGACACAGGGATGTGTAAAGAACGCGCCAGTTGAAGCATAGCAAATCCCAAAGGCCCTTCAGTGACTATATGCACAATGTCGACTTGGGCTTTTTTTAAAGCTTTACTGAGTTTGATCAGTTGCGGCCAGCCAAATTGTAAACCTGAATACTTAGGAATCGACTGCGCTCGAACCAAACACTCTTGATCAGGTCTGAAATCCTGACAACTTTCGGACTGTTCAGGGCGTATTAAAAATATTGAGTTGCCTTGTTGCTGCAAGCCTTTACACAACTGCAATAAAGAATGTGCAACACCATTAATTTCTGGCGCCCACGTATCTGTAACAATGGCGATTTTTAGACCTGGACGGATTAATGTTGAGACCGTTTGCACATCCATTCGTGATTGCATATGCTTAAATTGGAACTGAAATCGCGCAGGTTCATCCTGCATACGCCCTAAATTAATAGCCGATTCTGTCATGATCTTACATGCTTCTTATAAATGTATAGTCACAGTTTAAGCAGCAGTTTTTTGCATTTTGATGATTATTTGATGACAGTTTATTGAAAAAAATTGACTAATTTCTTCTACAAAATCATGATTTATCCGTAATTTTTAATCACTTTTAAAATCGTCTGACCCGCACGAGAAGTGATTTGCATATCTGCGTTCATCCGCTCTAAATGCCCACTCATACTACGAAGCCCCACACTCAAACCGGCTTGATTGACCAAATTCACATCAAACCCCACACCATTGTCTTCTACTTCCATTATCAATGCCGAGTTTTCATAATAAATCCGAATCTGCACCACGGTCGCATGACTATGCTTCACAATATTGGTTAATGCTTCTTCGGCTACACGCTGTAGGGTTAAACATTCCATTGGAGTAACATCCACTTCCCATTTTGCAGGAACTGACCATTTAGCGTGTATATCGAGCTAATCAAATAACTGATTAAAACGGTGCCTAAAGGGTGCCATCCATAACAATGGGGTTTCAGGCAGTTTGGTGCCTAAACTTGAACCGCTATCAATGATATGTCGTAAATCATCTCTTAAAATTTTCAACATCGATAAAAATTGCGAATTGGTCAGATCTTTGGAACTCTGCTCAACCGATGCCATTGAACGAACCAAGGAGCCACCTAAGCCATCATGTAGCTCATGTGCAATTTGAATACGCTCTTGCAAGCGGGTATTTTCCATTTCTAACTGATAATGATTTTGTAGGGTATGCGTCAACTCTTCCTTTACTTGAGTGACCGTTGTTGCCAACGTTTGATTAAACTTTTCAATTCGTCTCACACTTTTAGTCAAGCGTAGTGCAAAAATAATCGCCACACCCAAGGTTGTTATCGGGGAAGCATATGCCGAAATCAAATCCCCTTCATTCATCATTAAGCGCCAACCGTCATGGGCACCAATTGGGACATAAATCAACAACATAATCCCTGCCAGCAACTTGGCTTCAACTTGTCCTGATTTATAAGCAATCCACGAAAATGTCAGGCAATTCAGCATATAGCAAGCATAGCCCACCATAAAACTCAAATCTAAGACAGGTTGTACCAAAGACTGTGGTGTAAAAAAAATCAAGCAACCCAATACAAAAACAGTCATCCCCATGACTTTTTCAAGACGTGGAAATTTTCGTCCTGCAAAACGCCAAGGATAGAGACAAGTCGCTGTCGTAAAACAAAGAAAGATAAAGATATGCAAACGATAGAAATCTAGCGTTGATAGCCCCCAAAGCGTCTCGGTAGCTAAAAGTTGCCCAACGTATAGCACCCAAAGAAAACTGGTTATGGCATACCAACCAAAAGCGTTCTCTTCGCGTCGAAACAGCCAAACCAGCCCCGCAATGATCCCCAAGATAAACTCAAAAATAGTGGTGTAGCTATGCAAGCCTCGCATAGCCAACCAATGTTTTTCATACACTTTGGTATTATCGTGATAGCGGTTTAAACTAACCTCACCAAGCCCTAGATTCAGTGCATTGACGCCCACCACTCGTATCAGCACTTCATTCTGACCTTGCTTTAGGCTGTTGGGTGGAATTACCCATTGCCGAGGCATATTCCAACTTCGTGACAAAGGCTCTTGTAATGAATCATCCTGCCAAAACAGCTGACCATTCAAATACACTTGCCCTGCCATATTGATGTAACTCACCATCAAAGAAAGCGGATCTGAGCCTGCATCTTGACACGTGTATTGCCATTTCAAGCGATACCAAGCTGTGCCAGAATAATTATCCCAACGATCTTTCCAACGATCTGGTAACTTTTCTATCGTTTGCCAATGCTCATGCCCGGTCAATTCTCCGCTTGGCATCTGCGCCTGAGCGACTTCTTGACTGACTAATTTTGACTGACATGATTGGGCAATAGCTTGTGGACTTAGCCCAATTGCACCAAATACAAGACAAAGAACGGTAAATTTCAGCTTTAAAGGTTTAATTAGAGAAATGAGGACATTTAAAAATGTCAGACGTGTTTGAACGCAATACGCCAAGCACATCGAACCTTTTTTCCGACATGCGCAACTTGGAGCATTTGAATGATAGCGATTCAATACTGACCTTCCCCGTTAGCCGAAATAAAATGGCTAAAATAAAAACAAGATCACATATTAAACCTATGAACTCTAATAAGAAAAACTTTTTCTGAATTATTTATTCTTAACGCTATATCGATATTTTAACATCTCGAATACTCAAGACATTCACATCCAACTTTATATTTGCAACAGAGAATGGAGCTACTTAGATTGAAGCTAGAGACTCACATTAATATCTATACTCAAGCTTCAATCTAGCGACATGAACTTAGCACTCTGCATATAATCACCTTAACCATGAAATAAAATCACTCGCTAAGCCTCTCAAAACACCATATTTACAAAGACTGTATCGCGGTAGATTCCTGCAGGTGTCGTTGCATTCACTCGCTCCACCAAACGCACAGCAATCACATAGTTATTTTTGCCAGCGCCTTGCTCTGTAGAAACATTCCACAGATTTTCCATCGCACCTGAAACAGTCATTCGTGTTTTGAGCTTAATCGGGCCATTCGTCACAAAACTACTGCCCGAAGTATCCTGCAAATTACGGCTATTAAAGCGTATGCGGTATTTACCGGAACAATCGACACTAAATGAACTCGCCGCTTGACTATTATAGTAATTCGCCAAGCGCATATTGGTTTCACTGATTCGTCCCATTTCACAACGATTCGGTGCAGCAAATGTTATTGAACTAAATAACGCTGCTGAGATGAGTAAAATACTTTTCATTGGAAATACTCCTTTATTTACACTGCAATGTAATTAATTCAGGAGTTTGGTTTTCTACCTTTTTCGGCACTGTTAATGCTGTTTGGCAAGATCGACCACCACTGGTCCTCACCGTCAACTTGTAGTAGCCTTCAACCAAACCATATAACATTACCGTGCCATCTGAACCCACTGGATAAACATCAGCTTCTGGGGTATCAATTGCAACTTCACTTCCTGCAACAAATTGATGACCTTGTTCATCCAATATTTTGACCAATATTTGTTGTGTATCAAATACTGAAAAATTAATGTTATAACCACGCTGTCTTAATGCGACTAAACGATGTGCAGCATTTGGAACTTTGCTTTCGATCGGTAATTGATTTTCATCAAATGAAATATCGTAATTAATATAAGGAACGATATCGTGTACAAAGGCATAGCCTTTTTTATTGGTTTTCGCGACTGGAGACATTGAACGCATGACATCAATATCTTCACGACCACCAACATTCACTAAAGCAAAGGCATTATCGACAAAACTGGTCAATGCGTATTGACCACCCAACCACACCATAGCGCCACGGTAGCCAACCTGTGTTGTTGAATCATTTTCACTATAGAGATGACTTAAGGTTAAATCACCAACATCAGTGGACAAACCACCATAGGCATTTAATACTGTTTCATCATTACGATAATCCACACCTAGCGCATAATTTGCACCATATTCACCAAATGCATTTTGGATGAAACGTACACCGCCGGATTTATTGGTACCTGCATCAGCCTGAATACGTTTACCACCACCAAAATTATAAGAAAATGTAATAAAGGCACCTGAGTCATCGCTATCACCAAATTCTTTAAAATAATTGGCGGTATACATTAAATTCTGTGTAATTTCGCGGCTCACACCTACAGTGAGCATTTTGCGATCCTCTAATTCAAATAAAGGATCATTAGATTCATACTGAGTTTGTTCGATATAGTTCAGGTTTAAATTTTGAAAGAATGGAAAATTAGCAAAACTTAAATACGCCATATTTTCAAATTTTGGAAAAATATGATTATCTTCATAGCCCAACGCCCGATAATCATTTGTAGCATAGCGTGAACTCACACCAAAATTGAGTTTCCCGAAATTACGACTGATAGCCAAACCTGCAGAATAGCCATCGTCGTCATCGGTTTTACTGCCTAAAAAAATACTGTCTAAAACAAACCATCGATTGACCGCTTGCGTCCATAGCAGTCCTGCATTTTTTACTTTGTCACTATAGGTAGCACTTGCACCCAACGTGGTACGACTGGTAACACCTCTACGCCAATAGGCTGAACTGAAAAAATCGCGATAATCGCTATTTTCTTCGTCATAACTGAAGCGTAGTTTCCCTAATGATATGTTGTAATCATTTAAATCTTCTTTAAGCAATTTACTGCTAATTAACACCGGAAAACTTCGAACAGTGGTATTCCCCAATACATCTTGTACAACCATTTGCGCTGTACCAGCACTTTCAATATTGGCACCTGTTTGTAGGTTATAATCTCCAGGTGAAATCTTTTTCTGATAAATATTTACGCCATCAATATATAAATCAACAGTCGAAGGTAAAACTGCACTACCTTTTAGACTTGGAATATTCCAATACACAAAATCTGGACGTGACGTATAGTCTGTACCAAAACTCAAACCACCAAATCGCACACCATGAATTAATGCGCTATAGGCAGAGGTCGTATCACCAATAATCAGCTTGGTCGCATTTTTGGAGAAATCAAACTCAAGACTACTATTTAACCTTACAAATTTTTCTTCACGATAATCATCCCCTTTATTATTTCGATAAAAGGCATTATTTCTTAAAATCCAATTGTCTTTAAACACCCCAAGTTCAGGCAGTACACCAAAATTATTATGTTGAGTGTTATTTTCAAAGTGCATTTCATAATTGAGAAATGCACCAAAATTTGCAGGCATCGGCTGACTGATTAAGGCATCCGTTTCTAGCCCAAAGAAATATTTTGATGGAAGATTAATTTTGATAGCTTGCAATTGAGGATCAAATCCAGAATGAATATCTTGATCCGTTACCAAACAAAATGAATTTTTAGTTGCATGTCGTTTCAGAATTTCTACTTTAATTTGCAGCTTATCAAGATCTGCGCACTCTATATAAAACTTGTTATTTTCAGTCAGTAATAATACTTCGCTCTTGCGGTCTACTTCGTTTACCCAAATACTGGTTGGAAATAAATCATCAGGTATATCAACAGCTTCTGCATGAGCAGAATTAGCACATAAAATACAATATAGAAGCAATGTAATTCTATTCATAGCCACTACTCAACTAAATTAAACTCCAAAGGAGTGTCACCTTTATCTGTTTCCACAACGACTTTATAATTACTAGCGCCTTGTAAAGAAACACTCCCGATGTCGTATTGGTTTTTACCTAATGCCAATAAATATTTCATATCGGAAGATTCAGCGACTGTTTTCTTGCTTTTATCGATGACATAAAGTTTTTGGATTTGAATGTGTGATTTTGCTAAATTTTCAACCTGAATAATGGTGCGACCATTCGATTTTTTAGCAATAAATTTCAAATAAGCGGGTTCTTGTTTGCCGACAAAAAATGGCACATTAATACTTAATAACAGTGCAATTTTCGATTCAGAGTTCGTCACTTGTGGTAGCTCAGTATAAAGAATACGCCATGCTTCTTCTTGTTGTAGATTCATACTTTCTACAGATTGAGTAAATCCCACACGAACCATTTGTTTTGAATTTGGTTTTAAAATAAAGTTTTTCGGATTGATAATAATATTGGATTCAGGTGAAAGAACATCTTCGCCTGCAGCATTTTGAGTCCATTTAAATGCTTGAGCCTCAAAAATACGTGGTGTCTCATCATCCCCTTTCGACTCCAAAGTAAATGTCGCACTGCGTTGTTTAGATTTATCGGTTAAATATAACTGCACAGGGCTAATTGAAATACCTGCAAATATTTGAGGACTCAATAAGCAAGTCATTAAACTAAATGAAACGACTTTGAATAAACTTTTCATACACCCACCCCAGTACATTTAAATATTATTATCAATTCAAAAATAAAAAGAAGTTGACCCTAACTGTGTAGAATCAACTCCCTAAATTTGGATTAGTAAGCTACTTTGATATATAAAGTATCTTTGTATGTACCAGCACGTTGAGTACCTGAAATTGTATTTTTTGGAGCTACAGATACAGCAAAGTTATCAACGCTCATACCAGTTACAGGTGTAGAACCGATTGGATAATTCACACCACCTTTTGAAGTCGTGATTTTTGTAAATACTTTGTCACTAGTGGTTTCATGTTTTACAAAAGTATCTGCACTTGAACCCGCGTTTAGCGTAGATAGATTTAATGTATATGGAGTGTTCGTTGTAACTGTAAAGCCACTAGCACCCCTATAACTGTCTTCAACGAGTTTGATGTCTTTACCTACCAAAAGCTCACATGCTTTAAGAATCTGTAACTCGATGTCGATTTCGCCTTCACACGGCGCACCGCCACATTGTTTAGATTCTTTTTTACCACCAGCGATTGCAGATGTTGCTGGAAGTGCTACGAACAATGTTGCAGATAGTACTGCGGTTAAAATTTTAGATGTAGACATTTCACTTCTCCATTCTCATATGAGATTTATTAGTATGTGCATCAAAGGATATTTGTTAAGAAAAACTAATTAATCTTACTTTCCCTAGGTGCTGATTCATTCTTAATCATGTGGAGAAAAAAAGAACCTAATGTGGAATATTCACACGAATATTAATGTAATATTATTTTTTACGAATATTTAAATTATGTGGCTGTAATATATTAAATATTTTTAATTTTTATATTTTTATTTAATTTTTCTCTTTATCCCAAATTTTGGGGATTTTTTTCATATCCCTATTTTTTGGTATAACATATCTTATTGTTTTTATTAAATTTAGTAACATTAAAAATAATATAGGCTGTTACATATTTCACCAAATATTTGTGAAATAGTTCAAAATAATTTTCAAACAAACCAATACTACGTGAATATTCAACTATATTAATAGTAAAGACCGATTAAATTTAAATTTTAAATAGAATCTCGAATGTATAATCACCACTTTCAGGTATGTCTTTTGAAACGCAATACAAGAATTACGTCACCAAATACTGAGCCTTTGTATTAAATTACAGGTTTTGAAACACGTCTTAGTTTCCAATGTTAAGCTTTTGTAAATCATATTTTCTTTCTTTAAATTTCAGTTTTTTGTTTTTCAAATTTTTAGAATCTCATTTATTACATGAAATATCATGTATGTTAAAATTCAGTCCCTCTCTTTCAACCCTCTTTTTACTTTGTTTTTTTATTCAAAATACGGACCACCTCTTTTAAAACTGCCTGGATTCTTCTTTAGAAAATTCTATAAATAAAAAAAAGCCCCAAGTTATGGGGCTTTTTAAAAAATTTAACTTACTCACTGACTGGATAAAGCAATCCTTGATCGACTCGAAAGATTTGACCTGATCCAAAGTCGATCTGCTGCAACTCTCCTTTTAATTTTGGGAATCCAGCAATTTTCTCCAATTGCGGTGAACGTTGAAAATTCTTCGTTTTAGGATTGTACATCCAATAAATAAATCGCTTATCTTCTATTTTTCGACCATCAGAGGTATCTGAAAGTACAACATCATAGTATCCATCAAAGTTTACATCTAAGAATCCCATACTATTCCCAAAAGCATTAAAGCCTTGTAATGACTGTAGTACTTTGCCATTCGATTTATTAATCACATCTACGCGTTTTAGAGACTTCCCATAAGGTTGGTCTGCGGATTGCACCCCATAAAACTTAAACAGCAGGATAGGTTTATCTACTGCTTTAAACGCAGGTTCAAACTGTAAATAACTTGTAGATGGTGGTACCGTTTGTTCAGTCAGTTCTGCTTTAAACGAGCCTGTATTTGCATTCAAGGTTCCTGCCAATCGATAAGCTGTTGCCGCACTTTGTTCAGTCCCAACATTAACTGAATTCAAGTCAATAAAATCAGCTTTTTGAGTCCCTTTAAAGTTAATTTGTTTGGGCTCTTGTAGATTAGTCAACGTCCCGTGCGGATTCCATATACCAGCATACAAATCTAAGAAATAACGTCCTTCAATCGAGCGAAGCATCCGCTGCATGGATATCCGAACCTCAGGTAAAGGCTTTAACTCAGGCTGTGCTATATCTGCATCTTGTGCAAAACCCACCACAGGTAGACAAAGAGCGAGTAAAAGAGAGAGTTTTGATATTTTCATTGCAATTACACACTCCATACAGCATGAATAATGCCTACTCTATCACAACCTAAATTCAACACAGATGACACAAATATAGGAGTTTTGAAACTATCTATGACTCAAACCATTAGATTAAATTGGTGCCGCTTTTAAAGCCCATGTTTCCAATCTTTGGCATCCCCATTAAAAACATCTTTTTTGACTGAGAAATAAAATTTTGTTCTTTTATTGCTCTACAACTTTTTTTACTTGAATACAAGGAAGAAAAAGTACTGCTTTGAATGAAACCCAAAAAGCAAATCACTGTTGTGGACGCAAAGAGGCCACGTACTGCCTTTTATCCTTTCTAGGTACTTAGCAAATTTAAATACCACTCAAATGAGTGGGCTTTCACATTCAAATCAATTGATTGGAGAAATTAGTTTTTCTCTTTATCAACGGTTTTACTTGCCTTTATGCTGATTTCAGTAAGGCATAAAAAAGCCCCTGTTAAAAACAGGGGCTTTTTGACTTAGAAATCAAAACTTAGTTCTTTTCTTTGTCTACGATTTTGTTCGCTTGAATCCAAGGTATGAGCAAACTCAGAACACTGTTCTGAGTGAAGCGCAAGGAATAAAAGCACTGCTTACATCATTTGAGGCACGCAGCCTTGATACCGTCTTTTGTAAGGCATAAAAAAGCCCCTGTTAAAAACAAGGGCTTTTTGACTTAGATATCAGAACTTAGTTCTTTTCTTTGTCTACGATTTTGTTCGCTTGGATCCAAGGCATCATCGCACGTAACTTGTTACCAGTTACTTCGATACCATGCGCCGCGTTTTGACGACGACGAGCAGTCATAGAAGGATAGTTCAACGCACCTTCTTGGATGAACATCTTCGCGTATTCGCCAGATTGAATACGTTTAAGTGCATTACGCATTGCTTCACGAGACTGTTCGTTGATTACTTCAACGCCAGTTACGTATTCGCCATATTCAGCATTGTTTGATACTGAGTAGTTCATGTCCGCGATACCGCCTTCGAACATTAAGTCAACGATCAATTTAAGTTCGTGTAGACATTCGAAGTAAGCCATTTCTGGTGCATAACCAGCTTCAACCAAAGTTTCGAAGCCCATTTTAACCAATTCAACAGCACCACCACAAAGAACTGCTTGCTCACCGAAAAGGTCAGTTTCAGTTTCTTCACGGAATGAAGTTTCAATAATACCAGTACGACCACCACCCACACCTGAAGCGTAAGAAAGCGCAACGTTACGTGCATTACCAGAAGCATCTTGGTGAACAGCGATAAGATCAGGTACACCTGAACCACGTTGGAATTCTGAACGTACAGTATGACCAGGCGCTTTTGGAGCAACCATGATTACGTCAAGGTCAGCACGTGGAACAACTTGGTTATAAAGAACAGAGAAACCATGAGCAAATGCTAGCGTTGCACCTTGCTTGATGTTTGGCTCAATTACGTCACGGTAAAGTTGTGATTGGAACTCATCTGGAGTCAAAATCATAACTAAGTCAGCTTGAGCTACAGCAGCAGGAACTTCTGAAACTTTAAGACCAGCATTTTCAGCTTTTTTCCAAGAAGTAGAACCAGCACGTAGACCTACAGTTACGTCAACGCCTGAATCTTTAAGGTTAAGCGCATGAGCATGGCCTTGTGAACCATAACCAATGATTGCTACTTTTTTGCCTTGGATGATAGATAAGTCTGTGTCTTTATCGTAAAAAATTTGCATTGCTGTCTCCGCTAAAATGCTTTTGTTTCCTTTAACTTGATACCGTGATTCTGTTTGATTATTCACGTTTCAAGTACCTCACCCATAGGAGTGAGGTGAATATATAAAATTAGATAGTTAAAACTTTTTCGCCACGTGCGATACCTGAAACACCTGAACGTACAACTTCTAGAATTGTATTTTCAGCTAAGGCATCAATAAAGCCATCAATCTTTTCAGTTGTACCTGCGATTTGAATAGTATATGTCGTTGGCGTTACGTCTACGATTTGTCCACGGAAAATATCCGCAGTACGTTTAATTTCGGCACGTGCTGAACCGAGTGCTTTGACTTTAATTAACATCAATTCACGTTCAATATGAGCACCTTCAGACAAATCAACAACTTTAACAACTTCGACAAGCTTGTTGAGTTGTTTGGTGATTTGTTCAATTTTATGCTCATCGCCATACGTGGTTAAAGTCAAACGCGAAAGCGTCGGATCTTCTGTTGGCGCTACGTTTAATGTCTCAATGTTATAACCACGCTGAGAGAATAAACCTACCAAACGTGAAAGCGCACCTGCTTCGTTTTCTACAAGTACAGAGATAATATGTCTCATTGTGTGCGCTCTCCTTTGCCTAACCACATATCTTTCATTGACTGGCCAGCAACCAACATTGGATATACATGCTCTGAACGGTCAACCATCACGTTAATAAACACGCACTTGTCATTGATCGCCATCGCTTCAGCAAGCTTCGACTCGAGTTCATCTGCATGGTCAATTTGAATACCTACATGACCATACGCCTCCATTAATTTAGGGAAGTCTGGAAGTGACTCAACATACGAGCTTGAATGGCGACCTTCGTAGTTCATATCCTGCCACTGTTTCACCATACCTAATGCACGGTTATTCAAGCATAGAATTTTTACATTCAAGCCATATTGCTTACATGTTGATAATTCCTGGATACACATCTGAATCGATGCTTCACCGGTAATACATACCACTTGCTGGTCCGGGAACGCGAGTTTTGCAGCCATGGCATAAGGCAAGCCTACACCCATGGTTCCTAGACCACCTGAGTTGATCCATTGACGTGGACGTGTGTATTTGTAGTAAAGCGCACCAAACATTTGGTGTTGACCAACGTCTGAAGTAATGATGGCTTGACTATTGGTAATTTTATCCAACGCTTCAACAACTTGCTGTGGCTTCATCGAACCATCAGTTGGTTTGTCATAGTTCAAACCATGAACTTGGCGCCATTCATTGATTTGTTTCCACCAAGCCCCGATATCTTCAGGATTTGGTTTAGACACATTCAATTGTTTTAATTGCGCCAACATTTCAGTCAATACAGGCTCTACTGCACCCACAATTGGGATGTGCGCCATAATTGTTTTTGAAATCGTTGCTGGGTCAATATCAATATGAATGACTTTTGCATTTGGACAGAATTTCGCTGGATTATTGGTTACACGGTCATCGAAGCGCGCGCCTACACACAGAATCACATCTGCATTGTGCATCGTCATATTGGCTTCGTAAGTACCATGCATACCCAACATACCGATGAACTGTTCATCATTGCCCGGATACGCACCAAGACCCATTAAGGTACTGGTTACTGGATAACCCAATAAATGTGCAAGTTCTGTCAACTGTGCAGAAGCGTTGCCTTGAACCACACCACCGCCTGAATAAATAATTGGGCGTTTAGCATGAATCAATTCATCAATTGCTTTACGAATTTGACCTGAGTGACCACGATGCGGCGGTTGATACGAACGCATTTTCACTTTTTCAGGATATTCGTAAGCAAATTTCTCTGCAGGATTCGTCGCATCTTTTGGAATATCAACGACAACAGGACCCGGACGACCACTTGAAGCGATATAAAATGCCTTCTTAATAATCGAAGGGATTTCGCTTGCATGACGTACTTGGAAGCTGTGTTTTACGATTGGGCGCGAAATACCGACCATATCCGTTTCTTGGAACGCATCCTCACCGATAAGATGGCTTGCAACCTGACCTGACAAAATCACCATTGGGATTGAGTCCATATAGGCAGTTGCAATTGGAGTTACGGTATTTGTTGCACCAGGACCAGATGTCACCAATACGACGCCTGTTTTACCTGTGACACGTGAGTAAGCATCAGCCATATGACCAGCAGCTTGCTCGTGGCGCACTAGGTAATGATTGATTTTTTCTTGTTGAAATAGCGCATCATAAATATGCAGTACTGCGCCGCCTGGGTATCCAAAAACATGTTCAACGCCTTCGTCCGCTAAAGCGCGAACAAGCATTTCACCACCAGATAAAAGTTCCAACGTGATTCACCCTAATCTTTTTTCACGCACAAATGGAGGGCATTTGTCGTGGTTAATTCATTAACTGTGTGCTCTGTTATAGCACACAAATTTCATAGTTTTCATAGCAATAAGAAAAAAATCTGACCTGCTTGCTGTTTGAGCAATATGGGGTCTAAAACATGTTGGGATAAACATATTTTGTTGGCTTTGTTCAACCTCTCGGCTAGAGAAGAAGTCCATTGCTAAAATGCACTCATTCGAAGGGTGATCGATCTAAGGCATATAAAACTAAAGACAGCATTTTTGTAGTTTCAACCATTAAAGTCAAGTTTAAAAATCGGCTTTTTTCTGATTACTTACAGACCGTTTGTTTTTTAAGCGCCCTCTCTTTCTTCGTATTCTTTGTAGTTTGTTTATTTATAACCAGTTAGCATATATTTAATAAAATACTTTTATAAATCTAATAAATAAATTAAATGAATGAATGTGAGTTTTTAATTCAATTGCCTTCATTGAAGTTGCTGCATAGATTAAATGATAAGAATCCAATATTTTATTGCTTATAAATCCCCCAATTCATCATTCACAAAGTTATTCATCCCACGCGATGTCCCTTTTATCCTTTGTGCTAAAAAATGCATAGATTCTACTGTCAAAAAAGCGCAAAATTTTCAGCATAATTTTGCATGATCACTCTAACTTTGGGACTGAATTTATGATGAAGACGACGATTGCTCGCACTGCCTGTATTTTATCTAGCATGGCATTTTGCCTGACCAGTTTGGACCTTTCAGCGAAAGAATATTACAAGTGGGTGGATGCAAAAGGTTCAACGCATTACACCACCACGCCACCGCCAAAAAATGCGCAGCGTAAAGGTAAAGTGAATACCTATGGTGCAACAACGACTACGCAATCTGCTCCAGCCAAAAGCCAACAAGAGGTTTCACGTGAAGCCGAACAGTCGAATGAACAAAATGAGCAACTGGCGGAACAACAACGCGAAGCCAATGCAGCGCTCCGCCAAGGTCAAGCCGTAGCCTCCGCACCACAATAATTTACGCCAAAGCCTTCAATTTTGACTTAAATTATTTACATCTACACAGCATCGCAAAATTCACTCTAGGCGTATTTTGCGCTATGC
Organism: Acinetobacter sp. YH12052; assembly: GCF_013419835.1. NCBI lineage: Bacteria > Pseudomonadati > Pseudomonadota > Gammaproteobacteria > Moraxellales > Moraxellaceae > Acinetobacter > Acinetobacter sp. YH12052. Next base: position 43,509 of record NZ_VOZI01000001.1, read on the forward strand.
TGTAGCACAAACTTTTTAACCGTTATTTCTATTTACGTTTATGACTACTCACATTGACCCTGAATATCAAGCCAGTGCGATTGAACCTACAGTCCAACAAGACTGGGAAAATCGCAAAGCCTTTAAAGTTGCCGACCAAGTAGAAGGACCACGTCGTTATATCCTCTCTATGTTCCCTTATCCAAGTGGCAAACTGCATATGGGTCATGTGCGTAACTACACCATTGGTGATGTGATCAGCCGTTTCCACCGTTTACAAGGTGAAACTGTGCTACAACCCATGGGTTGGGATGCTTTCGGTTTGCCTGCTGAAAACGCGGCAATTGCACATCAGGTGGCACCCGCAAAATGGACTTTTGAAAACATTGCCTACATGCGTGACCAGTTGAAAAAGCTTGGTTTGTCTGTAGATTGGGATCGTGAATTTGCGACTTGCACACCGGAATACTACCGCTGGGAACAATGGTTATTCGTTCAGCTTTATAAAAAAGGCTTAATTTACCGTAAGCTTTCTACAGTGAACTGGGACCCTGTAGACCAAACTGTTTTAGCAAACGAACAAGTTGAAAATGGTCGTGGCTGGCGTTCTGGTGCATTGGTCGAAAAACGTGATATTCCAATGTACTACTTCCGCATCACTGACTATGCGCAAGAATTACTTGACGATTTAGAAACATTAAAAGACGGCTGGCCACAGCAAGTTTTAACCATGCAACGTAACTGGATTGGTCGCTCACAGGGTATGGAAATTACCTTCCCTTCAGCGAATCCAGACGTTTATGCAGATGGTTTAACTGTATTTACCACTCGTGCTGACACACTCATGGGTGTGACTTATGTTGCAGTTGCAGCAGAGCATCCAATGGCACTTAAAGCTGCGGAAAGCAATCCTGAGCTTGCTGCATTTATCGAAGAATGCCGTATGGGTTCTGTTGCAGAAGCTGATCTTGCGACTGCTGAAAAGAAAGGCATGGCAACTGGTCTTTCTGTGAAGCACCCAGTTACAGGTGAAGAAGTTCCTGTTTGGATCGCAAACTACGTCTTGATGTCTTACGGTTCAGGTGCGGTGATGGCAGTGCCTTCACACGATGAACGTGACTTCGAATTTGCCAACAAATATGGCTTAACCATCAAGCAAGTGATTGATGCCAAAGGTGCAGACGATGCAGACTTTGACGCAACCACTTGGCAAGAATGGTACGGTTCTAAAGAAGGCAAACTGGTGAATTCAGGCGAATTTGACGGTTTAGATTTCCAAGGCGCATTCGATGCATTCCTTGCAAAACTTGAGCCTCAAAAGCTTGCAAATGTAAAAGTTCAATTCCGTTTACGTGACTGGGGTGTTTCTCGTCAGCGTTATTGGGGTTGTCCAATTCCTATGATCAACTGTGAAAAATGTGGTCAGGTTCCAGTACCTGAAGAACAACTTCCAGTTGTATTGCCAACGGACGTGGTTCCAGACGGTTCAGGCAATCCACTCAACAAAATGCCTGAGTTCTATGAAACCACTTGCCCATGCTGTGGTGGCGATGCTCGTCGTGAAACAGATACGCTAGATACTTTCGTAGAATCGTCTTGGTACTACGCACGTTATGCATCTCCAGACTTTACTGGCGGCATGGTGGATCCTGCTGCAGGTCAAACATGGTTACCTGTAAACCAATACATCGGTGGTGTTGAACACGCGATTCTACATTTACTTTATGCACGCTTCTTCCACAAATTGATGCGTGATGAAGGTGTAGTCCAAGGCAACGAACCATTCACCAACTTGTTAACACAAGGTATGGTACTTGCGGATACCTATTACCGTGAAGCGGAATCAGGTAAGAAAACATGGTTTAACCCTGCTGACATCGAACTTGAGCGTGACGAAAAAGGTCGTATCACTTCTGCGAAATACAAAGAAGATGGTCAAGACGTGATCGTTGGTGGTCAAGAAAAAATGTCGAAATCGAAGAACAACGGGATCGACCCACAAGCAATTATTGACCAATACGGTGCAGATACTGCACGTGTATTCATGATGTTCGCAGCTCCACCAGATCAATCACTAGAATGGTCTGACGCAGGTGTTGAAGGTGCAAACCGTTTCTTAAAACGTGTATGGCGCCTAGCATCTGGTTTCCTTGAACAAGGCAACTCTGCTGCAAACATCGACAAAGCGACACTATCTACCGCTGCACAAGACTTGCGTCGTAAAACACACGAAACCATTCAAAAAGTGAGTGATGACATTGCACGTCGTCATGCCTTCAACACCGCGATTGCTGCGATGATGGAACTTTTGAATGCCAACAATAAGTTTGAAGCGAAAGATGACAATGACGTTGCCGTTGCACGTGAATCAATCACGACTCTTCTAACTTTACTTGCTCCTTTTGCACCACATTTAAGCCAAACCTTATTGGCTGAGTTTGGTATCGAATTAACATCAGCACGCTTCCCTGCGGTAGATGAATCTGCGCTGACTCGCAATACACAAACGATTGTAGTGCAAGTGAACGGTAAACTTCGTGGCAAATTAGAAGTGTCTGTCGATGCCTCTAAAGATGACATTCTGGCGCAAGCAAAAGCATTACCTGAAGTTCAGCAATTCTTGACTGGTCCAACCAAGAAAGAGATTGTTGTGCCGAATAAATTAGTGAATTTGGTGGTTTAATTTAATCCCCCTCTTGCGAAGCATTGCTTCTCACCTTTATAAAAGGGGGACTTCCCGCTCCCAACAAAAAATCGGATCTCCTCCCTTTTTTAAAGGGAGGTCGGGAGGGATTAAAAAACAATTCCCAAACAAAGCCCGTTGCCAGTCAACGGGCTTTGACTTTACAATCCACACAGGATTTCAACATTATCCCTTCGGGAAACAGAGGACACTTTATGCACTTGGTTCAACGTGTTGCTGCAATTGTATTAACTATGGGCCTTAGCGCAGGCATGGTCGGTTGTGGTTTTCATTTAAAAGGCACCAACCCTGCTGCTGTACCTGTGGCCTATTCCAATATGCGATTGGCACTTCCTGAAGATACGGATGACTTACATGAAAAGTTAGCGATTTATTTAGGTTCTGCGGGTGTGCAACTGAGTAATAATCAAAATGCCTATGTCTTACATGTGTTGGATTACACTCCACGTCGTTTAGAACTCAATGGTAAATTGGTTGAAACTTTACTGCGCTTGAATGTGACGTTCCAAATTGAAGATGCTCAAGGTAACCCTGTGACAGAACCACGTACATTGATGGCAACACGTAGCTACCAATACGACGTAGCAACCGTGAACACTGATGACCAAGAAGAAAAATATTTAAAACAAGTGATTATTGATGACATTGCACAACAGATCGTGCGCCAAATTTCATCAAACCGCTTACCAAAAGCAAACCCACTAACTGCACCGACCAAAGCTGAGTAATTTTGATTTATGAAACTTGACTATCTTCAGGCATTAAAACGTGTAGATGAAGCGCAAGGTGCCTGGGTGCTACATGGTCAAGAGCCATTACTTGAACAAAATCTCCTCGATGCATTTCGTAAGAGTTGGAACGCTAGAGAAATCGAGCGTCAACGGTATGACATTAGCTCTGCGTCCGATTGGAAAAATGTCTTTAATGCTTTAAATAGCTTGTCATTATTTTCCAGTCAACTGGCAATTGAGGCACATGGCAGCATTAAACCCGATGCCAATGGACTAAAATTGTTAAAAAGCTATTTGCAGCAAAATGAAAGTAACTTGCTGCTCGTGGTCATGCCGAAGCAAGACAGTGCGAGTTTAAAGACCAGTTTTTTCCAAACCATTGATGCCAATGGAGTCAATGTTGCACTGACTGCAAACTACCCTAAAGATCGTCAGCAAATTTTGGCCGTTGAAGCACAAAAGCTCGGCATTAAACTCGCCAATGATGCTTGGCAATGGCTAGAACAGCATCATGAGCACAACTTACTGGCTGCAAAAAATAGTTTAATGCGTGTCGCAGATACTTTTCCTGAGGCAGAGATGATCCAGATAGATCATCTGTACTCTTGCTTACAAGATCAGTCACGCTACACCACCTATGATTTAAATGATGCAATGCTGCAAGGCAATTTGGCGCAATCAATTAAAATTTTTCAATATTTGATTGCCTCTGGTGAGCCAATGTCACTCATTTTATGGAGTATCAGTAAGGAAATGCGCTTGCTTATGCAACTGTTTGAGCAACCACAAAATGCCTTACAAATTGGTATCTGGAAAACCAAAGTCGGGCTGTATCAACAAGCTTTACGCCGTTTAAATGCCAATGAGTTTTTGACTTGGCCTGCCCTACTGTTACGTTTAGATGCCTCGATTAAAGGTTTGGGACATGAAAATGCCGAACATCTGATTATGCAAGCCATTGCTCAGATGTGCGGTAAAAGGTTATTTCCGTCCCTGTTGACTTAACTAAAAAAGCGAGCAAACCAACTTTTGCCTTTTTTCTGTTCCTGCGAGCGCAGATAGTGCAGCATATTGTCTCGCACTGAATCTACATAATCTTGATCATCATGCTGAATGTGATTAATCAGCCATTTAGACAATAAACGATATAAATCTTGTTCAACCGAAACACCATTTTCAAATTTGGTTCGATACTCATTCAGTCGCCTCACAAAATGCTCATGAATCCCACGATGAGACGGCAAATACTGATAATGTACCTGTTCCAATAAATTTTCTTCAAAGCTGAAATGCGATTGTGTATAGTCAATCAAATCATCCAAAACCTCTTTGATTTTCTCTCGACTGCCATTCACGAGGATTGCTTCCAACGTATTGATATAATCTAAAATCTGGCGATGTTGATTATCAATAACATCAATGCCGATATTATATTTTTCATTCCATTCCATATCTAACCCCGACTTATATTCCTATTTTATTTTGTATATTTAATGAAAAAAAACCACTTATCATTAAACCCATAATTTTTTTATGGGTTTTGATCTTAGCTGCATTTTTAGAACAAGACTATTGCAAAAAATCACACACGCTCAACAAAAACTGTGCACACTAAAGCACAAACACAATGCATATTTTTATTTTAATATCATTAACATAGGCTACAAAAAAGCTTTATATCACCACTTTTTTTAATTTTCATTCAACTTTTTTCTAATTTGAAATTAGATTCAAATAAATAGGCATGAAATATGCTTTTTGTACTTTAATTGGCATTTAGTTACAGTTAAAAAATTATTTTACGCAGTAGAATGAGTCTGTTTACAGATTCTGCTAAGTCCCTTCATATCAATCGGAAAGCCTAAAAGGAAATAATAATCATTACTTCTTTGCTAAAATATTCACAATTTATCCGTATTTAAATCTTATAATTCAATCATCTTTCTAAACTTTTAACTGCCAATCATGCCAAAAATAAAACCAGCAAAATTGATCGTAGCCATCATCGTTGCTTTGGCAATCGCTGTCACTGCATGGCATTTCCTAAAACCTAAAGAAACTCAGCCGCAATATATTACTGCTGAAGTGAGTCGTGGTGACATTGAAAACTCTGTGCTTGCAACAGGTGTACTTGAAGCAACCAAAATGGTGAGTGTTGGTGCACAGGTTTCTGGTCAGGTGAAAAAGATGTATGTGCAGCTCGGTGATGAAGTGAAACAAGGTCAGCTGATTGCCCGAATTGACTCGGTACGTCAGGAAAATGATTTAAAAACTGCAGAAGCCAGCATCAAAAACCAACAAGCGCAATTGGCAGTTAAACAAGCAAATCTTGCAAAAGTCCAAGCTGAATATAATCGTCAACAAGCAATGTACGCTCAAGACGCGACTAGTCGTGCAGAACTTGAATCTGCGCTAGCAAGTTATAAAACTGCGCAAGCTGATATTGCAGCCATTAATGCACAAATCGAACAATCACGTTTAACTTTAGCGACTGCAAAAGAAGACTTAGGCTATACACAAATTGTTGCACCTATGGATGGAACCATCGTGGCGATTGTGACTGAAGAAGGTCAAACCGTAAATGCCAACCAAAGTGCGCCAACCATTGTGAAATTGGCAAAACTCGACACCATGACCATTAAAGCTGAAATTTCAGAAGCCGATGTGATGAAAGTCCAAGAAGGTCAAAACGTTTATTTTACAACCTTGGGCGACAGTGAAACAAAACACTATGCTACCCTGCGCCAAGTTGAACCTGCACCAAATTCAATTAACACCGAAAGCAACAGCAATACCTCTTCGTCTTCAAGTACTGCGGTTTACTACAATGCGTTATTTGATGTCCCAAATGAAGATGGCAAATTGCGTATCGATATGACCGCTCAGGTGTATATCATTTTAGATGAAGCCAAGAATGTCTTAACGGTACCTGCCGCTGCCGTACAAACCTCAAACCGTCCACAACGTAGCCGAAATAATACGTCTACCGATGGTCGATCTGCGGATAAAAATGCCAACGCAGAAGCTAAATCGAACAAAGACCATCCAAATCGTCCTAAAGGTTTAGAACTGACTGAAGCTGAAAAGGCACTGGTCAAACAAGGTAAAGCGAGCGTTGCCATGGTGCGTGTATTACAAGCGGATGGCGCTGCGCAACCTCAACCCGTATTACTTGGCTTAAATAACCGTGTGACCGCACAAGTGATTCGTGGCTTAAAACAAGGTGATCAAGTCGTGATTGCCGACGGTTCAGACACTAGTAATGATTCTGCAAAACGCAGTAATCGCGGCGGCCCAATGAGAATGTAATGATGAGTCAAAATCAGACGCCTCTACTCGAGGTCAAGAATCTGACTCGTGAATTCCCTGCTGGTGAAAGCACAGTCCAGATTCTAAAAGGGGTTAATCTTGAGATTTACCCAGGTGAACTGGTGGCGATTGTAGGTCAGTCCGGTTCTGGTAAATCTACCCTCATGAACATTTTGGGGTGTTTAGATAAGCCAACCAAAGGTAGTTACAAGGTCAAGGGGCGTGAAACCCGTGAACTTGAACCTGATGAACTGGCACAGTTACGCCGTGAATATTTCGGCTTTATTTTCCAGCGTTATCACTTACTCGGTGATTTGAATGCTGCGGGTAACGTCGAAGTTCCCGCTATCTATGCCGGTGCAGATGCAACCGAACGTAATGCACGTGCCAAGCAACTGCTGACCGACCTAGGATTGGGTGAAAAAACTCAAAACCGTCCGAGCCAACTCTCGGGTGGTCAGCAACAACGTGTGTCGATTGCCCGCGCCCTCATGAATGGTGGTGACGTTATTCTTGCCGATGAACCCACCGGTGCATTGGATAAGAATAGTGGTATTGAAGTGATGCGGATTTTGCGCGAACTCAATGCCAAAGGTCATACCATTATTTTGGTCACGCACGACCATAATGTTGCAAAAAATGCGACTCGAATTATTGAAATTTCTGACGGTAATATCATCTCAGATCAGCCCAATGTACCTGAAACAGGTGATGAACCTTTAGAAAAACAACAACTCGTTCCAAACACACAGAAAAAAACCTCGAGCTGGCGCTCAGCCGTTGACCGCCTTGGTGAAGCATTCCGTATGGCGATTCTTGCCATGAATGCACACCGGATGCGTACATTTTTAACCATGCTCGGGATCATTATTGGTATCGCTTCTGTGGTTTCTGTTGTGGCTCTTGGGAATGGTTCACAAAAGCAAATTTTAGAAAATATCAGCAGTTTAGGTACCAATACCATCACGGTTTATCAAGGTCGTGGATTTGGTGATAACTCAAGATCATCGCAAGTAAAAACATTGGTTCCAGCCGATGCGACGGCCCTTGCGGAACAACCTTATGTCGATGGCGTTAGTCCTTCAGTCAATTCATCTGTTACAGCACGTTTTAAAGACACAGAAGCGTCGACCACAGTGAATGGCGTGAGTGAAGATTTTTTCTATGTCAAAGGAATGAACTTCGCTTCGGGTCAGCCTTTTGATAAAGAAAGCGTGACTGAGCAAGCGCAAGATGTGGTGATTGATAGTAATACTAAAAATACCTTCTTTGCCGATGGCACCAACCCTGTGGGTCAAGTGATTTTATTAGGCAGTGTGCCGAGCCGTATCATTGGTGTGATCGAAGAACAAAAAAGCATGATGGGTAACTCAGATAGCCTGAATGTGTATTTGCCGTATTCCACGGTCATGAGTCGTATGTTAGGTCAGTCGAATGTACGCAGCATCATTGTCCGCGTAAAAGATGAATACCCAAGTGCTGCTGCTGAGAACGCCATATTAAACTTATTGGTGCAACGTCATGGCGCGCAAGATGTCTTTACACAGAACTCCGATAGTATCCGTGAAACCATTCAACAAACCACAGCAACTATGACCTTATTGGTGTCTGCGATTGCGGTGATTTCATTGATCGTCGGTGGTATCGGGGTCATGAACATTATGTTGGTTTCTGTGACTGAGCGTACTCAAGAAATTGGTGTGCGTATGGCCGTGGGCGCCCGTCAAAGTGACATTCTGCAACAGTTCCTGATTGAGGCGGTGTTGGTGTGTATTTTAGGCGGTGTACTTGGAGTTTTATTATCTTTGGGTATTGGACAATTGATTAGTCATTTTGCCGGTGGAACATTCCAAATGGCCTATTCAACGACATCTATCGTTGCTGCATTTGTCTGCTCAAGTATGATTGGTATTGTGTTTGGCTTTATTCCTGCACGTAATGCCGCACAGCTTAACCCTGTCGATGCGCTTTCTCGCGAATAAGGAAATAATGATGCAAATGACCTTAACTAAACTTGCAAGTGCCTTCATTCTCGGAAGTAGCCTAGTCGGCTGTGCCGCTGTGGTTAAGACGCCGTATGAAGCTCCTGCAACACAAATCCCGACGCAATTTCAAAATGCGAAAGCCATGAGTCAGCAAGTTCATGCCGATACGTATGCTGACCAATGGTGGACATTGTTTAATGATGCTCAATTAAACCAGTTGGTGAATCAAGTTTTAGCTGCCAATACTGACCTCGCTGTTGCAGGTATTAATTTACAGCAAGCTCGACTACAAGCAGGTTTGGCTGAAAATAAACAAGGGCCACGCGTGAGCTCAAGTGTTTCAACTGGACATAACTTTGACCTTAACTCAGGTGATGATTCATCAAAAGGTGTGTCACTCAACGGTGGTGTTAGTTATGAAGTAGATTTATTTGGTCGTTTGGCTAGCCAGACAGAGGCCGCAAAATGGGAAGCTTTAGCAACTGAACAAGACCTGCAAGCCACTGCTCAAAGCTTGATTGCAACAACAGCTAATCTATATTGGCAGCTCGGCTATTTAAATGAGCGCTACAGTATTGCACAGCAAAACTTAGCCAGTACGCAAAAAACCTATGACTTGGTCAAGGTGCAATACAAAGCTGGCGCCGTATCAGGTTTAGATCTAACGCAAGCGGAACAATCTGTACAAAGTCAAAAAGCGACCTTAAGCCAAATTGCCCAACAAAAAGTGGAAACACGTACTGCATTGGCTGTGTTATTGCATCAGCCTGTACAGCAACTGAATATTGCTGAGCCACAGCGTTTACCTCGAATTGCATTACCGACGATTGCAGCAGGTTTACCTGCCGAGTTGTTGTCTCGCCGTCCAGATTTACAAGCGAGCGAATTAAGATTACGTAAAGCTTTGGCAAATAAAGATGCAACGAAAGCCAGTTACTATCCTTCAATCAGTTTAACTGGCAGTTTAGGTTCGAGCAGTACGTCTTTGAGTAATTTATTACAAAACCCAGCTTTGGCTTTGGGTGCAAGTTTAAGTTTACCTTTCTTGCAATATAACGATATGAAGAAAGACCTTGCGATTAGTGATTTAGATTATGAAAAATCTATTATTCAATATCGTCAGACCTTGTATCAGGCTTTTGCCGATGTGGAAAATGCACTATCCAATCGTACTGAGTTAAGCCAACAAGTTGCATTACAAGAACGTAATTTACAGCTTGCAGAGAAGACTGAACATTTAACAGAAGTACGTTATCGAAATGGTGCCATTGCGTTGAAAAACTTACTCGATGCACAAGAAACCACACGTAATGCTCGACTGTCTTTGGTTCAAACCAAGCAAAGTCAATACAATGCTTATGTGATCTTGATGCAAGCTTTAGGTGGTAGTCCGATAAAGCAGTTGCCTTAAGTTATAGATAAAAAGCCCTAGAGGGGCTTTTCATTAAAAGTCTGTTATTTAATCTTTGAGTTACCACTTAACTACCATTTTCTATAATATCTTTATACTGATATAACGTTTTTAACTTTGTACCTGAAAATTCCATGCCAGTGAAATCAATGAATAGATGCTGTCCATCACTACTTTTTTGATATTCAGAGAAAGTCTATCCATAGAGTTTAACAACACTCTGAACAAAACCTGTGACCACTCACAAAAAAGTCAAAATAGATATTTGATCATTAAATAACATTGAAGCGCTGTATCAGAGTAAGTTTAATTTCTAGCTCGTTTATTATTTTCTTACGTATATCATTGAGTTTTAAAATTAAATCTAATAGCCAATATTATCGTGATTAATAAAAACTTAATTATATGATGATTGATTGTATAATAAATTTTAGGTGCAGACTTATTCATACCAATATTATATTACCAAATAAGTATTTAATGATAATTTAATAAAGCTATCCCGATAAATCAATTCCACTTTTATCTATACTAATTTCCAACTTAGTATACTCACCAATTATTCAATCATACGAAATTGATAATTCTTGAATAGATTTCTTTGCCTCATTAAGAAATCCATTTAAGAATTATTTTAGGGCGTGTCCTCATTTGAAAAATTGGTTTTAAATACTTAAAATCCTCCTTTAAGCTCTTTTGATTTCTATATTTTTTCAATGGCACGTACTCTTCTCACCGATGATATCTGGCAGCAAATTCAAGATACTATGCGATTACACGGTTGTTACTGTTCAAAGAATAGTAGAAATATCATGGAAGCGATCTTATGGAAACTGCGTACAGGCGCCACATGGCGTGATATTCCCCAAGAATTTTGTCCTTGGCAAACTGCTTACAATCGCTTTAATCGTTGGGCAAGCAAGGGATTGTGGGATAAATTTTTTTTAGATTACGAGGCATCTTGGATCAAGAATGGGTATTCATTGACGGAAGCTACATACGCGTGCATCAACATGCAAGTGGAGCTCGGCATGGTTTCGAAAGAGCAATTGGACAATCACGCGGTGGACGAACAACAAAAATACATCTTGCAACCGACGTGAATGGATTACCGATTGATTTTAAAATCACTGAGGGTGACGTCCACGACAGTCAAGTTGCAAAACAACTGATTGATACGGTAGACGAGGCAACTTATCTCATTGCTGATAAGGGGTATGATGCTGAGCACATTAGAATATATGCCAAGAACAAGAATATGATTCCCATTATTCCATTGAGATCAAACAGTAAGAGATCGAATAAGGAATTTGATAAATATCTATATAAATTAAGACATTTAGTTGAAAATGCTTTTGCGAGATTAAAACATTTCCGTGCTATTGCAACTCGATTTGATAAACTGGCACGCAATTATAAATCTATGATTCGTATAGCCTGTATATTTATTTGGTGCAAAGCCAAATGAGGACACACCCTAGTAATTACATATCATCAAAAAAAACTATGATCAAAATATCTCAACATAATACCTATAATAATTTAAGACACCCACAAATAATGTAAAGTTATTTAGAGTTAAATTCACCATTTTCAAGTCTTTTTAAATACTCTTGCGCTACCTCCTCACCATTTAAAGCAGCCTTATTTAACCATTTTTTTGCATTTAAATTATCTTTTTTTAACCCATTCGTACCTAACAAATAGGACAACCCTAAATTTAATTGAGCCAAACTATAATTTTGTAAAGCAGATTTTTCCTCCCAATATAAATATAAATTAGGATTTTTTTCTAGTCTTTCTCCAAATGCATATTCGCCCGCCAATTCATCTTGTGCTATTGGATCTCCTTCTTGAGCTGCTTCTGTTAGATACTGAATATATAATTTTGGATTTGAATCTTTATAGCTAATAGCTATTTCATAATTCTCATTATCACTTAAAACATTAATTTCAACATTATGCTTATCCTCTTGATTATTTTTAATATCATTCATAACATTCTTTGTATTAGAACAAGAACAGATTAATAGCACCATTAAAACTAAAACACTTTTTTTCATTTGATAACCTCAATAAATATTAAAATCCACTAAACCACTGAGAAGACGGTGGAATATAAATTGGATCTGGCTTTGGATATTTTTTCGCTTCCTCAGTTCTTCTTTTAATCTCCTCTCTACACGTATCATCACATGTGTAATTTCTACAACTCTCAAACCTTTGGCTAGTAACTCTTGCTTCCCCCCCTGTAGCACCAACTGACGCCACATAGCCTCTAGTAATCCATGTATACCATCCTACTGATCGAGCTTTTCCTATATGTGTATTACCAACTGAAACACCTTTTACAACGCTTAGCGCAACTCCTTTATCTACCCAATCCCCGTTAAAAACATCAGGTTCAATTCTACTAAGCCCATCTTCAAACGTTACAGAATTCATGCCAAAAGCGCCAACAGAAAGCCCTTTGGAATAACCTACTCCCCCAGCATAAATTTGTACTTTTGCTCTTCGCCCATTCTTGCACTCACTCGTTAGGGTAAAATCCCCCCCATTAGCAAATGCTAAACTTACTTGGTATGCACTGCCCGTCCACTGTATCAACCCTAATGGATCCACCCACAGATTCGGATCACTTACATAACTACTATTATTTACCCCCCCAAATAAGCCAATTGGATCCTTACTCAAATACCTTGCACTATGTGGCTCATAATATCTGTAACGGTTATAATGTAAACCTGTTTCACGATCAAAGTATTGTCCCTGAAATCGGATATTGGTTTGTTCAAGTGAGTTTTCACTCGCCTTGATCCCTAAAGAAGTGCCCCATGTATCCTGTTTGATTTCCCAAACGCATTCACCTAACTCATTACTTAGTGTTTGTGGTGTACCCACTTGATCACAATGATAAAACGTAACCCGTTCTAACTCAGCCTTATTCTTCCGTGTTTCAGTTTTCCATACAGGGTCTTTATAAACTGAGTAAGGTTCTGTTTGGAACTTTAAGTAATCTGGCGTTTCGATTAATTTAATAAATCCTGCATAGCCTGTTTGTAATAATGGTACAAGGCTATTCGGCTCATAAACATAATGTTTGGTATATTGTGTTTGTTCATTACTGGATTGTTGTGACTCCCAAATCATTAAGTCACCATCCCAACCAAATAACGTTAAGCTGTTTTCTATCGGGCTATGTTTATATAAGCGTCGCCCAAAGACATCATAGCCATAAGTCGTGACTTGACCATTATTGTCACTTCGCTCTAAACGATTCAGGTTATCCCAAGTCAATTTAAGCGTTTTACCAGCTTGGGTGGTTTCAACCACATTGCCCAGTGCATCGTATTTATAGTGTTTGCCTTGATATTGCGTAATCAGGTTATTTTTCACTTGTGATGATTGTGTCGCAATCGGGTCAATCAAGTTACCCGCTGGGTCAAAGGCAAAGCTTTCTGTAAGTTGCGGACCTTGGCTTTTGATCAATCGTCCAATTACATCGTATTGATAGTTGAGTTGACCTAAGCGACTGTCCTCAACTTGGGTCAGTAAGTAGTTTTTATCGTATTGATAATGACGTTCTGCTTGATGCTGTACACGACCTGTAGTTTCTTGTTCTGGTCGAATAATTTGTGAACTCAGCAGACCGACATCATTATAATTTTTGCTTTGAATTAAGCCATTGGCCAACATGCGTACTGTTTCACGATGCAAATCATCACGTTGGAATGCCACCATATCTTGTTGGTTAAAGGCGATGCCATAGATATGCCCTGAACCATATGTCAGATTGGTTTGGACTTGTCCATCTGGGCGGATAGTCTTGCTTAAGTTGCCCAACTCATCGTATTCGTAACGCAACACTGCAGTCAGCGGCTTTAAATTTGGCACGTTATAGTGCTGATGTTCGCGTACCAACTGCCCGAGCGGATTTCGATAAAAGTTAATTTGGCTTTCTTTATTTGTCACCTGGCTGAGTTGATTATTCAGGTTGTATTCGAATTCTTCGGTTTGACTATGACTTGTTTGCACATGCATATAGGTTTTTGAAGCGATTGAGCCATCTGGGTGGTAGCCAAATTGGGTCAGGATATTCAGTTGACGGATTTGGAGTAGTTGTCCATTTTCATTGTAGCTGTAATACTTTTCTTCGCCATCAAAGGCTTGTTCATGCACCAACTGCCCAAAACGATTATAACCAAATAAATATTCGGCATGGTTTTGGTTGATGAGTTTCTGAATCCGACCTTGTTTGTCCCACTGATAGCCAATTTGGTGTCTATTGGCATCAATTCTTTGTTCAAGTAAGCCAACAGTATTGTAGCGATATTGTGTGACTAAGCCTTTGGTATCGGTATGTTTAAGTAATCTTCCTTCTTGATCATGTTCAAATTGTTCTTTGAGTCCATCAGGATAAACAATAGTTTTGAGCTGTCCTTTATCTTTTCCTGCTGAGCTGTAGATATATTTGACTTGCTGCGCATCAGCAGATTGTTGTGCGGTAAGTGTTCCTTCCTCATCGTACTCCCATGCGCTTTCTTTGCCTGAGCAATCGCTATAAGACACCATTTGTCCAAGGTCGTTATATTGGATTTTTTTAGAACCGCCTTTGGCATCAATAATTTCAACAATTTGATTATCATTATTATATTTATACTGTGTTGCATGACCTAAAGGATTAATTTCCTTGGTGACATTACCATCAGCATCATACTCTTTTTCCCAGATATTGCCTTCGGGGTCTTTGGTTTCAGATAAATTCCCTGCTTCATCATAGGCAAAATGGATGATACCACCATTGGGTTGAACAATTTTAATTAGCTGGCCTTGATCATTATAAACCTGTTCAGTTTCCAGCCCTGCAAAGTCAATTTGGCGGGTGATGCGTTTTTGACTGTCACGCGAAAGCCACTTTTCTCGTCCATCGGCTAAACGTGTACGATAGGTAAAGCCATCTAAGTCAAAATAATAATAAGTTGGCACATCATAGGCATCATACACCGCCACCTGACGTAAACGCGGGTGCCACTCTAAACGTGTTTTGAAACTACCGTCATCAGCCCATTCTGCGATCGCCTTAGCTTTGGAGTCAGTCGACTCATAACGAATATTTTGTCCACGCCCTGTACGGTCAGTATAACGCATTAATTGGTGTGCCTCGTTATACTCATAACTACGGGTATGACCATTTTGATCAATCACCTTGATCAAATTCCCTTGTTGATCATATTCATAACGCGACAAAGGCTCAGGCTGCTCATCAACAAAAGCTGCGATAATTTTAACTTGATCATTAAATGCAAATTTAACTTTATGCTTTCCACTTTTCAATTGGAAATCGATTGCTTGTAAATAAGCAACTTGTTCCAACAAAAGATATTCAAGTACAACTTTTTCTTCTGTTTTTTCATTAAACTGCTGTACAAGATGGTAATGCCGACCACCATTAAAACTATGAAAATGAAAGTTCCAATCTGAACCAAAATTCAACAACAAGTCTTCATTTTCTAGAGGTTCTACCGTGAAGCCTTCATAGGGTACCGTATATGCCTCATACAAAATTGACTCTGGGAGCTGATGCTTCCGTCCATTGCTATCAATAAAGAGATAACCGTTTAAATTTTGGAGAATGACATTAGAAAATGGCATCATCCAGCGAGCGCCAATCATACTGTCATCAAACTCATCCATTTGTGAATTGTATTGACGACTAAAAGAAAAACCCACTTTAGATAAATAAAAATCGGTATGATTCACGCGTTCCGCACCAATCGAATAACTAATGCTGTTTCCAGATTGAGAGTCTGCTCCCATACACGATGAATTATTTAAGGCATCAACTTGTAAATATAAAAACTCTAAAGTATCACCTGTCGTATGCTGTTCGTGCTCACCTGTTTGGTTTAAAGGCACACTCGCACTGGCTTTATTGCCTTGTTTTTTGATGGCTTTTAAAGTTTCTTGAATAAGCCATGCCAAGGTATATTTTTGCCCCGCATTGCTTTGTTTTTGAATTTCATTAGGAAGTAAGCTCAATGCCTGAGTTGCTTCGGTTTGCAATAATGTACCTGTCTGTGCTTTTCTAATTTTAGGTAGCATATTGGCAAGTGCGCTGGTTTTACTTAAATCAATCAGCGGTTTTGCCCAATTGCTAAATTGTTCTGCCGGATCTCGTTTTTCAGCACTTGCACCAAAGCTAATAGTCGGTGAAACCAGCCCCGACTGAATAGGTGCTGCAAAAGTGTTTAATATTGATGTTCCTAAATTTGTCGCACCTGAAAGCAGGCTAGGTAGTTTGGCCTGTGTTTCAGTCAGAAACTTTTCTAAATCTCCTGCCATTTGTGCATTTAAATGCAAGGTCATACGGCGAATATCAGCTTCTTGAATTTTGCCATTTTCTGGATAGAGCTTTTCAGCCATCAATCCCAATAATGGACGCAATGCCATACGCACATGCGCTTCAGCTTTTGGCTCTAAATATAAGCCAATCAGGTTCATGCTCAGCAAAGCAGATTTTTGCAAAGCGGCATCGCCTTGTTCTTGCTCGGTTGCAAATAATAGTAAGTCCAACACTGCACCTGAAAGTGCAAAAATATTGGCCACCGTAGGCACATTTGCATTGGCTTTTAACTGCTCAAGGCTGGTATTTCCACACGCTTTTAAATAATCCTGAATTTGATGTGCTATAAATTTATGATCTTCAGTATGCGTCACACTTTCTAAATTAAAAATTGCCAGTTCTACGGCTGGCTTATTTATTGTCTGTTGTTCTTTTTGAACATTTTGATCAATTGTCATGTAAAAACCTATTACTCAAATTCTAAATATTTAAAACTGTGTTTGACGCTAGCTTTAGCAAACGCTAACCATTGTTCTTTTTCGGTCGTGTAGTTTCGATATAAGTGAGATAAGGGCTTGAATATTGCTTCCTATCTACCCAATCATCGTCACTAGCAAGGACTGGTATCGCTTGTGCTGGTGCCGCTTCTGCTACTTTTATTTCAGGCACTTTAGGCACCGCGACTGGTGCAGCTGTCACATTCGCGGGCGTTGCAGAGCCTTCTCGAATGGTTTCTGTATAGGTCAATGCGCGTGTGGAATAAGAAATTTTACGGCCCACAATGTCCTTATCAATGGTTGCTTGAGAGTTCTGAACTGCGGCAGCAGTTGACCCAGAAACGATGCCGTTACTCATTCCACTTCCACCTAATACGCTGGATAAGCCTTGTGCCCCCTGACCCAAACTTGCCATTTGTGAAGCAGAAAGCCCAAAGTTGAGTTTCGATGAAATTGCAGATAGTGCAGAGTTGCTGACTTGGTCTTTAAATTGATTTAACGCTTGTCCACCAACATCTTTTAATGCATTTTTTCCTATATTTTTTAAAGAATCTGCATTTAAATTGAATAAGTTATCTTTAAGCTGTGAAGTTAAATTTTGCCCCAACGACCCGAGTGCATTCTGAATCAAGTCTGAAGCTCCCGGTACAACGTTTTCTGCCCATTGATAGTCACGCTTAAAATGACTCGCTGAATCCCAAGCACTTCGAGGATCTTTGTCAAACTCAACTTTAGCCGGTCCTGGTGCAATACCCGTTACTTGAGCAAAGCCATTGCCGTCTAATTTTCCTGTAACTTGCTTGCCCAAAGCATCAATCACTTTAAATCCAGTTCCGCTAAAGAAATCTTGACCACCATAGCTCTTAAGCAGTTCTAAAGCCCCTTTCATCGGATTAGAAGCAGGAAGTTGTGCAGACTTGCTAGCACTCGATGCTGGTTTAAATAGATGCTGCCCTGCATTTACTTCAAATTTACCGCCTGTCTTAGCAAAAATTCCCGAGCCATTTAAAGTAATTTGGGAAGTAGCTCCTGTGATCACAATCTCTTTAGGACTGCTAATCTCTATTTTGTCCTCAGTAGAAGAAATCGTAATTCCTTTTTTTGCCAAAATATCCAAAGCATCAGACTGTGCCTGAATTTCGACTTTACTTTGCGCTGCTATTGCTTTAATGCCACCTTGAGCTGCAAATAAGCTAACCTTACCTAAAGCTTGTCCCACAATATTTTTTTGCGTACTCAGGTTAATGCTATCACCGGCAATTTGGTTGATCATGCCTGTTGCAGATAAATGAATATCCTCTGGTGTACTAAGTGCAATACCATCCACTGAGTTAAGTAAAAGAATGGCTTTTTTAAATTTAGCGATATCTTTTTCTATTTCACTGGCAAAAGCTTTTAGCTGTTCAACAGATTCAATTTCATCTGTTTTTTGTTGTTTTGCAATATCACTTAAAGACTTACTATTACTATGACTCGTCTCCAGCTGTGTTCTTGCAATCTCTGCATCTAAATGTTCACCATTGGCCTTTTCCTGTTTATAAGTCGACACCAATAAACCTTGTCCAGCTCGTACTGCCCCCCATTGATCGGTCCGCAGCTCAAAACCTTCACCCCGATCTTCACTTTCTGCTTTATCTTTTGGATGACTGAGCTTACCGAGGTTCAGTTGGCTCGCACCATGACTACTTTGCAGCTGGGTACTAATTTGCCCCGTGGTGTCATCAAAGCGTAATTGACCAAAACCCTCTCCCGCCACTTCTTTGGAACGAATTCCCGCGAGTTTTTTGGTATCGGGTAATTGTCCTTTATTGTCAAATTTAGTGGGACTACGCTGCGCTTCATGAATACGCCCCACGACAAAAGGTCGGTCAATATTGCCATCAAAGAAATCAACGACGACTATTTCACCAATTCGAGGTAAGAAGCGTGCGCCATAACCTTCGCCGGCCCAAGGCGTCAGCACATCAACCCAAGCCGAGTCTGTGTCATTATTGTTCGCACCTGCACCACCATCATGGCTATGATCATCAGAACGGGTAAACAGAAAACGGACTTTTATCCGCCCCCATTCATCAACATGGATTTCTTCACCGGCAGGCCCCACAACTTTAGCACGCTGCGGATGTGTTACTGGTCGATGTGTAAGTGGATTAAATTCAGGAACGGTCGTAATATTTCGACGTTGCAAAGCCAAGGTATTGGCTTGGCGTTCATCCGCATCGCTTTGTTTGACTTGCCACTGACTTTGATGGATTAACTGTGTAACTTGATCGGTTAAGTCTTTGGGTAAATTATTTTGGTTATAAAAAGACTTAGATAAAATCAAAAATTCTTGATCGGCACCACGATGTTGGTCAATCTCTGGATGCTCATCCAATTTGAACCAATAACCAACTTGTGTATCACGCACGGTACTTTTAGCAATAAATTGTTTGGCTTGAGCCGCATAATAATCACTAAAATTTTGATTGAGACGTTCAACTTGAGCACTATTAGAGGCAGTTGCAGCATCTTCACCATTCAGATCTTGCATCCATGCAGGGCTCACATGCCATGCCTGCTCTAAGCTTAAGCTCGCATTATCTTGATTTTGACTATGTAGATGCTTGCTTTGTACTGCACCACCACCCTCGTCCTGTTCAAGCACATCCGCTTGCCATCGTTGCACATGTACCGACGTCGGTTGCAGACTGCGCTGACCGATAAAACTGGTCATACTGTCATTTTTTTCAGTTGCACTACTGCGATGAAAACGGATATTACGTCGCTCCAAAGCTTGATATTGGCTATTTTCATCAATCAAACGTAGCTTTTGAGCTGCTATGGGTGTCGCAGACGATGTTACAAAAGATTGAGCTTCATCGACCAACCAATGAATGCCTTCACTGCGTAGTAAGCGGGTAATAAAATCATAGTCGGTTTCATTACTTTGCATCATGAATGGTCGAACGTCATACTCTTTTTTTAAGCCACTTAAGTCCAAACTTAAGCTCGCTGCAAAAAGTGGGCTCTTTTTTTGCCATTCCTTAAAAATAATCTCGACCACATCTTTGACCGATTTATTCATAAACACGCGGCTATTACGACGCTTATGCCATAGTGCCGTTGCATCTTCTAAGGTCAACTTATATAGCGTTAATGCACCATCACTTTGGCCTTGAAATGCTTCTGTAATGATCCCGGTAATACGAAAAAGTTGCCCCGCATCGGTCACCTGATCGATTGCGACTTGCGTGCCAATAAATTGTTTCAGTTCGAGCGTGGCAGAAGTTGAGAGACAGATGAGCTGAACATTCAAACCTTCACTTAAGGCATGTTCCCCATCAATACGTTGCAAGAATACTTGTTCATTCAGCGTGGTATTGGAAAATTGAATGTGCAAAGCACGTTTTTGTGGACTAATGCCCAATTTTTCAATTGCAGAATATATATTGTTCAGCATCGTTATTATCTAAAATCAGATTTTTATAAAATATGCGGGGTATTTAATCAAAAAAACTCATATTTTTCTAGGCATAAACTGCCTGCTTTGTTGGGTTTTATGTAAGTAAAAATTCAAATTTCCACATTAATTCTTTATGTTATTTTTACTCTATTTATTTCTGCATTAAAAAAATATAGAGACCATCAAACTAAACTTCAGGTCTCTTCATACCACCTTACTGCCTTGCATCAATATTAATTGGTATTTAAAAATGCGTGAATATTCTCCAATTGTTCTTGTGCTTCGACATAGCCTTGCAAGGCCGCTTTTTCCAAATATTGCTGTGCAATTTTAAGATCACGCTCTACGCCCATGCCATGAATATATAAATAGCCCAATCGCGTTAACGCCGCAGCACTCATCCCCTGAGCCGCTTGTGCATAATAGCTATGCGCTTGGGTTAAATCTTGCTGTACACCTAAACCATGTTCTGACATTTCACCAAGTTGGTACAAGGCAGTCACATTACCCAATGCTGCCGCTTGCGAGAAATACTGCAATGCTTGTTGGAAATCTTGTGTTCCCCATTGTCCTTTTAAATTAACTAGACCTAGTTGCGTGAGTGCATCAGGATGACCTAATTTTGCCGCTTTCAACAATGCCCGCTGGCTTTGAGCTTCATCAAACTGTAGATCAGGCAAGATATTGTCCACGGCTAAACGGTAGAGATACCAAGCAGCATCCTGCGAACCTTGTTCTGCGGCTTTTTCCAGATAACTCAGACACTGATCACGATGTGGTAAAGGATATTCTGGCAATGCATAAAAACGTCCAATCACATAATTCTGATCGGCGACACAAGTAATGGACATATCATTTAAATGCCTAGCAGCTTCATTTAAAAGTTGCTGTGCTTGCTTGATATTTCGCTCAACACCGACCCCATGTAGGTAGCATAGTGCCAAACCGACTTGGTTAATGAATAATGGTTTGAATTGATACGCTGTTTGATATAACTCAAATGCTTTTTGCGGATCATCACTAACCAAATACTTTTCAAAATACAGCGCTGCAATAAGACTAATTGCATCAGCATCTTTAAGTTGAGCAGCTTCGGTCAGAAAGCGAAAACCTAAAGTTTCCTGCTTCTCCAAGTACCAACCATGAAAATGTGCAATGCCTAATAATCGGCTGGCTGCAGCAACTTTGTGCTCTTTGGCCTGCTGCAAAAGATCATGATAAACCCGCTGACGCTGATCGACGTCGATTTTACCCATCAATACTGCTTGATAATATTCATACAACTGCTGCTGGTGCCCGAGTAGCAATCCTCGCTTTAAATATTGCAATGACTTTTCATCATTTTGCGCAAGATACTTTCCTTGTGCATAGAATTGCTGCAATTGCTGAATAGCCGCCATATGGTCTTGTTGGGCAGCTTTCAGTAAATATTCCAATCCCAAAGCAATATTTGGCGTGGCTTGGTTTAAATAGAACTGTGCCAATTGATACTGTGAATTGGCATGTCCATTGTCCGCATTTTTTTGCAACAAATCTAAATGTTGCTGCTCGGCATGTGTCTGATCTTCTGGGTTTAATTCGGCGAGTCGATATTGCGCATCCAAATGACCGCGTGAAATCGCATGTCGATACCAATACTGCGCTTTTTCAAGATTGGGTACACCGCCATAGATACCTTCTTCAACTTGTCCCAACACATATGCAGCATCATCGCTGCCTAAACTATTGGCTTTTGCCAATAGAGCCAGCGCATTTTCCACACTGACTTCTCTGCCTAAGCCTTGTAAATGCATCTGTCCCATAGCGACATAGGCCTGTGGAATTTCATGCTGTTTGGCCAAATTTTGATACAACTCATAGGCACGCGCATAGTCGGTTGGTGCATCAAGCATTAAACGTTCTGCGAATTTCAGCTGCGCATCTAATTGGTCTATCCACAAGTCATGCCCAACCGCTTTAGCCTGATCGCGTTTCACTGGATCGGGTCTTTTCCACATCCAAAACGCAAGTGCTCCCATCCCCAAAATTAGTATCAGTAAAAACCACATACTCGCCCCAAAAAAATCAATATTTTAATTATTCCAACATTGTGTCTGATTTTAATTCTATATACAAAAAAAGCACCGAATTCGGTGCTTTTTTTTTTCAAAATGAGATAGCTGTCATGCTTTTGCTCGTTTTGCATCAAGTTTTTTGAGCACCTCTGACACAGCCACCATCGCAAAGCTGGACGTCACCACTACTGCTGAACCATATCCACCACAACGTAAGCCCGCACTTGGACAAACATCAGCACTGGAAAATGGATTATCAATCGAATAAACACAGGTAATCCCAAACTTTTCTTTCGGCTTTTTACAAATGCCTTTGCCGCGTAATTGTGTCCGCAATTTAGCTAACATCGGGTCTTGCTCTGTTCTTGATAAATCTGCGACTCGGATTTTCAGCGGATCAAGTTTGCCCCCAGCCCCACCTGAAACGATCAACGGAATTTTATTAAAACGGCAATGTAGCATTAAGGCAAATTTGGCCTTCACATCATCAATACAATCTAAAATCAGGTCAGGAGCACCTGCCAAAATTTCTTTGACATTTTCGGGTGTGAGATAATCATCAATCAAATTTATTTTGATTCGAGGATTGATCGCACGGCAGCGCTCTGCCATCACTTCAATTTTTTCATGTCCCAGTGTCGTGCTCATGGCTGGCAATTGTCGATTAATATTCGATGCAGCAACCACATCCATATCGACCAAGGTTAGCTCACCAATACCTGTACGCGCTAAAGCTTCGACCGCCCATGAGCCTACACCACCGATCCCAATCACCATGACATGACTTTTTTCATAATGATGAAAACTTTCATCACTATATATTTTGGCTACGCCAGCAAAACGGCGGTCATATTCATCATCTTGGAGCAGTTCAGTCATAGGTTTGGAGGCAGTGTTAAATCAGCCGCCATTTTAGCAAATTCACTGCTTTTTTTCTTTGATAAAACGCAATTCAGGGTACATCAGCAATAGAGCTGAATCCGCATCAAGTCTAAATCCATCAAAATAAACATTTACAGCGAACGGAGATCTGCTTTAAGAATATAACCATAGATCAAAAGCTCAAGTGTGTATTGCCATGGACATCCATCCTCTGCCAAATAATTTAAAAATCACCGATGACAAAAATGAAATGGATTTAGACACCGTGCATCGCTTTTTAAGCCATACCTATTGGTCAAAAGATATTCCAAAACATGTGGTGAAAAAAGCGATTGAAAACTCTTTGGCCGTGGCCTTACTTCTCGATGAAGAACTCATCGGTTTTGGTCGTGCCATTACGGATTATGCAACTTTTGCTTATTTAGCCGATATTTATGTCGCCGATGCGCATCGAGGCAAAGGCTATTCAAAATTAATTGTGAGTACTTTATTTGAAAAATGTGGCTCCGCAGATCTAAGACGCATGTTGCTTGCAACGGCAGATGCACATGATTTATATCGCCAATTTGGCTTTACTGATTTGGCTCAGCCTGCCAGTTTTCTCGAGATTCATCAAGCCAACGTCTATCAACGATAGAGAAAATGTCTCGGATAAAAAAAGAGGCTTTCGCCTCTTTTTCGATCTCACAACCTTAGTCTTTATTCATAATAAAGAAATATTCACGGTAGTATTTGAGCTCTGCAATCGAGTCTCGGATATCATCCATCGCTAAATGTGAGGCATTTTTCTTCAAGCCACCCATAATCTCTGGGCGCCAGCGTTTCGCCAATTCTTTCACTGATGATACATCGAGATTACGGTAGTGGAAGTATTGTTCCATTTCAGGCATTAAACGATGCAAGAAACGACGATCTTGGCAAATTGAGTTACCACACATTGGTGATGATTTTGGATTCACCCATTTTTTCAAAAATTCTAAAGTTTGCTGTTCAGCATCTTGTGCTGTCAATTTACTACGACGTACACGTTCGATTAGGCCTGATTGACCATGTTGGCGAGTATTCCATTCATCCATTGCATTGAGCACACGGTCAGACTGATGTACCGCAAGCACAGGCCCTTCCGCCAGAATATTTAAATTATCATCCGTCACAATTGTTGCAACTTCAATAATCTGGTCGTTATCTGTATCTAGACCTGTCATTTCAAGGTCAATCCAAATCAGGCGTGTATCAGGTGTGCTGCTCATAAATGTGCAATCTTATTAGGCTGTAAAAATGAACATAGTAGCAAATTTATTGGGCTTGCGCTGTAAATAGACCCTGCTTTCATGCTATTTTTGCCATCTAGTTTTCACGGTTTTTTAGGATATGAATGGCTTTAATTCGTAAGCGCCGACTGACTGAACAGCAGCAACGTCGCATTCAGAAGCAACATAAATCTCGTCAGGAAGAAATCGATACTTCTGCAGATTTGGAAGGCTTGGTCGTCCAACATTATGGTCGTCAACTTGAAGTTCAAGCGCTGTCTACACCCGACCAACATCCTGAAAAACCCATTGTGCAAGCAGGTGAACCTGAACCACATTGGAAACCCATCGAATTAGGCAGTGTTTGGCGCTGCCATACCCGTACCAATCTCGAATTATTGGTGACGGGTGACCGTGTCAAATGGCAAGCTGACCCGATCACGGGTTTAGGGATTATTACCGCGATTCATCCACGCCAATCTTTACTGACACGCCCTGACCGTTATCACAAAGTGAAACCTGTCGCAGCCAATGTCAGCCTGATTGTGATTGTATTTGCACCGCTTCCTGAGCCAGCGCCAGGCCTGATTGATCGCTATTTGGTTGCCTGTGCAGATGCCGATATTCCAGCATTATTGGTCTTAAATAAATCAGATTTGCTTAAAGACAATGATCCGATTTTAACACTATTACAAGAATATCGTGACTTGGGCTATGAGGTCATGCAAACCCAATCCGATGGTGACTTAAGCACACTTTCTGCTCGACTTTCTGGTGAAACTGTCGCATTTGTAGGTCAGTCTGGGGTTGGTAAGAGCACTTTAATTAATGCCATTGTTCCAGATGCTGCGCAAAAAACCAATATTATTTCGGAAAACTCCGCGCTCGGTCAGCACACCACCACCTCTACGCGCTTAATTGCGTTTGGTGAAGGTTCTGCATTGATTGATTCACCAGGAATCCGTGAATTTGGTTTATGGCACCTAGAATTGGAAAAAGTTCAGCAAGGTTTCCCTGAGATCGAATCACATTTGGGTTATTGTCAGTTCCGTAACTGTACGCATAAACATGAAAAGCAATGTGCGCTTAGAATAGCTGCTCAAAATGGCGAAATTTTGCCGCGCCGATTAGACAGTTATTTACGTCTGATCGATGAAATCACGGAAGCGCAGCAAAAAAATTAATTTTTATTCTGTTCATGCCCTTGAAGGGGTGATTTTGATCACCATATTTATGGGCTATACTCTTGGCAATTTAAAATTGTAGTTAGGTGAATTGTGGAACGTTGGTTCGAATTTATGGGGAATCACCCCTTCTTATTTGGAACGCTGGCTGTATTGGTCGTGCTGTTCTTTATTCTTGAAGGCCAGCGTAATGGTCGCAAAATTTCACCTCAATCTTTAGGGATTTTAGTTAAAGCTAAAAATGCTCAATTGATTGACTTACGTGATGCGAAAGACTTCCGCGAAGGTCATATTAGCGGTAGCCGTAATATTCCATATAGCCAAATTACAAAACACATTGAAGAGTTAAAAACTTCTGATCGTCCGTTGGTTTTTGTATGTAACCTTGGTCAAGTGGCAGGTTCTGCATTGCAACAAGTCGGTCATGCAGATGCATACCGTTTAGACGGCGGCATTAGCAACTGGAAAGCTCAAGGCTTACCTCTAGTTAAAAGCAAATAAGCGCTTCTTAGGAGATTAACATGGCTGAAGTTACGATTTATTCAACAACTGTATGTCCTTACTGCATTCGTGCAAAACAGCTCCTAGAGCGTAAAGGCGTGGCTTATAAAGAAATTAATTTATCAAATGAAGCGCCTGAAGTACGTGTTGAATTGATGCAACGCACCAACCACCGTACCGTTCCTCAAATTTTTATTAATGATCAGTTTATTGGCGGTTTTGACCAACTTTATGCTTTAGAGCGTGAAGGCAAACTCGACGGCATGCTATCTTAATTTTAAACATAAATCGTCACCTCATATTAAGGAATAAACAATGAGTGAAGAACAACAAGCTCAACCACAATTGGCATTAGAGCGTATTTATACTAAAGATATTTCTTTCGAAGTACCTGGGGCTCAAGTATTTACTAAAGAATGGCAGCCTGAACTAAATATCAACCTTTCTTCTTCTGCAGAAAAAGTTGATCCAACACACTTCGAAGTTTCACTGAAAGTTGTCGTTCAAGCGAACAATGCGGGTGACACTGCATTTATCGTTGACGTTACTCAAGCAGGTATCTTCCTGATCGATAGCGTTGAAGAAGAACGTCTTCCGTACATTCTTGGTGCTTACTGCCCAAATATCTTGTTCCCATTCCTACGTGAAGCAGTGAACGATATGGTTACTAAAGGCAGCTTCCCACAATTATTGCTTACACCAATTAACTTCGATGCTGAATTCGAAGCGAATTTGCAACGTGCGCAAACTGCTGCTGAAGGCCAAGCTTAATTACTTGATCTCAGATATAAAAAAGACCGCTTTTAGCGGTCTTTTTTATTGCCTTTTAGCTTCCCCCTTTACTAAAGGGGGAATGAGGGGGATTTACTTCTACTTAACAAAATCCCTCCCACCCTCCCTTTTAAAAAGGGAGGAGCAAATTACTCAGCATCTGCCATTAGATCAGCGCTCATACCTACAGTATTAAAGCCAGCATCAACATACAAAATTTCACCTGTAATACCATTTGCCCAAGGCGAGCAAAGGAACAATGCTGCATTACCGACATCTTCAATAGTTACATTGCGTTTAAGTGGTGCGACTTTTTCATTTAGGTCTAACATTTTACGGAAAGATTTAATCCCTGAAGCCGCTAAGGTACGAATCGGACCTGCTGAAATCGCATTTACACGAATACCTTCAGCACCAAGACTTGTTGCCAAATAACGTACGCCTGCTTCTAGTGACGCTTTTGCCATGCCCATAACGTTATAGTTTGGCATTACGCGTTCAGAACCTTGGTAAGTCAGCGTCAATAAGCAACCTTGACGTGCTGCCAATAAAGGTTTTGCCGCACGAGCCATCGCAATAAAGCTATATGCGCTGATGTCGTGAGCAATTTTAAAACCTTCACGGTCGGTAATATCAGTGAAATCGCCATCTAAAGTATGTGCCGGTGCAAAACCAATTGAATGCACAACACCGTCTAGACCATCCCAATGTTTAGCAAGTTCAGCAAAAGCGGTATCAATTTCAGCGTCCACTGCGACATCACATGGGAAAACTAAAGTTGAACCAAATTGTTCAGCAAAATCATCTACACGTTTTTTTAATTTTTCATTTGGATATGTAAAAGCCAGTTCTGCACCTTCGCGATGTAAAGCTTGCGCAATACCAAATGCGATTGATAACTTACTTGCAATACCCGCGATTAAAAAGCGTTTGCCAGCCAATAGTCCTTGTGCCATGTGAAACTCACTCAAAATAATTTAACAGCATAATGCCAAGTCTAAAGCATTTTAGAAATTGCATAATGCGCCTTTTTTTAGAAAACCATCATTGCATGCACGATGCGAATGAAACTAGATTCAATCAAGCGGCGTCATATTTGTTGCCGCTTAAGCGTCCAGATGCAATGCCTGTAATGAATTTTTCCATAATATATCTGCAATCTCAGACTCAGTACGGTTTAAGCTCTGAGCTAGCCCCTGCAATACATAGGTCAAATTGACTGGCGTATTACGGGTACGCCCTTCCGTCGAATGCTGACAACATAAGGGTGTCATATCTGGACAGTCAGTTTCTAAGACCAAATGCGCTGCACCCAAAGTCTGAACCACTTGATGTAATTTTTTTGCATTGGGATTGGTGATTTGCCCTGTTACACCAATTTTAAAACCTAGTTTGGTAAATGCCTTCGCTTCTTCAACACCACCACTAAATGCATGTGCGATACCACCGAGTTTAAATTGATGCTGCTTTAGCATCGAAAGCACCTCCGTATGGGATTTGCGAATATGCAGCAAAATGGGTTTATCAAACTGCTGTGCTAAATCAAGTTGTGCGGAAAAATACTGCTGCTGCTTTTGAAAAAGTTCAGGCTGCTTATACTGTTTCAAAAAGGTATCTAAACCTATTTCACCTACAGCAATACAATCATGCTGCTTTAGCAGCTGTTCCACATCGAACAAATGTTCTGTACGATGTTGCTCAATATAAAACGGATGTAAGCCGGGGGCTAAATAGCTTTTGGGAGCATTGGATAAACGAGCTAAAAACTCTTGGGTTTGCAGCAAATCGTGAAAACGTGACTGTACAAAACCAATTAATACCAAAGCATCGACACCCGCTTGTTTGGCAGCATACGCCAACTGTTCCCGATCAGCGTCAAAATCGGGAACATCAAAATGCGTATGCGTATCAAACAGTGAGTAAGTCATTGAACTGATTAATTTGCTTTTGCGGCTGAGGCTTCAGCAGCTTCAACTGGAGGTAGATATTGCTTTTTCAAGATACTTTGCAATTGATCATACGGAATGGTCAAACGTGGTAAACCCGCCACATATGGCCCAATTTCATATTCGGCATATTGCAAAATTAGACCTTGCTGACTTAGATAAAAGTTATCAGACAGTTTAAATTTCCAAATCTGTTCATATTCTTGAACATTGTCCGCCAACTTGGCATCTTTCACCCAAGTTTTAAAGACTTCATAGCCCAGCTTTTCAAGTTTAGTACGTTGATTGGACAGCAATATGTCATTGAGCTGTACCAATTTTTGAGTGCTTAAATCGAAGTTATAATATTGCTGTGCAGAAGAACCATGCGCTCCACCTAAATATGAACTGGTATTTAAAACCACTGTTGCCAAGGGTTTTTCAGCATTCAATATTTTAGGTTTAATCATCAAACTGATTTGCTGATTGGCACTTAAAGATTTCAATTCTTTATCTAACTTTAAGAACGCTTGCATATAAGGCTGCGTGGCTTTTTCCAATTTTAATTTGGGCGTTTCAACCTTTGCCAAAGCAGATTTTGCTTCAGACGCTGCAGGAACTTCACTTGCAGCGGGAGCATCAGTGCTCAGCGTCTTATCTTCTAAAGGCGAAACAGATAAAATTTCGCCTAACTGTTTTAGAATTTCCGCATCAATAAATTCATCAATAAAGGCTTGATTACTGTTTAAGCGTTCAACTGAAATTTCAGGACAGACCCCGCCATCACATTCAGGTAAATTCAGTTGTAATTTTTCCGCATCACCAATCAGTTTTGCACTCAAATCTGGCTGTTCAGTTTTGGCTTGATCCGGCTTTTTTTCAGGTTCAGCTTGTTGTGGCTGACACGCCGTGAATGCAACAGAAACTGCCAATATTGAGCTTGCCCAAATTTTATTTTTTTGCACCATTGCTTCAACCTTTCATTTCGAATAATTGATATTTATTTTGGTAAATATCTTATCAAATTAAATACTTTCGTTGATTAGAACATATGCTGATAAACGTCAGCTTTCAATACTTGTTGTGTTTGCGCTTTGCTGAGATAAATATCCAGTTGTTTACCATCTTTGACAATTTCATCTGTACGATAATGCAAACCGACGCCTTCTTGATCAAAGAACCAATCTGCTTGGCCCCAATAGAGCTTTTTCGGTGCCGATTTTTTGACATCCACATCTTGTTCATCTAACCATTTGCCATAGGCTTGCTGCACAATGGCATCCATATTTTGCTGCTGCTTTGCATCAATAATATCTAAGGGTTTGAGATTTTTTTTCGCACGACGGTCTGCCACAAAAAAATAATAGCGCTCTTTGACCGTGATATTTTCCTGTTTGGTATCGACACCGATTTGCAGCAGCACATATTGATTCCGTTGATATGGAACTCGTGTGTACATCGCCAATTCATAGGCTTTATTGGTTTTAAACTCGGCCTGCCAAGCATCTGATTTTTTCACATACGCATCGACAGCTTGTTGGAGATTCATATTCTGCTTTAGTGCAATCTGATCTTGTACGACGCTGGCCTGATTCTTTTCAATCCAGCTATTCAACCACGTATCTACGGTCTGAATGGTTTGTATCTCTAAATCAATACAACTTTTATTTTCACAAAACGGTTTGGCAATTTTAGCGGCTTGCTCTTGGATATTTAAATAAGGCAAAACATCTGGATTGATCACGGCCGCTTCAGAAGCGCCATCATCGGCCGGCTTTGTCGCTTTGTTTTCTTTTCCTGAATCACATGCACTGAGCAGCAAAACACTCCCCAAAAGTGCAAAAACTGTAGCATCCTTGAATATTTTCATGATGTCCTAAACGACCAAATGATTGCGTAATGTATGGATTTAAAAACTCTACCACAAAATAAAACAGCTTCACGAAGAAGCTGTTTTATTTCTGTAAAAGAACAACTTAGTGTTCACGTGTATTACGGAACACGATATCCGGATAACGTTCTTGCATTAACTGTAAATTCACACGACTTGGTGCAAGATAAGTTAAATGACCACCGCCATCGACAGACAATTGGTCATGTGCTTTTTTCTTAAATTCGTTGAATTTTTTCTCGTCATCACAAGATACCCAACGTACGGTATTGATACTTACAGGCTCGTAAATACAATCAACTTTGTATTCTTCTTTCAGGCGATAAGCCACGACTTCAAACTGAAGCACACCCACAGCACCCACGATTAAGTCGTTACTGTTTTGCGGCATAAAGACCTGAGTCGCACCTTCTTCTGAAAGTTCTTTTAAGCCTTTTTGTAGCTGTTTTGACTTCAAAGGATCTTTTAAACGCACGCGACGGAACATTTCAGGGGCGAAGTGAGGAATACCGGTAAAGTGTAAATCTTCACCCGAAGTGAAAGTATCACCGATTTGAATCGTACCATGGTTATGCAAACCGATAATGTCGCCCGGCCATGCTTCTTCAAGGTGCTGACGGTCACCAGCAAGGAACGTTAAAGCATCACTAATACGCACATCTTTACCTAGACGCACATGTTTCATTTTTAAGCCTTTTTCATACTTACCAGAACAGATACGCATGAATGCAATACGGTCACGGTGTTTTGGATCCATATTGGCTTGAATTTTAAAGACGAAACCAGTGAAGCCTTCTTCAGTCGCTTCAACTTTACGGTCTTGAGTTGGATGTGCTTTAGGTTCAGGCGCATATTGACTAAATGCATCCAAAACATGGTCCACACCAAAGTTACCGAGTGCCGTACCAAACAAGACTGGCGTTTGACGGCCTGCCAAAAATTCATCACGGTCTAAAGGTTCATTGGCCATTTGAACCAATTCCAATGATTCTTCAAATGCAGCCCAAGCGAGATCACCGACTTTTTCACGCAAATCTGCATAGTCATAGCCATCACGGACTTCAATATCCGTAATGGTTGAACCGAAACCTGCCTTATAAACGTAGAATTTTTCTTCGAGTAGGTTAAATACACCGGCAAAGTCACGACCTGTGCCCAGTGGCCAAGTAATCGGAACACATTTAATTTTTAAAACGTTTTCGATTTCATCAAGCAATTCTAATGGCTCACGAATTTCACGGTCCATTTTGTTGACGAATGAAATAATCGGCGTGTCGCGCATACGACACACTTCCATCAACTTGATCGTACGATCTTCGACACCTTTTGCACCATCAATCACCATAAGTGCAGAGTCAACGGCAGTTAATGTACGGTAGGTATCTTCAGAAAAGTCTTCATGCCCTGGGGTGTCGAGCAAGTTAATCATCTTGTCTTTAAACGGGAACTGCATAACCGAAGTGGTGATCGAAATCCCACGTTCTTTTTCCATTTCCATCCAGTCAGACGTTGCCGCACGATCAGATTTACGGCTTTTTACCATACCTGCAACCTGAATCGCCTGTCCCCATAACAACAGTTTTTCTGTCATTGTGGTTTTACCGGCATCGGGGTGGGAAATAATAGCGAAAGTCCTGCGAACCGCGACTTCTCTAGCTAATTGTTCTTTAAACATAGAAAAAATCTTCAATATGTACACAGTTTTGTACACACTTGTAAATGTGTATCAAGCCAGTGAAGTGATAACTTAAAATTGGCGCAATTGTAGCAGATTTACAGTTATTGTACTGAGACGTTTATCATTAAAAAACTAGTCATTGAAGTCAAAACTAAGTGATCACTTAATGTCTTTCTGTAGAGGGAATTGACTCCTTAATCTTTTAACTGCACATTAGAGATGCTTTTATATACTCATATCCCATACATGAATTATGTATGAATGTCACAAATTAGGAGGCCTAATATATACAAGCTTCACTTTAAACTAGACTATTATCATGAAATCAACAGACACTGAGTTACCACACAAAGTAAGTAAAATCCGCTCCAAAATCATGGCATCAATCAAATCAAAAAATACTAAACCCGAGCTAAAAATCAGGAAGAAACTTCATCACTTAGGATTCAGATATCGCCTATATGATAAAAACCTACCTGGCTGCCCCGATCTAGTTTTGCCTAAATACAAAGTTGTTATTTTTGTTCAAGGTTGCTTTTGGCATTTCCATAACTGTAAACACTTCAGATGACCTAAAACTAATGTTTTTTCTGGAGAAAGAAAATTTTAGGAAATCTTAATAGAGATATAAGTAATATTCTTAAGCTCAAAAAACTTGATTGGAGAATATGCATATGGTGGGAATGCACAATAAAGAATGATCAAAATTGCGAGTGGTCGATCAATAAATTTCAAGAATGGATTAAAAATCCTGACGATCACTATTTAGAGTCATAAAACGAAAAAAATGTTTTTCATATCCTAAGTTCAAGCTTTGAGATGACTATTCCTCTACACTAAATCTAACTCAATTAAGTACATTCTTGTAAACACTTTTTAAATCAGCAAATTGATTGGCGTTAGTTAGAGATTCCATTGTTGTCAACTTCATCGAATTCCTAATAGGCAAATGCGGAACATGAGAAATTTTTTTCAGTAACAATAACGGATGTCCCAATTCAAAGAGATAATAGATTTGGGTAGAATCACTGTATTTACCTGCTTGCGCTTTAGTAATTTTATTCCGAGGTATCAAACGTACATTTTTAACAGGCCAAATTTTTTCAATTTGCTTTGTACCCGGATTTTCAATTGATGGCATTGCCACAGCCAAATATCTGATTTCTTTTGAAATATGAATTCCATATTTACTATTTAATGTATCTTCTGATAAATGAAACCATTGGGCTTTATCATTGTTAAATGCATCAAAATAAGCTTGTTCTCGTCCTATTTCTTCCCCTAATGACACTGTCATTATTAAGTCAGTGTGTAAAACCTGTTGCATACCCTGATATGCAATGCGAGCAGGCTCTTGTATAAATAGATTTTCATCCAAAGTATTTCGACCATGATGAACCGTTCCTATTTGTGCAGTTAAATATTGCAATAACCAATAATGTCCATTTTGATCATAATTCTGAACATTAGGTAATAAAGCAAACGCTCCAATGCCAATTTCATCTATAGCATCTTGATAAGGATTCCTTGTGTGTTCCTGATCAAAATAACCAGGATATAAAGCAAAAGCACCGAATACAGGTCTACTTTTTGAATGTCTGTTACTTGCGAACTCAGTCTCAGTGGTAACCCTTATCAATGCATCACGATAACGATGCATCTGATTAATCGCATCATCCGGCACGTAATCCTTGTTATTCACATTATCAAAACCAAAACGATCTTGCTCAGTTTTAATTCTGTATTTCGCATCAAATAACCAGATGAATCGTTTTCCATTTGATAATTCAATTTCTAAAACAATATCAGGTTCCTGACTGACTAAATATGAACGAATTTCCCGCCCATTTTTAGTAAATTTTGGTTCATGTGCCAGTCGAGCTTTAACCCCATCCGTCCGCTTAAATTCAAACGCTCCCACAAAACCATCTTTTAGCTGATACTCAAAAAATTCATTTAACACTAATTTATTCTTGGCCGCACTGATTTCTTCAAACCCTAACTCATCCCGCAAAATATTTTTAAGTGTTAAAAAGCACCAAATTTCATATATCTCTGCCACAGACTTCATTGAGATATTTGATACACTCCCCAATTTATCCAGATAAAATTTAAGATCCTGCCACACTCGATAAACAGTGCTATAACCTGTTTTTTGCTGTAATACCAATGACTCCTTACTTAAACCTGTATAGGATCCAACGTCATTAAAAAAATTTTGTGCCAATACTTTTTGCAAAGGTCGTTGCCATTCATGCAACTCATCCAAAAAAGCATCAGAGAGACGTTGTTTATCCCATATCTGATTACTTGCTCTTAAAGCCTTTTCAAATAAAATCAGTCTTTTTTTGCAAGTTGTGACAACGGATTTGATAAATCTATTTTCAGGAGTATCTACACTTAATTTTTTTGTCTCAATTTTATAGCGTTTATCAAAACAACCATTCAACCCATCTTCCTTAATTTTCAAACCAGTCCGATGCGTTATCCGCCCTTTAAGCCGATCCGCTTTTATAAATGAGTGTTGTATTTGCAATCTGCTATGAGGAGCTTGTGTAACAACTTTCAAACCCTGTTCAAAACGCTCTCTTAACTGTGCGAAATTCGCCAACCACATTAAAGGGAAATGCCCTCGATGTTCACTCTTGACTGCATTTTGCTCTGTTTTTTCAACCAAGCTAAAACGCCATAATGGAAATACTTGATCTATCACCTGATACATTGCAGGTAAATCTGCATGTAAATCCATTTTTGTAGGAAGAACCTCAAAAGACAGTTCATGCCGGAATACTTGACCATCAATTCGATACTCGATAGGTAACCGCATCCAGCCAATACTATTACCTGTATTGATTGTACCTGTAATACGTGCAGGCATTGCTCGATGAGCTTCAATAAACCGAAAACCATCATTCAACAATTGGTTCTTGTGTATCATTTGAGCTGAATGAACCTTCTCAACAAAAACCCATTCAAACTGATATTGCACATTTTCAAAAAACAAAGGCGAAGACAATTCAATTTCAGATGCTTCATCATTCTGATTTTTTTCGATAGTTATCTGTTCAAATTTTAAGTACTGAATTTGTAATGGAGGCGAAAAATAAATAAACGGACGTCTATGCTCCAAAACAGCATTTCCATCAAGTAAAGCCTCACTACCTCCCCGTTTATTAAGAGTTTCCGTATAAGTCTTGTGGCGCTTCGCAATATCATTTGACCAAATAGAAAGTTCAAATTCTGGAGTTGCTACGCAAAGTAATTCAGGCATAACTGACCATCTACCCTAAGTAATTTATGGCCAAAAACTAGTAAAGCCTGAATTTTCCAAACGTATCTGCATCCACTTCAATTTTGCCAAACTTCTGCATGGAACATTAATGATATCATTCTCACCCTCTCTAAACTCGCGAAGCAAGTCAGGACGGTCTATATTTTGCGTATCTGAAGCAGAACTATCTTCAAGTTTAGAGAACTCTTGCTCGATCAATATAACCAATTGTTTCAGCAGTGAATCTTCTGAATGGACGTTCACTAGCTTATCGCTGTCCCCCTCAATCCGAGGTAAAACCTTACACATAAGGAAATCATCAAATACTGCCAATAAATCTTTATCACTTGTTGGATTTTGACTAACAACGGCCAGTAAAAGTTCATTTAAAGCACGATATGCCAATTTAAAAGGTGTATTGTCTAATAATTTATTGACAGCGTCCAAGAATGTAACTGTTTTTGTGCCATCTTGATCTATTTCAGGTAAAGCGGAAAGATTTACATAAGACCGAATTGGATAACTCAAAGTTTTATTTTTAATATTTGATTGAAAATATTCATGAAAAATATTTGGGAAGAATTCACCAAAATCAAAACTCAACGCACGGTCTATAACTTTTCTTGAAAATCCATGCGTGGTTTCATCCATATTCACAGTACCTGCTACAAGCAAATTAAATGGAATCCCTAAACCAAATTTAGAAAAAGCCTCCCACACTTCATCATATTGACTCCCCTCAAAACCTAGCTGTTGGCGGAATTCAGTACTATTTTGTATTTGAATAAAAATGTTTGGTTTAAGCAGTGGATCTGTTAAATACTTAAAAGTTTCATCACTCCAATGCCATTCTCGCGTTTCCAGTACGGATAAATAATCAGCAAAATACTGTTCTACCGGAGCCAAATTCATTTCATCTAAACATAGCCAGAATGGGGGAATATTTTCCAATTGAGAAAAGTTTCC
Source organism: Acinetobacter sp. YH12052 (assembly GCF_013419835.1). NCBI lineage: Bacteria > Pseudomonadati > Pseudomonadota > Gammaproteobacteria > Moraxellales > Moraxellaceae > Acinetobacter > Acinetobacter sp. YH12052. The sequence goes on from NZ_VOZI01000001.1 coordinate 80,286, forward strand.
ACAAACACAAAGACGTTCACCATATCCCTCAATGACTTGAGGCTTTATGTCTAATCCTGCATCTACAAGTGCTTTCCACGCCTTAGCAATAAAGTTTAGAACATCAGTAGTTATATATTCAGTTTTTCCACTTAAACGAGAAATATATCCCAACAAGTCACTTGGCTCATGCCAATCTGGTCGAACAGAGGTCAGACAATATGTTTCAGATAAACTACCAGATGCCTTTGCCTGTTCACGGATAAAGCGAGTTTTTCCTGTACCAGAAATTCCAGCTAGTAAAATAAATGGCTTAGGTAATCTCAACTCTCCTACATCAATGTCGAAGTATTGCTTACTATTAATACCTAAATTAAATTTATCTATAAAATCAAAATCAAAAACTGATATCGTTTTCTTAATTTCTTGAGAACTATATAAGGTTTGTCCAAAAGGGGCACCTGATAAATCACTAGCCTGTTTAGCTAAGAAGGTATTGCCAAATTTTATTGTATAATTACTATCACCACTGTAACGTGCAAATAAATCAGCTCTAGTGCAAACAACTGGGCTTATATGTACGCTTTCCGTTTCGTAGTAAAATAGGAAATCAAAAACATCATTACCAATATTGCGTTTAAATTCTTCCACCAGCTTATCAAGCGAGTCACACTCCAAGTACCAAAAAAGGGAAATCAGCAAGTTATTAACTTTTAATTTCTTTCCTTTTAAATAAACAGTAAGAATACTTTGAAGCCAATCGCTACTTAATAATGCATACCAGGTCTTACTTGAATAGTTTTGTTGTATATCCTTTAGATAGAATGCTTTATCTGCGAAATCACAAAACTTCACCATGTCTGCTTCTAAGTAGCGACCATCAAGTTTTTTATTTTTAACACTCAATAGAAAGAAAATTAGACCTGAAAAAGTTTCCGGCTTATTCACATTGTCATTAATATAATCTCTAGCAGTAATAATTCTTTCTATTGAGATATATGGCATTATTAACTTTCCTGCAATTTCATAATTTCGTTGATAATTTCAAATAGCACAGTAACAGTAACCGAATTCCCTAACTGTTTATAGGCTTGTGAATTAGAGACATTAAATTCAAAATTATCAGGAAATCCTTGAAGTCGCCCCGCCTCCCTTACTGATAATTTTCTTTTAATATCCCACAACTTAGGAACCCGATTGGCGATTATAGTTGGGGCATATGTATCTAAACAAGCATAAAAAGCTTCCTGAATCTGTGTTTTAGCCACATCCCCAACATGAAAACGTAAAGAGCCATCTGTCTTTAAATAAGAGAAAACACCATGTTTGCCTTTTTTAGTATTGCGAGCATACATCGAGCTATCATGCTCAACTCTTTCATTAATGTGATTATATTCAAAATGATAATTAATACGTTCCAACTCAAATGCACTAAGACTTAATGCTTCATCATCCACATCTAGGTCAACTATATCTCTTAAAGTTGTAGTTCTATCTTTATTTTCAGGAAATTTGAATTCAGAGGAATCAATATCTTTTCTAATGGCTACACAATACCATCTCTCACGGTACTGAGGGACTCCAAAATCGTAGCTATTTAAAATGGTCCAAAAAGTTTTATAACCAGCTTCTTCCAATGCCTTTAACGCAATACTCATGGTCTTGCCATTATCATGCGATTTAAAGCCCTTTACGTTTTCTAAAAGTGCAAATTTTGGTTTTTTTGCTTCCAATATCCTCAGCACATCAAAAAATAATGTACCTCTTGTTTGATCCTCAAACCCCTCACATTTACCTGCATAACTGAAAGGCTGGCAAGGAAAGCCTGCTAGCAATAAATCATGTTCAGGAATTGATTTTTCATCAATTTTAGTAATATCTCCAAACGGAAGATCTCCATGATTTAATTTGTAAGTTTTTTGTGCATAACCATCGAATTCAGATGAAAAAACACACACACCTCCATTTCGTTGAGCGGCTAATCTTATTCCACCGATCCCCGCAAATAAATCTATAAACTTAAAGTCATGTTGAGGATTTGGGGCTAAGCTAAGGTTACCGAAAACTTTATTAAAGAACTCTATTTGACCATGCCACAAGTTTTCTTTTTTCAATAAATCAATAACTTCTTTTTCCAAAAGATTGGGATTATTAATAAGAGGGTTACAAAAAAATTGACTATTAGTAGCTATAGCATTTATCCATTGATCAATTACAGACTTAACACTTGAATCATGAGGTACATGCCACACCGCTAAAGGTTCTAATAACTGTTCAATTTTGATCAGAAAATCTAATCTTTCATTCATGATTTAATATAAAGCCCAATTAATTGAACAAAACTATCTTGAAAGTCTTAAATGATTTCAAAATAATTTTCAACAATCCAGATTCGAAGTGCCAAATCTTATCATTAGACCGCAATTAGGCAAGCAGAAATTTTTAACCTCAAATTATCTGGCCAGCTCCCGAGCTTTTACCTATATCATTGCAAGATGATTAGTCAGAATCACTATAGGACAGTACTGTATTGGCAATATCATCCTCTGATACGAGGCAAAAATCTCTAATCCTTTCAGCCACGGTCTTTGCATCAGTAAATTCTTCATCAGCATAATTATCAGGGTTAAATAAAACTGCCGCCATCCCTGGATATAAATTCAATGAAATATCCACAGCCTCATAAGAGTCAAATTCATCATTTAATTTAGTTCTGACCAAACTCATCACATGCGGTTTACTTAAAGGATTGCTTAACTGCTCTTCGCCCACATAGCAAGAAGCAATATATAGTCCAGCTTGTTTCCAACTATCCAGTAAACACCCCCAACCTACGGGGCATGCTACTGTCTGTTGGTCATTTAACAATTGCTCATCACTAACAAAACCAGGCTTTCCTTTAGAGGGCATCCTCCATGTACGGATATCAAATCGTTTTGGATCCAGAGTTTCCAGAAAATCCGCAAGTTCCAATAAAGCTTTTCTATTCATAATTACCACCTATTTTCACTGACAACACTAACTTAAATTTCTTTCAAATTAAATCCAAATGAAAAATATTACATGGGAGAACATCCCAATCATTTTGCCTTACCAACTTAGTTTTAATCCACTAATGGACTTATCAAGCTCTCCCTGGTAATCCCCCCCTCGAAATATTGAACTGCCACCCTTCCTAGACAAATTTTGTCTATTCTTTTTACATAGGAGAGAATATAATTTAATGGCTGAGAAAGAGCCCAGCCATTATATTCATTTATTTTAAGCTCAAATACTTATTCATTATTCTTGTTCTCAACAAAATAGCACTATGAGAAATTTGGCCTTTTTTTAGAATTAAGTTAAACTCAAATATTATAAAACACTAACTTACCCACCAAAATAAGACAATAATATTGTTATAAATTTTTATAAAAAAATCTAAAAATAATGACATACCCTGTCCACACATCATTACATTATCTACCTTAATAAAACAAGAATATCAACTTGTTAAATTTGGAGATATAAAAGTGAAAGGTATAATTCTCGATTTTTCAATTCAAACCAATAGTGGAATTATTTCAGGGGAAGATCAAAGACGGTATACATTTATAGGCAGTGAATGGAAAGAAGTCTTTAATCCTCAACGTGGTCTTATTATTGATTTTGATCTTGATACAAATGGACAAGTAATTGGCGTATATAAAGCACTAAATAATTCTATTAGCTCAACTTCCCACATTATGACTAATACAGAAAAATCAGAGGAAGATTACAATCTTTTTGATTGGTTTATTAAGTGTTTAAAAAATTATGCAAATTTTAATGGTCGTGCTAGACGTAAAGAATTCTGGTTCTTTTATCTCGCATTAGTAATTTGCAATATTTTTGCGATGGTCTTAGATGCAATTTTAGAAACTGAAGTTATTTTTTATGGAATAGTTACTTTAGCAACTATTATTCCTTTTCTTGCTGTTTCTACTCGCCGACTCCATGACATAGGAAAATCTGGTTGGTGGTATCTTATTAGCCTAACTATTATTGGTATTATTTTATTGATTATCTGGTGGGCGAAAGAAGGAGAAGCCTTTAGTAATCCATATGGTGATATAGCGAAATAAAAAATAAACCCTCTCAGATTGAGAGGGTCTATTTTTTAATATAAGGACTTATTAAAATATATTTTAAAGATCCTGAATAATAAATCTAATCTCAACTCGTCGATTATTTGCTGCATTCGGATTATCTTTATTTAATAATCTATCAGGACCATAACCTACGACTGAAATTCTTTGAACCAATTCAGAAGACTGAAGCTGGGTAAACAATGCTTTTCTAGCTTCTCTTGCTCTGCCAGCTGATAAAGTATAATTATCATCAAATGGTGAACACACTTGAGAAATATTTGATTTAACACCATTTACTGGTGCTGCATCTGTGTGTCCTTCAATCTGTATATTCAGCAATCGATTATCAATCATATTTTTTTGGATTAATGGAGCCAACCTTTCCTTGAAAGCTTTCTGTAGCCCACCATCTAAACATGCACTCCCCTGAGCAAAAGAAGAATCTTCCAAGCGGATAATTCCCTTTTCAGGCAAAAATGTAATCCCTTTTGAGTTTCCACTCTCTTTTAAAGTTTTTTCAATCGCTTTAATAACTTTGATAGCCCCTTGCTGCTTTTTCTCTTCCGCTTCAGCCTGTGAAGTTGCTGTAATTAAAATTGCTATTACAAAAAATAGAACGAGTACACCAACAATACCTGCCATGAAATCCCCAATAGAGATCCATTCGTTATTCGCATGATCTGCCATTGGAATTACTTCCTTGTTAAAAAGTTACCAAATGAAGAGCCAGACTCAGTGGCAGTTAAATTATTTGCAAGTACTTCAAGATGTTGATTACTTTCTCTAGTATTTGATGCAACTTTTGCAAGATTACTAGCAATAATGCCATCAGAACCAGCCAGTTTTTCAATATTGCCAGTAACATCTTCTAGGCTAAAAGCATATTCAGCTCCTTTGGATGCAATAGATTGAACTTTATCGCCCATTTCTTCTAATGTTAATTTTTGCTCACTGATTGCTGCTGCCATTTCCCGAGAATGTGTAGTTAAACTTGCTGTTACCATTGTGACATTTTGCAGTTCCTTGCTCATACTAGAACTCAGCGTATCTACCGAAGATTTTATTGCAAAGCTCGAAGTAGAAATATCATCCCCTACTTTTGCTAGTGTTTGTGACACATTATCTCTAAACTCAGTAAAAGTAGTGCTTACTTCCTCTTTCATTGATTCGACGGTATCATGTAAACCTTGACTTGCATTTTGTACACTTTCTTGCATCTCTTGAATAGCAACTTTCATGCTTCCTCTAAAAGCATCTACTGTTTTTTCAAACTCTTTAACTGATGCACCTAAAGTTTTAACGTTGTCACCAAAAGTTTGTTGAACTTCCGCAATGATAGCCAAATGTTCTGTTTGAGTTTCCATGACTTTAGCGATAGAACCTGCTTGTGCTGTATTAGTAAATAATGCTTTTTGAAGCAAACTTTCTATTTGTTCCCAGCGCTTATTAACTGCTTGTTCTTCTTGCTCTGCATCTTTCTCAAGTTGCTTTAAAATTGCCTGAGAGCGTATTTCTTCAATACCAAATACAGGAATTATGAGTCGTAAAGCAATATGAACTAAAATACCCCAAGCACTACTCTTAAATTTCAAGCCAATTTCAGCAAGCATTGGACTTAAATTGCCAATAGTTTGGCGCATATCAGTCGCGCTTGTAGAACCTGAATTCATATCTGCCAATATTTGACCAGCCCCTGAAATTGCCAAGCCAATACCTAAAAATGTACCCAATAACCCAAGTACTAAAGCAAATCCCGGTGCATTTTCAACAATATGATCCCATTTTGGATCTCTTAAAGCGGTTGATAATTCAGTAAAACTAGCTTTAATATTTGTAAAATGTGATGAATGGATTCGTTGTTGAATATTATTTTTAGCTTTTTTGGCTGCTACTAAAGAGAATGCAAGCCACCCCAATAATAAAGAAAAGAAAAACCAATCGAGTGTTGTATGAGGTAATAAAAAAGCAAATATGTTGTTCATACGGATACTTCCACAAATTCTTGAGCGTGTTGTTTTTGGCGTTTAATTGCCGCTGGCATATGTAAATCAACATATTGATTTAAGAATGACTTATCTTCTTCAGATAATGGCAATTCTACTGCTGTTTCATTTTCATCCAATGTACGCTCCATATTGACCAGAATTGCACCTGCCTTATCTGCACGCTTACGTTCTTGCTCCCGTATAGCTTGCCCAGCATTATCAGCTTCAGCTTGTTGTAATAAACCTTCTGCAACACCTGTCATTAAACGAATATTGTTTAAATATTTTTTAGAGTTCTCATATTCATTTCTAGTTTGAACTATATGCCCTTTCAACTCCTCATATTTGACTTTTTCTTCATCTGTCATTGGTAAGTTGTATTTCGCACGACTTTCCAATTCTTTAAAGTAAATCTCAGCACGGCTAATTTCTGTACGATGTTGATTCACATTTTGTTTGCAGGTTTCTTCTTCATTTGTCCACAATGCAAATAAACGCTGAGATCCAATTAATAACAAACTCTTGCCAAAACGTTGTTTAACCAACCCATCAAATTCTTGAAGCTCAGCTTCACTCATTGGTTTGTCCAAAGCCAGCTTATCAATTAATTCAATAAAACGACGATCAGAAACAGTAAGTTCAGAAGTGCTTTCCATCTTTTCAAGACGATTTAAAAAATCACGTATAAAGGCCATTGAAACATCTATACGTAAATATTCTTCAAAACTTTCAACTGGAGCATTGCTTGAAAATTTACGTTGGAGTGCAGGTAGAAACTCGGTGATCATTTTACCTAAACGTTCAATATCCCCATCAACTTCATTTGAAGGATTTGGCTCTTCATAAATTGGCTGAGGCATTTCTTGCTGATGAGCTTTAGCTTGTCTATTAAACTCAAATAACCCACCAATACCTGCACCAATTAAGCCACCAAAAAGCATTCCCCATGGGCCTTTTTTTGCACCTATTTGCGCACCTTTTTTAGCTCCATCTACCATTGCGCCTAATAATGCCTTCCAATCATGAACTTTAGAAGCCATTTGTTTTACAGCTGAAACTGCACTACTGAAGAAACGACCACCTGCAGATACTGCCGCACTGAGTCCTCTACCAATTCCAGATGCTGCTGATCTTACACCAGAGGCTATTGCACTCCCTGCACTACGAATAGCACCACCCACAGCACTGCATGCTCTACCAAACCAGCCCATTAATTTATCCCCTCTGCATTAATATTCTTACTTTCTATCAATTCACTATGAACTACTATTTCCTGTGAATTAGTCAAATCTTCATCTGAATTCTTTTTAATACCAAACATTTCTCTGGTATCAGTTAAACGCTCTTGAACATCACTACCAACTTCACGCATGCCACGCTTAACCAACTCAATTGACTTGAGTAGATGCTCTTCCGTAAGTTGACTTTTTTCAGGCTCAATAGGATCAACAGCCATTGGTAGAGCTAAACGCATCGCTTGTAAAATATAACCACCAGAAAAACTTTCAGATTTTTCAGCCAAGTCTTTTAATAATTGTTCACGGCTTTCGCATTGCAAAGGAATGTTAGGTACAAGATGCATATCCCATAACCGAATTCTGGCCTCTAGGTCAGGAAGCTGGTAATGGATATGGTGAGAAATTCGTCGCCTAAATGCAGAATCGTAGTTTTCTGGGAAATTGCTGGCAAAGACCAATACGCCTGTAAAGTTATCCATCTCAATTAACATAGTCGAGCGTGTCATGTTAATTTCAGCATCTACTCCTTGAGTTACTGATGACAAACGTTTTCCTAATACAGTATCTGCTTCATCAAAAAATAATAAAGCATGGTTTTCTTGGGCTTCTTTAAATACAGCACATAGATTTTTAGCTGTTTCACCCATGAATTTGCTTTCAAGCTCAGCTAAATCCACCTTCAAAAAAGGTAAACCCAACTCACCAGCTAAAGCTTCTGCCCCACGAGACTTACCAGTTCCTGGTGGACCATAAAAATTTAAAACACAGCCTTTACCGGAGGGATCTATTTCATTAAATCCCCAAGAATGATAAATAAGCTCATGAAATTTAACTTTAATTAGGGCTTCACGAATTTCATTTTCTGTAGTTGTAGGTAAAACAATATCCTTTAACTGAAAGCGTGCAGGTTTAGCCTTGTCTAATTCATTTAACTCTATTACTTTCTGATCTACTTTCGTCTGATCTAATTCTGTAATTTGATCTAAACGCTTTTGACTTTTCTCATCTAACGGCTGAATCTCACTCTTTATTGCCTGCGCAATATCACTGATTAAGATTTTTCCAGTTGATAATATTTGTTCTTTCATATTTTCACTCATTAACATCCCCCTTTGTTCAAATTTTTATATATTAAATACCTAGATACACTTTTAACTCTTCTTCTATTTGCTCTTGAAGCCCTACAGGATTCACAATTTTTAAATGTGGGATCCAGTACCTAACTAAAGGTAAGATTTGAGTCATATGTGTAATTCGGCTCGAAAGTAATAGATTTCCATCATCCAACTCTTTAATAACCTGTTGTTCAGGCAATAGTTGTCGCTGCTGAAAGTGTGAGGCCACATCTACATGAACAGTTAAAATGACTTCTAACTTTTCCTGTCCAAACCAAATACTCTTTTCATCCTCTAATTGAGATAAAATCTGTGGGTCAGGTTTGTAATTTGCTAATTCATGAGTATGTGGAGATAACTCTATTCGGCTTAATCTGTACGCCCTTAACTCGCCTTTTCTTACTGCTGCCAAATACCAACTACCGTGGTGATGCAGTAACTTATAAGGCTCAACCACACGTGATTCTTTCTTGTAAAGAAATGCAATTTGCTGATGCTTTAGGATTGCTTCGCTAAAAAGTCGAAATAACTCTTTAAATTGAGATGCATCTTCAACTGAATAACCTTTCGCTCCATATACTCGACTATCCAGAAGCTCACGCAAGAATGAGACATCGAGTTTTGGATATAAAGATTGAATACCAGAGATCTGTGAAAAAGTTCTAATATCTTTAAAAGTAAGCTGTCCTAAATACTTTGGATCTAAAAAATAATATTTCCCCTCTTTTTGCAAAGGAATATTACATCCCTCGAAACGATCAAAGTCTCTCTTAATTGTTCTGGGATGTGTTGCGTATTCTTTAGCAAGCGCATTAGGCTCTAGCCTATATCCTGAATTTAATCGGGTCAGAATATCTGCTAAACGGTTTGCTAGAGTTTCATGGCGACTTGACTCTATATTTTTCATATTTCACTTTAACTACCCTCTTTAATTCGCTATTTTGCTTGCAAGTTGGACAGGTCATGTCTCTTCAATTTTTATAAGGAATAAAGATTTAACTAAAACCGCTAAAATACACAAAATTACATAAAAAATCACACAAAATAATTACTATTTAAATTCTGGTTTGGAATATTAAAATTCCTTCCCAGAATTTAAAAGTGCTTAGTTCTAGTTATACGTTCACTAATTTACAGCTCTCACACTTTGCCGTAACCGCTGCTGAATATCTTGCACACATTCTTCAGGTGAAACTTGTTGTTCCCCTACGCGGTTCTGTTCTCGTTCAGGGTAATATTCCTCTAATGTATCTATTCCCTCTTCTATATCTATTTCAAACTGTGCATTGGCAAAACCCTTCCTTGCGATAAAGTCCAAAGCTTCCTGATAAAATCCTGCCTGTTTACTCTGTTCATCAATTTGCTTCGCCTGAATAATGGCTTCATTCAGGCTAATCCCCTCCCTTAAAGTTAGATCCACGTAATACACCGGCTGACGATAACTTTGTGTCGTACTCTTGCCCCGCAATATCAACTGCAATGGGAGGCAAGACAACAAACCATTTGATGCCGCATGGTAATAACTCAGCCGTGCAGCCAAAGTCCGAATACTGTTAAAGCCTGTAGTTCTAAAGATAAAAGTTCCAAATTCATCCGATTCATCCAAGTTCACATGCAAACGCCCGTAAGGCTTGCAGTTGCCTCCTTGAGCCAATGGACATAAATAAGGGGATGGACAGGGATGTTGCTCCACGCCTTGGTTGGTTAAACGTTGACAGGTTTCTCCATTACCGACACAGACAGGTCGTCCAGTCTGGCGATCAAATAAGGTGTATTCAGCACGTAGGTTTAAGTCAGGATCATTAAAGATCATTCTGACCGGGATTGAACGTAGCTTTTGATTGGGAGTATTCGCTCGAAGCCGATCATCTAATGGATGTTTGACCCAGCCTTCTTTGCTTTGAATCTGGGAAGTAATGGTGAACTGGTCATCCTTTTCCGGTAGGCGTTTGCCATTCTTCTCGATCATCCGACCGATACTGATCCGTCCGAGTATTGGAGGAGTAATTGCTAAACCTTTAATCATGTTGATATTCCTTAATGTATTACCTTACAAATTTGGGTCTATGTATGTAGGTCAGAACAAGGACCAAATAAGTTACCCAAAGAATGTAGAGCCAGATAAAGTGCTACAGAGATCGCGACCGATTTGCTCTCTACCGAAGGGTAGAGAGCGGGGAGCGATTTTTGTGAATTTTTGATTGGGTGCTGTAGATAGGGCTTAGTCGTTATAGATGTTGAATCGACGACTGCCCTGCTTTTTAAGTGGATAAAGCTCGATGAGTTCAGGCTGGTGCTGAAGCAATGCCTTGGTATTTAGACTGATAGAATCCTTGGCTTTCTTCCAGACTACTGAGCCATTTGCAAAGACTGCCCTTTCCTTGTCTTGCATCATCATCTGGATTTCATGTTTAAGCTGGTCAAAGCGTTCCTGCTGATGCTGAATCTCTTCTTTCATTTTGATGAGCTGATCGAACATCAAATTGGCATTTTCATTTTGCGAAAGATCCTCTACCGTTAAAGGTACATGCGCTGGATAGAGTTGTTGAATCGCTTTAGCTGCGGATTCACTGGCATCGACTGATGGAGGAGTATCCGTTTCCACGCATTCCCAGAAATATTGTTCTGCTTGAACAATATGCTCAATCACTGATTCAGACCGTGTCACTTTGAAGATCTTGGTTTCATGCCCACAAATAAGCACACAGACATGCGCTGCCTGTTTACCAGTTACGGCCAGTTGATGTTGCACCTGACATAGCACATATAAAGGCACACCATCACGCCACAATTTTGCTCCATGCTCACCTGCTGTTTTACATTCTAGGATCTGAACGTCATCACTGCCGACCACGCTGTAATCCAGATTGGCTAACATAAAGTGTTTATCGGGATCAGGATGCTGAAGTACTGCATTGATCCGTCGCACCTTGTTATGGGTGTGCATGCTATAGAACTCTGCCACCAAAGGTTCCAGCTGCTTGCCCCAATACAGCGGTGCTACACCTGAACTTTCATCTTCAATAGACTGAGCTTGACGGCCCGTTTTGATTAGCCACAGTTCCAGCATCGACATGTAGGGATTAAGACCACAGGCAGTCGCGGCATCACTACTACCGATACCTTGTTTACGAACTTCAAGCCAGTCCTGATATTCCATCCCTTTGGTATTAACCAATCGCTTGGCTGCTGTTGAGCGTTTGGTGGTGATGGTTGGATTGACTACGATCTTTGATCCTACCGTCGTAGGCTGATGGGAAATAGATACAATTTGATTCATGGAATTATCCTTATAAATTCTGATCTCTGTAAAAGAAATGCATTAAAAAGCCATACCCGACACAAGGTCGGGTATGGCGATTTGTTTGCTGTTTTAATTGAGAGGGGTTACATGAGTGCTCTGATGAGCATTTGTTTGGGGTGACTTGATTTCGACATAAGTGAGTCAGTTAATTTCAGGCGATCAAAGCAAGTGCTTGCTCTAATCCTCGTTGCTTAAGACCTGCTCCTGCACCAAACCAAGCTGAATCAAGACGGTGATCTGTACTCATGGCACGTCGTTCATGATCCACAAATTCCGTGATCGAACACAGTAAGCCATAGGCTGTGTCCTTGGTAGATGAAAGATCAGCCCCTCGTCCTTGCCCATTAAACATCTCTAAAGCTTTATTCATGGCACGACCATTCGGTTCAGGCTTTTTCTCCTGAGCTTGCTGCGCGACATTACGATAGAACTGAATAATGTTTTCTTCAGGATCGGAAATTGACATGGTGCTGTTGTTGAATACGGCATCAAAATAAGCTTTGGCTTCCTGCTGACTCACCTTACGCTGTGTGAGTTGTTTCATTTCATACATGTGCTCATCCCAGGCACGAACTGAAATACCCAATTGCTGCTTCACTTTCTCTGCATCAAACTTGGTGCTATGTGGAACTTTCACTACACCAGCACTACTGCTCTGCCCACGTAGAGCAATGGCTAAAGTGTTGTTACAGACTACTCGGATACTTGTGAACTGTGCTGTCGTTGCCAAGGTGCCATCACACGCAGTAGCCAGCAGGATATAACCATTACTGACATCCTTAGACTTTAACGCGGTACTTTGCCCGGTACGTGCCAAAGCCCAGAACTTCTTTCCACCTTTCAAAACCCCTGCGGTTTCTAACTCAAAGCCAGATTGCTCAGTCAGATCCCGGTAGAACTCTAGAATCTCTTTAGGCTGAACTTCCTGATAACGCTGACTGACTACAGATAAAGGTGCATGGGTATCTGAACGATACAACACTCGCTGTTCTTCAAATGGCATGATAATGCTCTGACCACGCTCATTCTGTGCCATATAGCTGACGTTCGACGATTCAATCCGCCAGTCCATCCCGGCTTGCTGTGCCCAGACTTCCAGTGGTTGATTCGGACTCAGCTGATTACCGAGACCATGCCAAGGGGTTTCGCCCACATAGGCGATTTGTTCGATTTGATGTGCCATCGTTCTTATCTCCTATGCTGATTCAACGAAAGTTTTGCTGACAGTGATTGCAATGGTAATACGTCAGCGTGATCGGCTTTTTAGGCTCATCAAACACACTACTGAATAGGCCACCAATGACTGCACCTGCAAGCCCGCCAAGCAGTGGTGATACAGGCAAAGGTAAACCCTTTGAAATGGTTGCACCGATAGTTGCGAACGATGCAGATGCGGCTAGACCTGTAGAATCAGATCCACTCACCTGCTGATTAACCACTTGAATAACCTGATCCGAAAAACAATAAGGACAATTTAAACTCATAATATATACCTCTAGAAATGACAAAGGCTCACCGATTGGCAAGCCTTGCAAAGTATTTAAAACCTCGTTTTCATCTAGATAATGTATATCTGAGATTATTTTCAACTCATTGAAATGTACGCATCTTGGCTTTGCATTTCACACGCAGATGTTGCGCATCTTTTTCAGGCCGTACTAAATAGCGCACAGCATTAACCATTTTTTCTACTTCACTAGAATTATTTCTGTGGATTCGACCAACACCTAAAATACCCAATTCCGTGTATTCTTGGATCTGCTCAGGATCATGACAGTTAAAAAAGTATCTTAACTTGCCTGTGATGAAATCGATTGTAAGCAGTTTGCAAAGGGCAGAGCTCTTGAGGAATATCATGCCATGTCGCACCCGTACATAGCTTCCATAAAATAGCTTCTATGATATTTTTACTTTTTTTTTGAGCAGTAATAACCATGTAATCTTATAGTATCTTGAATTTGCTACTAAATATTATCGGCAAGAAGAGTACGGGCAATTGAAAAATATAGAAATGAAAAGAGCTTAAAGGAGAATTTATGGCACCCACGGAATAAGATTAACTTTCAATACGATATTGGAAGGTATTTTTAACATTCGACACACTGGTCGGTTTGCCATCGACGAGACGAGGCTGATATTTAAAAGTGAGAGCAGCCTGAATCGAAGGTCGTACAAACATCGGATGGCAGTCGCCTTGTGCCTTTGGATTTTCTACCCGTCCTTTTTCGTTCACGCTATACACCACCGTACAATCCCCCTCCAGCTTACGATCCAAAGCTTGTTCAGGATAAGCTGGTGCTATTTTTGTAACAGGTTGATAATTTTTAACATCAAATGATTCAGGATGAGTTTGTGCTTTAGGTTCTACTGATTTCTGGGTCTTCGTCTGAGTTGGTATATCCGCTTGAGACTGCGTATCTACTGTTTTCTGAGATTCCGCTACTGCCGTTTGCTTTTCCGTCACGACTTGCTGTGTCGGTTTAGACGCTGTAGGTACAATTTTGTTGCTCTGTGACTCTACAAACTTCTTGGTGGTTTTCGGTTGGACTTCAGTAGGTTTCTCAAGCTGTTTCTTGACAGGCTCATGTAAGGGTTTTTCTTCGACTATCGGCTCAGGCTTTTTAGGTTCAGGTTGTTGTTTGGCTGGAGGGGGTATTTGCACAAATTGTAATTGAATGGTTTTCGGCTTGGGTTCCGCCAATGTTTCATGCATCTCAACCGTACATAACCATGCAATTAGCGCAATATGCAATCCAGCCGTGACCGAAAGTGCTAGGCCTTGATCACGAAACCTAATTTTGGAAACAGTTGTCATCATGATTGTGGTTCCTCTGTCACTAGCCCCAAGTTCGTTACCCCACTTTTTTGCAAGGATGCTATGGCCTGTGCAACCAGTTGATAATCAGCATCCTGATCGGCACGTACATAAAACTGTAAGCTTTTATCTTTTTGAATAATCGGAACGAGCTTTTGTTGCATAGTGGCTAAATCAATGGCCTGATCCGTAACTTTCTCGGTATTCACTTCTGATCCAATATTCCAGTAATACTGGCCATTGGCTTGAATAGATAAGGTTACAATACGCTGCTGTTGTGACGCGGGCATGACATTGGCATCCACTTTAGGCAAATCAATTTGAATGCCTTGCGTCAACATTGGTGCAGTCACCATAAAAATTACCAACAACACCAACATGACATCAATATAAGGAACCACATTCATTTCAGCATTGGGTTTTAATTTTTGAGGACGCTTAATCATGGTTCTTGCTCCTTAACGCGAAGTGCGCTCAGTGTGCCCCAACAAACGATAAATACGCGTTTGCAACTCATTGGCAAAACCGTAATAACGACTGGAAAGCTTGTCAGCACGTGCCGAAAAGCGGTTATACGCCACGACCGCAGGAATAGCGGCAAATAAACCAATAGCTGTCGCAATCAGCGCTTCTGCAATCCCTGGTGCAACTGTATTGAGGGTTGCCTGTTCAACGGCAGACAGTCCAATAAACGCATTCATAATGCCCCAGACCGTTCCAAATAAGCCTATATAAGGGCTGACTGAACCGACTGTTGCGAGAAAGGTTAGATTCTGCTGAAGCTTTTCTTCTTCTTCACTAATACTACTGAGTAAACGACGTTCTACCCCATCAATCACATCACTTGTGGTGAGTTGCTCATCTTTGATCAATTGATGGTATTCATCCACCCCATGTTGAAAAATGCTGACTACGCCTTTCTGTTGTTCAGGCTGTTGGTAATCTTGCTGTAAAAGATTGAGATCTTTTTGCTGTCTAAAATTCTTTAAAAAGCGGTTCCAAAGCTGCTCTTGTCCACGAAGTAACATACCGTGACGCACGATTAAATACCAACTTACTACTGAGGATAAAACCAAAATCAACATCACTACTTTCACCAACACACTGGCATGGCTAATCAACATCCAAACCGACATTTGATCCATTGTTGCTTGCATAACGCACTCCAATTTTTTACTGCATGGTGCAGTACATGTATATTTTTAAAATGGGCTGTGACTCTTTGCCCCAGCCTATGTACTAAAGCGCTATTTAGTCCAAATGCAGGGCTTGAGCGATTTTTTCCCACGGCACATATTTAAAGTTCTGATTGGTTTCAGGCATCCGTTTACGTCCATCTTGCACCACCAACATGCCTTGCTTCCATTTGCCACCAAAATTTAGGGAACTCACATCTAGTCCATCTGTTTCAGACACAGCGTCAATGCCTTTGTCGATATTGATGCCTACACGAAATGCGCCACGAACCGTATAAGGTGCTGCAGCATCAAGCACCACAAAGCTGTCATTGCCTTGGCTTGAAACTACCAAATAACTTTGCTTTTTACCGTGATAAAGTCCCATTCCCTCAATGTCATCATGCATCACCTCTCCTACACCTATCACCTGCTGCATAGGGAGCTGAGTTTTTGGATTGAGATCTTTTACCCACACCGCGACATCTTCTTCACCCAAGAAAATACGTCCTGTGGCATCGTCTACGACACAGCCTTCAGGTTGGGTTTGAACTGAAAAACGTTGTACTTCTTCAGCCCGTAATTTTTGCTGTGCAGCCGTGATGTGGTATTGAACAAAAGTCCCGTTTTTATCGTTGGGAATGGCATAGATTTCCCCTTGAGCATCGCGGTACATACAAATGCCATAAATATCATCCAATGTAGTTGCTAGCTCGCCGAGCACAGAAACCTTGCCCGTTTTGGGTTGAATCGCAAAGAGATGCAGACTGTTATGATCTCGGTTCGATGCCACAGCCAAATCGACCGTTTGATTGCCCCATTTAAAACCGTAGCGTACATCGACATTATTCAATCGCCCTACTGGCAAGTACTGCACAGTTTTGCCCTGTAAGTCGTTAACCTGTAGACCACCTTGTTTATCTGTCGCTAAAATACGGGACTGACTCGGCTGTGCAGCGTTATGCCAAATCGCAGGATCATCAGCCGCGTCACCTGTACTTGGCACACCCTCCGTCTGCACTTCTGCTGGAATAGTGATGATATTTTGGGTTTTGATCTGGGGGTGAGTTTCCCATTCCACATCTGTCACTTTCACGGTTTTATCATCTAAAATCAGCAAGGATTTATCGGTTAAATTACCTTGAACACTCAAAGTCTCTGCTTCTTTCACCGTGTCTAGTTGTAAGGGTGGCTGTGCTTTCCATTGCTTATTTTGCTTTTGATAACGATAAAGCAAAGGTTTTTCCGCATCGAGTACAGCGATATGATCATCTACAATCGCAATTGCAGAGGGTGAACCTTGAATCGAACCGAAAGGTTGCACAAGATCCACTGGTTGACGCACCATATCTGCTTCAGAATGAGCTGGATATACCCAAACGCCAACGCTGGCTTCATTAATGAACAGTTCTGCTGTGGCATCATTCACTTTGCATACACTGCTAGCAGGTGGAAAACTGAGACGGCGTACCAACTGGGGTTGAACCAAGGCCTTCTCATGCTGAGCCACCAGCCACTGCTCACCAAGCCCCTCTTCACCCACTAAAAAAGCAAAACTCAGCCCTTGAGCGTCGGTATATAAACAAACATCTTCAGACTTAAATGAACGCTTTGGAATGAAGCTAGGTTTGTCCCATGCTTTATTTTTTAAGTTCATGCTCATCAGTTGAATTTGCTGTTGTTGCAAATTCGACGCAGCAATCAATAGACGCTCCGAACCAATCCGATAATCAAAACGCCCAAACTGACCTTGAATTTGATGTAATACATTTTGTTGATCATCTAAAATTTGTAGCCCTTTATTTTTACTGCTCAACAGTGCGGCAACTTCAGGCCATGCACTCAAGCTTAACCATTGCACATCCTCAGTTTTCGCCCCATTCATGTCGACTTCACGTAATTGCAACTTCGCTGCCATGGGCTGATCTATTGGTATTTCAACTGGGCTTAACAACTGGCTACTCTGCGTAGGCTGAGGCATACTGTGTTGACTACATGCTGCTAGTAACAGTAAGCAACTGCTTAAAGCAGATAATTTAAAAGATGAAAATTTCATAGAGACACTCAAAATTGGGCAAGGAAACTCAGGTCTGCTTCTGCTGAGCAAACCTGAGAACTAAATTTAATTTGACTTAAAAGTGGGTGTAGGTCAGTGCAAGTTTGTATGCTGGGCCATATTCTTCATATTGAGCGTTATAAGCCTTAGAGCCTGCATAGTTGTAATAAGTTTCATCGGTGATGTTTTGCACATCAAACTTCAATTGTAAGTTTTTAGATAAATTCACATGACTACTGAAATCAAGGAAGATTTGATCATCGGTATAAATGTCTTTTTCTGGCGTGTCGATATCACCTAATGCATACAAATAGTTCGATTTATAATTTGCTGAAAGTCGTACACCAAAGCGCTCATTTTCCCAACCAATCATGGCATTACCGACCACATCCGACTGGTTTGGTAAATGAATACGACGGCTCAGAAGTTCGCCATCTTTCATCGAATCAATATCTGCTTCTGACTTACTAAAGGTCGTATTAAAGCCCAGCAAGAAACCATTCCAAGGCGCTCCTAGATGGTCAAACTTTTGTGAGTAGGCAAACTCCATCCCGTACAGTTTTGCTTCATTACCATTTTTATAGGTAATAGCTTCATCAAAGTCAGCCCATTGCCCTGTTCCTGCAATATTGGTGTTATAAATAAAGTTATCGATATCTTTATAAAATGCGTAGAAACCCACCATACTGGCTTTGCCAAAATACTTTTCTACACCCAGATCAAAGTTAGAAGACTCTAAAGGCTTTAACATTGGGTTACCAAACTCAGCTTCATCACCATCGATATAGACACCTGGTGCACTTTGCGCAAAGTTTGGACGGACCACACTATTGGTCCAAGCGGCACGGAGGTATGCGTTATCGGCCAATTGATAACGCAAATGTAAACTCGGCAACCAATGATCATAGTCATTTTCATATTTAGTCGCAGTAATCGCATCATCATTGAACTCAAAACCACGTGCTTCAAAGTTGGTATTTTCATAACGTAAGCCTGCAATCACACGCAGTTGATCCAAATCAACGGTATTCATGACATAAGCCGCTTGTATGTCTTCATTCGACTTAAAGTCATTAATGATTGAACCGTCAGCAACCACATAATCATTTGGATTTAATCCACTGATTTTATCTTTAATAGCGTTTTTATTAATGGTTGGACCAAACTGACCCAGTTCATAATGGCTGTTTGAATTGAAATCTGAACTTGACGTACTGAGATCTTCATATTTCCATTCATCGGTATTGTTGGTTTTTTCACGTTGACTGATTTTTCCGCCGAACTTCAATGCAGCAGCATAATTCCCCAGCATATAGTCTTTCAAAAAGTCTAATTTACCGTTGTATTCTTTATCGGTGGTTTTAGATTTTTCCCACGACACCGAATCTAACTCATAGTTGGCCGCATCATAAAAATCTTGGTCTGCCGTAATTACAGGTTTTTGCGTACTATTAAATCCAACATTACTAAAATCACCTTGGTATTTTGCCCCCGAAATTCCCCCTGGATTTTCCTCCGATGCTTCGCTATAACCGAGCTGACCTTCCACCGTCCACGTGCCAAAACCTTGCTTACCACCGAGGACAAAAGACTGTATTTCTTGTGTTTCTTCACGGCTCTTCAGTGAACGAGTCACTTCTGCATCACCACGCTGGCCTGCAAGTTGTGGATCAGAAAATTCAGCCGCCACTTCCTGACGTGATTCAGTGTCTTTAAAGCGACTATATAAAGTTCTTAAATAGTATTCGCCTCTGTCATTCGGACGGTAATCAAAGTTTAAACCCGCACCAATGCGCTCACGCTCGATGTCATATTGACGCATTGCGGTTTCTTCAAGTGCGTCACCATCCCAAGCCCCACCCGTTTCAACATTGTCCGAGCCAAATTTTCGGTTTTGATAACTCAGTGCCAGTGCCACCCCAAGGTTGTCTTGCCCCTCACCAACACTGAAACGATTACTGATAGCACCAGATGCTTTAGGGCTATATTTTTCCCGTTTTTCATCATAACCACCTTCAATCGTTCCCGTATAAAACAAACCGTCATGGTCAAAAGCCGATAAACTTTCAACCTGCACCGTACCACCTAATGAGTTGGCATCCATGTCTGGTGTCAGCGTTTTCACCACAGCCAATGACTGTACTAGCTCTGAAGGTAAGACATCCAATGCTACGCCACGGCGATCGCTTTCAGGCGCGGGAACCAAAGTACCATTGATGGTTACTGCATTTAAGTCAGCGCCTAAACCACGAACGGAAACAAAACGTCCTTCGCCTTGGTCACGCTCTGTAGATACACCTGGTATCCGTTGCAACGCTTCTGCGGCATTGTCATCGGGTAATTGTCCAATGCCATCGGCATGTACCACACTGCTGATTTGGTCGGCACGTTTTTGTTCTTTGAGTGCTTTATCCATACTTGCAGCTTGACCAATGACCTGTACATATTCCACCGTGTTATCTTCGGCATGTAGATGCGTCATGCTCAGCATTGACAGGACCAGTGTGCTGAGCTGAAAACCCGCACGCTTCTGTTTCATGAAACGGCTCTGATTATTTTGCATTATGTTCTTCCCCTCAAGCCAAAGTGGCATGGTTTGAACGCACAATAGAAATTGAATGTGAACATGATGTGACAGTGCCTTTTACGATCTGTCCTTTTTATTTGTTTTTGGCCTTTTTCAGCAAAAAATGAGCTAATTTGATCTGTATAGAGAAAATACTGAGCATACAGAATGATGCATATTCACCTCAAAGATAGGGTTTTTCAGCATTTTTATTCTCAAAAATCAAAAATACCCTGATCTATTTTGACCCTAGCCATTGCCATCAAACTGTCATCTAAATCTGTTTAGCTTGGGCGAAAATAAATCATTTCAAAAAATGCTATGCCTAAATACTTTGCTTACTACCGCTGGCCTTTATTATGTGTAGCGACTGCCTGTAGCTTATCCCTTTGGTTGTTTATCTTACTTGGGCAGAGCAAGTCATTTGCTGAATGGAACTGGGTCGATATTTTAGGTGAAGGGGGAGCAACTGTTTTTATTGGTATTTGGATTTTCTTTATTATTAAAAGCCGTCCTTTGGGCCGTGTAACCAACTATATCTTTTATGGACTGTGCTTTATTTTTTTCCACATGTGGATGGACAGCTTAGATGAGTTTATTCGCCTGCCTAAAGAAATCATGTGGGATGCATGGCTTGAGTCCATTCCTTTTCCAATTGGACTGTATCTATTTACCATCGGGATTTATTTTTGGCATCAAGAAGAACAGGCAATTTCTAAACACATGCAAAAACGAGAACGTATTTATCGGGATCATCGCTTATTCGATGCACTCACCCCTTTGGCCGATGCTCATTATTTTAAAACACAGCTCAAAGCCGCAATCGAGCAAAACTTGCATGAACCCAGCGACATGTCCGTCATACTGCTAGATATGCATAATTTTAATCAGATTAATCAAACACATGGCTTTGATGAAGGCACATCTATTTTACAGCATGTTTCACAATTGATTAGCTTAAACTTACGACCACAAGACCTGCTCTGCCGCTTCGCAGGAGATCGTTTTATTATGTTGTTACCAGAGACTAAGCTACAACAGGCTGAAAAAATGGCTGCTCAACTTGAACGCATGCTTATGGTCAGTGCTTATTATCAACGTGATCTGTCCGTGCACATTCCTCTAAAAGCACTCACGACCTGCTGCGCTGTCGGACAATACCAAACTGCCCAACAACTCTTGAGTGCCTTAAATCAGCAATTGCTCCAAGTGAAGCAGTACTACTCACCGAAGCGAGTCATGGTATGAGCTTTGAATGCGACTACAACTACATTCCTGCGCATCATCAATTGTCTATTTTAATTGATTTGGCAGCGAGTCATGAAGTCGAACATCACGTCCTGCTCAGTGGCAGCAGTATTTTCTTAGAAGATATCTTTTCAGGGCAAAAACTAATTAGTCAGCAACAGTTACAACAGGTTTTAAAAAATGCTGAACAGTGCTTTCGTAATCAGGACATCAGTTTCTTATTTGGTCAGCGCAGTTTAACCACTCCCTTTAATGACGCCATTAAATCCATGCTTTATGCATCGACCTTCGATGAGGCACTTAGCCGCTATTTAGAATTTTCCGCGTCCGTTTCACCATGGTTATGCCCTCGACTCATGTACAGTCAAAGCCATATTCATATTTATTGGTTAGATGAAAACAAGCTTGAAAATCGCTTTTTAATTGAAAGCGCAATGAGTGCAATACAAGCGTTTAGCCGTCAACTGTACCAAGCCAAGTTAGCGTGGAAATTCGAGTTTAATTTTTCTGAACCTGACTATATTGAACAATATTGGACACATTTAGGCAGTGCTTTAGAGTTTAATCGCCCGATCAACATGATGAGCCTACCTCGCGATTTGATTTATGAAAAACTTCCCAATGCCTCTTCGACCTTAGCTTCAATCAGTTATCAATATGCGCTGAAAGAAATGACAGCTCAAAATATTCAACAGAGTTTTTTGCTCAGTTTGCACCAATATTTAATGCAGAATATTCAAAATAATATTCAACTTGAACAAACCGCTGACTATTTTCAAATGAGTTCTGCCACCTTAAAACGTAAACTGAAAAAGCATCAGACCCATTTTCAGGCGCAACTCGATCAAAGTCGTTTGCATACTGCCATTATTTTATATCGTGTACATGGTTTTAAAACTGAACAGATTTCTCAGTATTTACAAATTAACGATGCGACCAATTTTCGACGTGCGTTTAAGCGTTGGAGTGGTTTAACTGTACAAGCGGCACAGTCCTAAGCGCTTATTTTTCCAAAAAAAATCACAGGTATTTCTATTTTAACGTCGAAATTAAAAGTCAAAAACTCATCGGCTAATCACTAAAGTCCGCATAGTCACGTTCGCTGTATTTTTCTGTTTGTGTCCAAGGTGTAGCAACATGTTGGCCAATTTTGCGCACGGTAAAGGTTTTGGCATAGCCTGAGGTCGGTTTGAGCAATTCATATTTTTGAACCAGTTGATCTTGTTCACTCCATATAATATTCAACGTTTGCCCAGCACTGCTTATTTGATAACGCGCTAACTTCGGATCACGTTGAATCAATTGTGCTCGCTTTAAAATGTCAGGATGAATCAAACTATATTCACAGCGCCAACAGTTTTTCATCCCTAGCATTTCTTGATCGACATCCTGCAATTGCACCCGCATTTTTTCATCTGGCAAAATATAAAAACGCTGAAACGGACTTTCTACGTTTGCTTGCCCGACTACATCTTTGCGCTGCATCCACTGAATTGCACTGTCAAAACTCACATGCTCATGGGTGTCTGTTTTGGCAGACACATGAGCGTTGCTATGTGTCTGGGCTTCGTCAGCATGCGTTTGTGTGTTTAAACGTTCAATCCAAATATTTTGCTCATCTCGAATTATTTTCTCACTGTATTTTTGAATGGTCGTGACCCCATTGGCATCCAACCGTTCAATCTGATAATCAATACGATATTCATCGGCCGACCATACCCATGGACTGAGCAAACTGAAAGACAATGCTAAGAATTTCATTTTGAATTTGAACGGCCGTATAAATCTTGTATCCATTAGAATCCAAACGCCTTTTTCAATTGCTCAAATACCCATGTATTTTCTTGTGTGCCTTTGAATAGATTTGAATTCTTTCCTTCAGCAAACAGCATCACATCTCCGCCGCCATGTGTTTCGCTTTTCGTCAGTTGTACCCCGACTTCTTGTTTATAGTCGTCAGCAAAGGCTTGCTCGTTGCTAATACTGTCACGAATATCTAAACGTTTACCCGTACCATTTCCAAAAACAAGCGTCGTTCCTGTTGCCCCATTTACATCGCGGTATGGATTATGTACTTGGCCATCAGCCAGCACTTTGCTGTAAGCATTTTGCTCTTTTGCAATATTATAGTCATAGCTCAGCCCCAAAATACCTGGATTAGTTTCCGTCGTTTGACCCGTTCGTGCGGCATAACCATTAAAGGTCATCACATGGTCATGGTCTGCCGTCACTACAATCAAGGTATTGCTCAAATCCACTTTATCCAGTGCGGTTTGAATTGCATCATTAAATGCCTTGGTTTCCTGCAATGCCCGTTTGGCATTATTGGCATGTAGCGCATGGTCAATACGCCCACCCTCAACCATCAAGAAATAGCCTTGTCCATGACTCTGTGCTTGCAGTGCATCAATCGCTTTACTGGTCATCGCCGCCAGACTCGGTTCAGTCTCTATATTCTTCTTGAGTCGGTCCAAATCAAAATTTAAATGCGACTGTGTGGAGAATACGCCGAAAATTTTCTGAGTATTGACCGTCTGTGCCAAATCACTTTGGCTTAAAACGGTTTGATAACCCTGCTGTTTAAACTCTGCCAATAAATCACGACCATCCAAGCGCCCTTTGGGGTTAGAGACTGCATCATAAGGCGTCCAATGATTTAAGCCGCCTCCCATAAGGACATTAATGCCATCCAATAAGTTTGGATTATAAGCTTTACCTTTTGGAACAGCTTGAAGCGCGATATCGTATTGCGCATCACGGTGACAGATATGTGCATAGGTTGCCGCAGGTGTGGCATGGGTGAGTTCGGTCGTCGTCACTACGCCAACCGCTTTACCCTGCTTTTTTGCCAGTTCTAAAATACTTAACGCAGGCATCCCTGCGACCATACTACTGCCCTGTTCTGGACAACGGTTGATGGCTTTCGCTAAGCTTTTGCCATTCGGCAATTTTCCTTCTTCAGGTTCGACCGCAACCGTTCCTGTTGTCATGGCAATCACTTCATTTTTATTTTTCTGCCCAGTCATATAGGCGCCCATAGAGGGAGCGCTATCTGTGGTTTGACCATCCTCAGAATAGGTTTTAATCCTTGCTGCGTGCTTCATGCTGTCCATGGCCAGTTTGCCATTTTCCCCCACAGCATAAATACGACTTGCCGTCACTGTGGTTGGTCCCATGCCATCGCCTAAAAAGAATATAACGCTTTTCGTCGGTGTAACTGTGGTGTCCGCAGCATATAAAGCACTTGAAGAAATCGACGCTGTAAGCAGAAGCATCATGTATGGGATGGTTTTTAAAGTATGTTTCATGTGATATCCCTCTGCTATAAGCCTGTGATCTTACGAATGAGGTGATTGACCTCAATATTTTCAAGGCTACCTGAGAACTGATCGGCTCCCTGACCAATCGCACCTAAAAACACATCTGCACCGCCATGCGTTTCTTTATCTTTATAGCCCGTTTGAATCACAGCTTCTTGTTGGAAATCATCCGCAGCAGTGCCCGTACACCAACCCGTTTCAGCCAAAGGATAGGTGAAACTATATTTTTCACCTTGTGGTGCCTTTGGCCCTTGTACAGGATGACAGACATCAGTGTCTTTTAAGTTCAGTACCAAGTCATCCATACGGTTTTGAGTGGGGCGTTTTTTGCCCGTACCAAAACCGATAATCGGATAAGGTTGACCATGAATATCTTGAGCAAAGCCCGCTTGATCATAGTTTTTTACCAATCCAAGCACACTGGTTTCCTTACCTTCGACGTATTTTCCTGTACGCTTGGCATAACCATTTAAAACCAAGGTGTGATCATGGTCGGCTGTGATTACAATCAGTGTATTTTTAAGTTCAGGATCACTTTGTTTAAGCTTTTGAATGGTTGCTTCTAAAGCATCATTTAAGGCAATCGTGTCTTGTAAAGCACGTTTGGCATTGGTGTCATGCAGCGCATGATCTATACGCCCGCCCTCCACCATCAGGAAAAAACCTTTTTTATTTTGCGTCAGGATGTCTAAAGCAGACAGCGTCATTTGCTTGAGACTCGGCTCTGCCAAGTTTTTCTTGGTGCGATCCAAGTCGTAATTTAAATGGCTGTGATTAAATAAACCCAATAATTTTTCATTTTTCGCCAGTTGCACTTGGGACAGTTGGTTTTCATCAAAAACCACGCGGTAGCCTGCCTTTTGCATCTCGGTAATTAGATTGCGCCCATCAGTACGTTCTCCACCTGCATCTTTAGGCAAAAATTGACGCTTACCTCCACCTAAAACCACATCGACTCCATCTTTGAGTTTGAGGTTATAGCGTTGATAATCATCGCCTTTTGAGCTCGGGACCAACTGTGATGCAATGTCATTTTCAGCATCACGGTGGCATATATGCGCATAAGTCGATGCTGGTGTGGCATGCGTGATTCGCGTCGTGGTCACAACCCCTGTCCCCCAGCCCTTTGCTTTGGCTAATTCAAGTAAAGTCTGTGTGTTTTGCTTATTTTTGTTTTGTGGGTTACTAACGCACTGGTTATTCCCTACTGAGTCAGGTTCAACCGCAATCGTCCCTGTCTGCATCGAGATCACCTCGTTTTTCATCTTCACACCGGTCATGTACGCGCCCATCGAAGGTGCGCTGTCCGTGACTTGCGCATCTTCAGAAAAGGTACGAACAAAAGCAGACTCAGGCAGCCGATCAATCGCCAACTGACCATCTTCACCAACAGCATAAATACGTGAAGCGGTAAGCGTGGTGATGCCCATACCATCACCCAAAAAAAAGACCACACGTTTCGGTTGTTGGACTTTTTCTTGTTGGAGCTGTTGCTCTGTATTGGCTTGTTGATTTCGCGTTATCGTAGTAGTTTGACAAGCGGTAAGCAATAAAGCGCTGAAACTTATACATACCACGCTGATTGTTTTTAATTGGAATTTTTCAAGAGAACCGAGCATGGCATCAACCCATCTAAAGATGGCTGAACCATACGCCGCAGATATTTAAATAAGATGACATTTAACTACTTTTTCATTTACTTGCTAAAAATAACCCGAAACCTATTTAAGCCAAGGATTCCATTACTCGAATGTTTAGCTTATTTTGATAACATCATTAGTAAGCATATAAAGATGCATAAATTCCAGCTAAGTACACTTCAATGCTTCTCGCTTTACTGAGGACTAAATTATATTACCCTTTTAATGAGCTGAATAAAGTCTCTATTTTATTACGATGCTTTAAATGATATTCATCATATATGGAGATTAAAACAGATTTCATATTCTTTCTGTTATATGCAATTAAATCAGTGCTTTATAATTTTATCTGCTTGGATGATAATCCTCCCATAAATAACTCAGCGGACGCTTACGATCCAGCGTACTGCGACGATAACCATAGATGCCATAACTGGCCTCATAAGAAGAATGGATGAGCTGTAATAACCGCTTATCTTCAATCGTCCTGCCTGATTCGGGTTCATGCAACCAGGCATAGTAACCAGCACGAGCGATCTTAAGGACCCGACACATCGTTTTAATCTTAAATTGATGGCTGTATTCCAGGATAAACTGATACTTCACTCGGGCAGGCTTGCAAAGCGGCGTGAAAGCAGTGCTTTCACTTTAAGATATCCCGTTCCTCTTCAGTCTGTTTAAGCTGACTTTTAAGACGTAGGATTTCTTTCTTTGCTTCGCGTAGTTCATGTTCATCAGAGTTGTTACGTAAAGGCTGTACCGCCTTTAGCCATTTATAAATGCTGTGCTGTGATACACCTAAACGCTATGCTACATCAGTGACAGAATATCCACGTTCATTAATCAATTTAACAACTTCATCTTTAAATTCTGGAGTATATCGTTGCCCACTCACAATATTCTCTCCTATGTAAAAAGAATAGACTAAATTTGTCTAGGAGAGTAGTGACAGTCCATATCTAACTAAAAGGTATCTATAAAATCGGTGGCTATTTACCTGCTGTATCTGAGATTATTTTCATTTAGCGTCTATCATACTGCGCTCTTAACTGACCTTTACCAAATACTCTTCGTCCTTTTGGCTTTACACGTAAGTATTGAAGAGTACGTTTGTGATGATCAGCAATGTATTCCATTGCCTCAATGAAATTTGTCACTTGTTTTGAATCGCAACGATAAATCACACCGATCCCCAGCTTATCCTCTCTTCGAAGTTTCGCTACACGTTCACGGTTCCAGCAATTATAGCCTTGACCATAACCTCTAGTAATATCCCTCCATAGCTCGATTATTTCATCTCCCCAATATCCTGCACTTCCAGCACGATAGGCATTATCATAGATGATTGCTAAGTGGCAGTGGAAACCTTTACTTCTACCGCCTTGTTCTACTCCCCACATATATCCGATCACATGTTTAAATATGCCATCTTTATTTTGAATACGATTAAGCAGTATATCCAAATCATTATAAATATCCTCAACCCTGATTCGTCTAGAATATTCTTGCAAATAACCCAAGTCTACACGAGCAACTAATATTCGACTGCATTTATTAAGTATTGATCTACAATATTTCTGCACTTCAATTTTATTTTCATCTTTCTGTTTTTCAATAGTTTCATAATATTTTTCGCAAAGGTCAGATAAATCTAACAACTCTGATCTCAATTCTCTATACCCAATCGATTCCAATTCATTTTTAAGATCAACTTCATCAGAGTCTATGCTTTTTAAGTCATATATCAGAATAATAAAGAACTGAAGATAACCTGGGTATTCATCATCAGGATCATAAATATCATTAAAGTCTAATAACAGATTAGTAAGCTGTGAATAGAATCCATCCCATTCCCTACTTCTTCTTTTTAGACATTTTAAGAAGTTCTCAATATCAAGTGTAAGTTGTGCCTGATTAATTAAATTTCTCATGTTTAAACCTATGTGTGTGACAGTTACATAAGAGATAGGGAATTCAGTATATATATACGTTTTACTTCTCAACAAAATATTAACTAATAAACGATTAGATTAATAACCAAAGCTTTAGGGAGTCCAAATTCCTCCTGTAGTACAGTATCTATTTATCCCATTAAGCATATTTTCTCCCTGCTCCACGCTTAAATTCATCTAGGCTCCAGCCTTAAAAAAAGCTAGAATTAAGTTAATTAATAAAAATCAATTTCAAAACTTGTATAGGGATAAAAATTCAAAGTTTTAAATTTATTTAGCCATCAAAAGCATCTAAAAAGTTACACGGTATTTTCTGCTTAAACACTCCCTCATTATTTACTTAAATAAATTCATATTTTTTCAAAATCATGAATCATAAATTCAAATTAAAACCTCATCACCTCCATATTTTAAATTCTAAACGTCCTACATTTAAAACTATGATAAGCACTCCATCAAAGTTAAGTTCAAAGTTAAATAGGCCCTGTATTTAAGATGGAGCTATAGATATCACGGTAATTTCTTCACGCCAAGCATTTAAAAAAACTATGGCAAATCAACCGAAATCACCCGAAAAGAAATGGAATAGTAAGCAATAGATTGCCATAAAGTATGACCTAAGCTTTTACTAAGGTAGATTCAAAAATGCGTAGAACTCCAGCTTTAGATCAAACTAAATCATTCCTATCACGTTGTAGAGATATTGATGCAGTATGGATACTCAATATCTTTAATGAAGAGATTAAACAATACAAAGATGTTAGGCGGACTGATGTTGATATGCTAAACAGACTCGATAAATTTTCTGATATCAAAAAGGAAATCATGGCTGAACTCTGTCATTTACATGACCGTGATATAGAGCATTTTATTTATTGCCTAGAAGAATACCAAGCTCATATTTCTATGCCTAAAATTGATCTGAAGAATATCGAAAATAATAAACGTTTTATATTATTCGCAAACAATACTATGCAAAATAATTTAAGAAGTAGAATACTAGAAGATATAAGCAATCCTGTTTATAAGTTTTTTTATATACTTTTCACATACGAAGAATATTTTGACCATCCCAGATCATTAGAGGAAATATATAAACGTTTCTCCAATGTACACATGAAGTTCGATAGTCATTTTAATTTTGCTGAAAATGATTTTTACATATGGGCTAATAGTCACATTTATAAAAGTGAAGAATATAAGAGACTCCGCGTGAATTTATTAAACTCTACTAATCCTGAAATAAATATTAACTCAATCTTTGATCAACTTTATGATCTAGATATTAATGTCCACTATGCCCTTAGAAAAAAAATATCTAATGCTTGGTATCAGAAAAGACATCGAGATGATAAAAAGGTTAAAAAACCTGGATTTTATGCTCTTACAGTTAAAGCAAAAGAAGCCTTAGCCTCACTTGCTCGTAAAAAAAACCTTTCGGAAGATAAGGTTTTGGAAGAACTCATAAATCAAGCCTATGTAAAAGAATGTAACCCCCTAACAGGTGAGTTTCCTTACTAAATCCAATTTAAATCATAGTAAAATTAGACTCTGCCTAGATTAGGCAGAGTCTAATTTCATTAATGAACATTAAATTAAGAAGCTTAGAGTTCCGATTGTTCAAGAATTTTTTCAAGTAAAGGTTTATTTTTACGTAAAGTATTCGAAATACTTTTTTCAACATATTCAGTCCCATATGATAGAAAATCATTATATTCCTCATATGGGTATCCTCGCTTTAAAGCATTTTTAATATTCAAAATTTCTTCGCTCATTATTGTCATTAGCTGTTCACTATTTTTATACTTCGGATCATTTTTATCAACTTCCTTTAGTCTGCTTTCTTGAAATGATATATTTACCTCAATTTCAGTTAATTTATCATTAAGCCACTTGGTATCAAATTTCTCAAACTCTTCTTCAATAACCTCAATACAATCTTTCGCAACTTGATCTGCAGATTTCCAACGCTTACCTTGCTGATGTTGTCGCAACACAATCTGCGTAAGCATTTCGTTTTTTTGATTTCTGATCTTAGTCCTTTCACCTAAAACAACTCTAGTCTTATCAATTCGTTTTTTTAAAGCCTTATTAGTCAACCCATAATTAACCGTATTTAAACAAATATATTGATAAAAAATATTTTCAAACTCTTCTTCAGCTTCTTTTGCAGTTAAGTTAGACAATCTACTAGACAGCGAATCTAGCTGATTAAACAATTCAATTAAATCCCCAATACTATATTTATAATCTTTTTGGAATTGTTCATAACGGGGATTGTGTTGATCCTGAAGCATAGCTTGATAAATTTCTTGAGTTTCGCCTTCTTCAAAATCATCCTTTATTTTGTGAAACTTTATTCTTTCAACAGACTCTAAATTAGAAAATTTTATAGATTGGATGCTCTTGATCTTCTCTTTCACTGTTTTAATAGGCATAGATTTATCTCTTACAACTTCTACTTTTAGTTGTTGCACATAAGGATCCCAATCCGCAAGAAATACAATGACTGCACCATACTGATTTAACAGCTCAGCTTTTAACTCGTTAATATTTTGTCTAATTTCCACATGAGACATCTGCTAGACCTTTATAAATTAGAATTACATAACTAATTTACATGAAAAAATAAACCTTACAATTCAATTAATTTACGTTCATTTATTTTTTACAGCTGTAACATTCCTCATTTTTTATTTATCAATTGCACAATGCGCTTATCGACAATACATGAGTGTTTAAAAGTGACAATAACTATTTCTACTTACGACTATCTGTTTCTAAAATTCGGCAACCCGATGCCAATGCTGGATGATGTCTGTAAAGCATATTACCCACATCTAAGCAAAGAAAATATTTTAGAAAAAGCAAGAAAAATGGACTTCCCTTTCAAATGCGCACGTCTAGATCGAAGTCAAAAGTCTCCGTATTTTGTGGACTTAAAGGATCTCTCTAATGTGCTAGATGGGTTGTTCCAAAAGGACTCACCCTATATTGATACTGATATTATTCATAATTTTAAAAGCCCGAAGGAGTAAATTAGCAATGGCTTATCTTACTTCTCAAGAACTACTAAATAGATTCAAAATCAAATCTCAAACAACACTATGGAGATGGCAGCAACCTACTCAGAAAATTTTTAAAGAACCCTTTCCATCTCCTATCAAGGTATCCGTGGGTTCTAAAAGCCTTTGGGATGAAGAGCAAATCATAATCTGGGAAAACCAATATTTCAGAAACAACAAAAGCCTAACTAATTAGTTAGGCTTTCCAATTTTTCCCACCACTGCTTATAAGCTATACTCATCTCTTTTTGATAATCGTGATAATCATAAGTCCCTTGCTCTCCAGGCATGGTGTGACCAATCATTAACTCTGCAATATCACGTGATGTAAAACGACTAAAATGAGTACGAGCGGTACGTCTTAAATCATGCATAGACCAATGCTTCATCTCCACACCATAATGTTTTCTTGCATATTGCATAACATTATACGGAAGCTTGCCTGGACCATTTTGCCCATACATCTCTTTAGTCCCATTATTCACAAACATATAGATGGAATTATTCAGCTCCATAGCCTGCCTAATAAAAGGCTCAATTTCAGGTAATATCGGTCTAAGAAGAGGCCGCTTCGTGTACTTACCTGTTTTATGATTTTCAGGTGGCACAGTCCAAATTTTGCGTTCAAAATCGAAGTCTGTTTTTTTCGCCATCCTCAGTTCACTATATCTATTTGCATAGAAGAGACAGATTTTTATAAACAGTGCATTCTTCAATGCCATTCTAGATTTATCACAAATTTTCCAGATTAGTGCTACCTCATCATCTTCAAGAATTCGGTCTACTTTATTCTTTTTAATATTAAGATCACGTTTGCCTGTTATATGACGTATCGGGTTGTTCTCAATAAGCCTACGATTTACACCCCAGTCTAAACACTGTTTTGAATTCGTTAATAGTCTATCAGTAATTGATGCAGACTTTTCAAAATGGTCTTCCAGTAACTCTAACCACATATGTAGTGTAATTTGATTTGCTGGCAAAGATCCATATTTAGGAAACACATACAACTCAAAAGAGCGCAATTGTTGTTGTGCATTCTTCTTATTCGGCATGCAGTATTTTTCATGCCATTCGAAATAGAGCTCTTTAAAAGTTAGTGCGTTTGTCACCTTATGAACTTCTAGCTTTTTATATACTCTTGGATCATGTCCTGCCTCTAGAACACCTTTCATTTTTTGCAACTCTTGTCTAGCTTGCAATAAAGTCAAATTGGGATAAGAACCCAAGTCTAGACGAGCTTGCTTACCCTCATATCTGAAGCGCATTTGAAAAGTGATCTTACCTTTAGGTGAGACACGCACACTCAAGCCATCCCTATCAGGTTCGACATGTTGCTCACCCCTAACCTTACCTAAATTCTTTTTAAGCCATGTGTCCGTAAGTGGCATTTCACACCTGTGTACAAATTTTTAAATCAAAAAAAATAACATTAAATATGTACACACTCATGTACACAAAACTTCTGAATAAACTTAATGCAACTTGAAATACCATGCAATGGGTACAAGAATGAAATTTAAATAAAATATTGTAAATTAATAAAATATTAATTTTAATTTGAATGCTTTTGAAATGGGTTGGAATGAGATGAATTATAGTGTGTTATTTGGGTGGGAAATAATAGCGAAAGTACGTCGCTGAGCGACCTGTGTCGCTAATTCTTCTTTAAAACTCATGAAAGACACCTACTGCAAAACTCGCAGTGCAAAAGATCAGATCTGATCAATATGGAAAATTGGCGATATTGTATCAGATTGACCATTAAAAATAATCAACCACATCGGGTTGAGTCAAAATCTTAGCGTGGCGTGTCTTGATGTTTTACATTGGATGACGACCTGTTTTTATCGACGATATAGCACATTTCATTTTCTTTTTTTCTATACACATTGGCAATGCGATCAGACTACAAATGACCTTATTCAACTTTCGCTTTCATGCTTTCTTCAAGCTGTACCACTGGCATCGGCATTCCTAACAAATATCCTTGTAACTGTTGGCAACCTAAACGTTTTAAAATTTCTGCTTGTTGTTCTGTCTCTACACCTTCTGCAGTGACTGTTAGCCCCAGTCGAATTGCCAAGTGAATAATACTTTCTAAAATAATTTCTTCTTTAGAGCCAACGCTCAAATTGCGGATAAATTCACGGTCAATTTTCAGCTCATCTACAGGTAGTTCTTTTAAATACAAGAAACTTGAATGTCCTGTTCCAAAGTCATCAATCGCAACTTTAATCCCCATCTGTCTCAAATGTTCAAAAGTCACGATACTGGCATCGATATGATGCATCGCTGTTGACTCGGTAATTTCAATAATTAAATTGGACGGGTTAATTTCATACCGTGCAAAAAGCGACTCTAAAGTACTAAATAAATGTTTATGCTCAAACTGGATGGCTGATAAATTAACCGCAATCGGATACAGCGGCATATTCAGCTTTTCCCAGTGCTGAATTTGCTTACAGGCTTCTTCAAGCGCCCAATAGCCCATGGCAATAATCAGTCCAGTTTTTTCCGCACCATTGATAAACTTATTTGGCGTCAGCATACCTAAGGTTGGATGATTCCAACGAATTAAGGCCTCAACCCCACAAATTTCACGATCAGTGGCATTGAATTTTGGCTGATAAAATAAGATAAATTGTTGTTCTTCTACCGCTTTATATAAATCATTGATCAGTTTCGTCTGACTTTTTTCTTCAAATTGGTCAGCGGTATAATTAAAAAATGAATAGGTATTCCGCCCTTGATACTTTGAACTCAACATTGCTGTATCTGCATTGATCAGCAGATCTTGTAGGTTCGCACCATGTTCAGGGTACATCGCAATACCAATACTGCCTGAAATATTGATTTCCTTGCCTGCAATCAAAAAGCTTTCTTGCATCAATTCCAATATTTTTTCAGACATTGCTGTCGCAGAGTCATTGCTTGCCGACTCAAGCACAATCAGAAACTCATCGCCACCGATTCGTAGCAATTTGGCTTGATCATCGATTAAACGATGAATTCGCGTGGCAATTTGAATCAGCAATTGATCACCCACATGGTGTCCAAACACATCATTGACCGCTTTAAAACGGTCGATATCAATATAAATAAAAGCAATTTTATCTTGTCTTAAGCGATGCTCTGTAAATAGAAAATGTGCATATTCAGCCAAAAACAGTCGATTAGGTAAACGGGTCAAATTGTCTTGTACCGCTTGATTGGCCAATTCTCGATTTGCACGCATCAACTGTAAACTGCGATGCTCTAAACGTTGTTCTAATACCGCTACACTAAAGGCTGCCATCAACAATAAACTGGTGACAAATAAGACAATAAACAGCAATAAATTATGGTTTATCTGCGCTGCCACCAATACATCCATCGAGTTTAGCGGTACAAAATCAACAGCCGCCATACCAATATAATGCATAGCCACAATGCTAAAAGTCAGCATTAATGCGACAAAGACATTCAAAATATTCCGTTTTGGCGAATATTTATTTTTAAACGTCATCCAAAAGGCCAAACCCGAACCACAGATCGCAACTAAAATTGAACAGATAACAATTAAAGGTTCATACCGTTGTTCATAGCCCTGAACGGCTAAACTCAGCATACCGGTATAATGCATGCCGGAAATGCCAAGGCCCATTAACACTGAACCTAAAATTAAACGAGGAAAAGGTAATGTCTGTCGTGTGGTTAACCACACAGCAAAAGTGGAAGCAACGAAAGCAATAAAATAGGATATCAGGGTCAGACTGGTATCGAAACTATGGCTTGAAGGCAAATGGCTGGCTATCATGCTTACAAAATGCATGCACCAGATCGCAGCACCTAAAATTGCACCGCTGAAGAATAAAATGACATTTTCATATCTTGGTCGTGTTCCACGAAACAACATTTGTTCGAGTGAAACAGCAAAGTAACAACTTAATAATGCAACTACGATTGAACCAGCGACCAGACTGTAATCATAATGAATATGAGTCATATCAAGCGTTCCGCTTAGGTTATCGTGGCACTTTCTTTAACCGAATTACCCAATCTATCTCTTCCCTTTAACTTGTTACGTTTTCAATTACTTACTTATTTTCCCTTAGAATCTATTAGTCTACGATAATGGTCAAGTCTTTCTTTCAAGATTTTAAGCAACTGATTAATTTAAAAAAAGAAAGCTTGATCAAGTTCACTAAAACTTAAACTTTTGATAAAAAATGCATCAGGTGGTTTTTATTTTAGAACAGTTTCTAACCATAATAAAATGAATAAATTAGATTGATTTCTATATTGTTTTCTAGATTTAAATCATGCCTCTCTACACAAAAAAATAGCGAGCCGTAGCTCGCTATTTCTCAATAGGTAAATTCATCTTTTCCGTCAAAAACTTAAGCAATCAGCTCAATATTTTTATGGATGAATGGCTTACTTTTTGGCTGCTGTTGTTGGATTCGTACCTTGTAATTTGGCATAGTCCATTAGCACATTCGCTGCTTCCATCACAAAGACTTCTTCTTCAGGCAGTGCTGGACGTTGGTTCGCCTTCATTTTCGCACGTGCTTCCACCAATGCATCCATAGACGCTTGGTAGCTCTCCCAGTTGGCATAAGGCTTTTGACCCACCACTTTACGACGTTGATTTTCAGCATCCAAAGACTTTTGCTCAAGTGCCAACAATTCAGCTTTACGCTTCGTTAAGTCGAGTACCACACGCTTTTGCTCATCCGTCTTTTTTGCAATCGCTGTACGTTGCTCTAAATACTTAAATTGAGGATCAATCGTGACGCGTTGCTGAGATGACTTAATCAAATCTGGAACATAGGCTTGGATCGAGCCTTCACGTTTAAACGGTGCAGTTGGAATAGTATCCCACTGTAAAGCATTTTTCGATTTACGCTCACCAAACTCTTCATTGTAAATATCGACCAGCTTAATATCCGGTACGACCCCTTTATTTTGGGTACTGCCGCCCGTCACTCGGTAAAATTTACGTTGCGTTAAGGTTGCTTGACCATAGGCTAAAGAGTCAAGTTGTACCTGCGCTGTTCCTTTACCCGTTGTGGTACTACCAATCACCACACCACGCTCATAGTCTTGAATCGCAGCAGAATAAATTTCACTCGCAGAAGCCGAAGCCAAATTAATCAATACCGCCAATGGGCCTGCATAAGTTTGCGCGCCACCATCATCATCTTCAAACACGCTGACATTGCCATTACCATCACGGATTTGCACCACTGGACCTGATTTAATCACTTGTCCAAGCATACGTGCTACTTCTTCAAGTGAGCCACCAGGGTTGTTACGCAAGTCAATGATGATGCCTTCAACATTTTGCGCATCTAAAGTTTTTAAAGCTTTATTGGTATCTTCCGACACAGAACGGTAATCTGTACCCGCACGACGTGCACGATAGTTTAAGTAAAACGATGGAATTTCAATCACACCAAACTTATGTTTTTTGCCATCACGTTCAATTTCAACGGTACGTGAACGCACGCCTGCATCTTCTTCTTGAATTACATCACGTACAATAGTGACATTTCGCGCTTGATTCATGGACGCACCAGCACCCAATAAACGTAAAGTCACTTTGGTGCCACGTTTACCACGAATCAGTCCGACAATTTCATTGCTCGGCCAACCAATCACATCGACCATTTTGTCGCCATCTTGGGCAACACCAACGATGCGATCGCCTGACTTCACTTGTCCTGATTTGCTGGCTGGCCCACCTTCCACAATCGTCTCGATTTTGGTGTAGTCTTCATTACCACGTTCAGGACGGATCGATACCCCAATCCCTTCCAATTGCAGCGTGGTTTGACGGTTCAATTCCATCGCATCTACAGGTGGAAAGTAATTACTGTGCGGATCATACGTCAGCATCATGGCATTCAGAGTTTTATCAAGCACATCATCGCTTTTTAAACGACTAATCCGCTCTAACTGACGTGTATAACGCTTGGTTAAAGTCTGTACAGGTGTTAAGTCTTCAGGACCTGTTAAGTCTTGACCATTTGCCAGTGTTGGGTCATCTTTCAACGCTTTTTGTTTGGCTTTCTCTTCTTCTTTGCTGATGGTTAAGTTGATCAGCTGAGAGACCAACATTTTATTCCAATGCGCACGCTGTTCTTCTGTCGATTTAAAGAATGGCGCTTTTTCACGATCGGTTTCGATGTAGTTATTCGGTTGATTTAAATTCTGTGGCTTTTTCAGCTCTTCCAACATATAGGTGTAGAACTGTTTTAAGCGCTCACGATATTGCGCATGAATGGCATACGGCCCTGTTAAATTGCCCGCTTTGAGATTTGCGCCAAAAGTTGAGCCATAACGTTTTTTATAATTTTCAATATCCGATGCCAAGAACAACGTATGTTCAGCGTCTAAACTATCAATATAAAAATCTAAAATACGGTTAGATGTATTGGCATCTAAACGCTGATTTAAATAGTGTTGACGGTCTACCAATGTTGCAAGCTGACGTGAGACCAAGGCTTGCTCTTGTGTGGGCTGAATGGTACCCGCGCTCACTGCTTCTGTATTATTGGCAGCAATTGCGTCATTCACCACATGAGTGAAAAAGAATCCACCTGTCGCAATCGCAACGGCACAAGCTAATGTTTGAAGTTTCATAAATAATTTGTACTTCCTTGGTATTAAGACCAATATTACCGTGTTGGTTTTCGACCTGAATTGAATAGATTCAAAATCTTAAACAACTTAATATGTTTATGTCGTGTAGTTTTATCATATTCTCTGCTGACAAAGTGTAGCAAATCATTGCAGAATTCAGGTATTGTTTTTCCTTAAAAATTCCAACACGGACACCGAATATGATTGGCGCATTAATGCTCGACATTGCTGGCACAGAACTTACCCAAGAAGATATTGAACTATTACAAGCACCACAAGTTGGCGGCATGATTTTATTTGGTCGTAACATTGAATCTCCTGAACAAGTTCGTGCCCTGACCGACCATATGCGTCAAATTCGTCCTGATATTTTAATTGCGGTCGATCAGGAAGGTGGTCGTGTACAACGCTTAAAGCAAGGCTTCACACTCCTACCAGCTATGGGTAAGTTTGGTGAACTTTACTTAACTGAACCTGAAAAAGCAGTTGAACTGGCTGAACAATGTGGCTGGTTGATGGCAGCTGAAGTCCTGGCGGTCGGCATCGATTTCAGTTTTGCACCTGTGCTGGATTTAAATGATGTTAGTGATGTGATTGGTGACCGTGGTTTTGCCAAAAATATGCAAGATATCATTCCACTGGCAAGTGCTTTCTTAAAAGGTATGAAACGTGCAGGAATGGCATCTACAGGTAAGCATTTCCCAGGCCATGGCTCGGTGAAAGCAGATTCACATGTCGCTGCTGCCATTGACCATCGTAGTTATGAAGAAATCTATCAAAAAGACATGCAAAGCTTTATTCAACTGCAACCACAGCTTGATGCCTTAATGCCTGCGCATGTGATTTATGAAAATATTGATCCTAATCCTGCTGGATTTTCACCGTATTGGATTCAGAAAGTCTTACGTCAAGAGCTCCAATTTGATGGCATTTTATTCTCCGATGATTTAAGCATGCAAGCCGCTTGTGTCGCTGGCGGCGCAGATGCTCGTATCCAAGCAGCATTAAATGCAGGTTGTGATATGGGCCTCGTGTGTAATAACCGTGAATCTGCATGCATTGCGCTGGATGGCATTCAAAACTTGGCTCTTCCAAATCAAGAACGCCTAGAACGTATGCGCGGTAAAATCCCACAGATTGAGATTGGACAAAGCATTGAACTCGGGGCGGACTGGCAAAACGTGCGTAACCGTATTGTGGATTTTAAAAATCAATATTGCTAATCCAAGACTTTCAAAATTCTAGAAAATGGAGCACGACAAGGTGCTCCTTTTTGATTTATGATGAAGACAAAATAAGTGCTTCGGCGCTATACAAAAATTGCCAATAAAAACAACATTAGGTCAGGACGACATGACACAAAGTTTATCGGAACATCGACATATTTCTTTTACTGCACATTACACTGGCTATATTTGGTACAGCATGGGGATTTCGCATCCCGTTTTTGCCACACGTAAAGGCAAATTTTTAGCACGTTTAGTCCATCCTTTAGAAAGCTGGGCAGAAAAAAATGTGGGCGGTAGCATGCGTTCGACGCTTAAACAGCGCCATGCCATGATCGATCAACATTTAGATCAACTCATTGCCCAACACCCTCAGCTACAAGTCCTCGAAATTGCTTGTGGCCTCTCCCCGCGCGGTTGGAATTTTCGCACCAAGCATCCTGAAATTAACTATCGTGAACTCGACTTGCCGGATATGGCAAAAATCAAAACACAGGCACTCAAACAGATTGACCCGCATGCCCCCGAGGTCTTAACTGGCGACATTTTCACACAAGATTTTGAACGTATTTTTCAGAGTTTTGACGCTGAACGTCCATTGGTGGTGATTAGCGAGGGGCTGATTAATTATTTTGATCAAACGCTACTGAATAAGTTATTGCAAGGGATCACCGAATATGGCGCCTCATTTCAGGAATTACATTATCTGACCGACATCTATCCTGAACCCGTCAAGAACCGTTTAGCACGTTTTATTTGGGCCAGTAGTAAATTACTCAAAGTCATGTCTCGCAGCGCTTTTACTTTTCATTTTCAATCCTCTGCTGAATTACAGCAGTTTTTCAGTCATACAGGATTTGAAGAAGTAGACGTCGTTCAGCCGGCCTTATACTTTCCACAACAGCAACAAGATCAAGTGATTCCATTTCACGATGCAGAGCAGCACTGTGGAGATTTGGTTTGGATGGTGCATGCCAAAACAAAAAAACAGCGCTAACGCGCTGTTTTTTTTAATTGTTCATGTTTTAACTTACGTCTTCTAATAACAACACATCTTCTTTTTGGCGTTGTACAAAGCGCAATAGACGCTCTGCCAACTCAAAACTACCATGCTTAAACAAAGCTCGAACCTGCGTATCCACAACGTCAAAGATGAGACATTCAATTTTAAACTCACCTTCTTCATCTTCTAGATGTAATGCCAAATCCCGTGGATATGCGTGCATGCAGTCCAACATTTCAGCCTGTACATTCAGCAACACGCCGAAATAATTTAAATCCGTAATTTGAGTGTCAACCACGAGATCTGAATGGCGATGAGATAAATGCGTGAATGGCTGTTGTACACTTACACGCGCTTCGCCACGGCGTTCAATATTTTGCATTTGCTCACGGCTCATTGGAATGATCCCGTCCAACTGCTGAATAGACTCACCGCGTAGATAAGTTGCAAACAAATTCATGGTTTCCTTACGGCGTTGCAACTGCGGTAAATGATCCGCATTGGCAATCATGGCAAATTGCATATTCGGACATTGCAAGGCAAAGCCTGCATTTTCATGCGGCAAAGTAAAACTGTCGTACTGCCCGCATGACACCAAAACATCACACTGTGGAATCGGCACGTCTTGCAAACGCAGCAAACGATTACAGTTAATGTCATAACGCTCTTGTTCGGTATTGGTGAATTCAGCCATTTGTCTAAAGAACAAACGCTTCGCTGTCGGTGACATCCGCGTCACATCCAGTTTGGCATGATTGACCAAATATAAAATCACCGCTTGACCAAATTCATCCATGCGCTGTTCTTTCATCAAATGCAAGGATTCTTCAAGCAACATGCGCCAGCTCTTGCGCGTTTTTTGCATTACGCCCATCAATATCATGCGGTCAATCAATTCAGGACGTTGATCCGCCAGTCCTGCAGCCACCACTGAACCTAGTGACATCCCCATCACGGATACTTTTTCTAGCCCGACGATATCCAACCAAACGCCCAACATCTGCGCCAGATCACCCAACTCTAAAGTCCCTGCCGACACCGAAGTATCGACATTGGTAATTTGCTGATTTGAGCCCATAGAGGGTAAATCAATTAAAATAATAGGTCCTGCCGCAAATAGTTGTTCGACACAATATTTGTAGGAATTAAAGTTTTGAAATGCCCCACCAATAATAACAATCGGGGTGCGATGAATGGTTTCAGGTTGTGCAATAGCCATATATTCGACCTTCCAGCCATCAATCCATGTCGTTCTGGCAGGCTGTTTAAAGCTTTGCTTGTCATACAGATCGAAAAAACTGTAATGCGTACTTTCCTGTACGGTGGGATCCATTTGGATAATGGAATTCATATTCCTTTCCTCCATTCCTGCCTTATTTTTATTGTCAGGAATTCATTTAGAGACTCTGCTCGACTTAGCGTCCTGCTCTTTAATCGTTATTTGTACGACTTCAATGTCGCTATTGTTTCATTCTATACAGAGGTTCATTTTACAAGCAACTGATATCCCCGCCGCTTATCTACTTTTGTTCTAAAAACAATTTCAAAATGTTAATTCTGGTCAGCAAGTACAGTCGAATATGCACTTAAGTGCTTCATTGTTCAGTCACAGGCTGTTAATATCGAGTTGAAATTTCTAAGTGATCAAACCGCTATGCAAGAGTCTATTGAACAATACATGCAAACGGTAGGACAGCAAGCACGCACAGCATCACGTGTGCTCGCAGGGGCTTCTACCCAGACTAAAAATAATGCCTTATCAGCAATTTATACTGCTTTACAAAACAGTGAAACTGCAATTTTGGCAGCTAACCAAGTGGATATGACCAAAGCGCATAACAACAACTTGGATAGTGCTCTCCTTGATCGCTTAGAACTTACCCCCACACGCTTTAAAGGCATGCTCCAAGGTCTAAAAGATGTGATCGCACTCACTGACCCGATTGGCGAAATTACCGATATGGCCTTTCGTCCGACAGGTATTCAGCTGGGCAAAATGCGCGTGCCGCTAGGTGTTGTCGGCATGATTT
Source organism: Acinetobacter sp. YH12052 (assembly GCF_013419835.1). Lineage (NCBI taxonomy): Bacteria > Pseudomonadati > Pseudomonadota > Gammaproteobacteria > Moraxellales > Moraxellaceae > Acinetobacter > Acinetobacter sp. YH12052. The sequence continues at coordinate 122,742 of NZ_VOZI01000001.1, forward strand.
ACGAATCTCGCCCCAATGTCACCCTTGAAGCCGCATCTTTAGCGCTTAAATCAGGTAACGCGATTATTTTACGTGGTGGTTCTGAAGCTTTGGAATCTAACCAAGCAATTGCAGCAGCGATTCAACATGGCTTAACTGCTGCAGGTGTACCTGAGCATGCCGTTCAAGTGCTTAATACCCCAGACCGTGCTGCGGTTGGCCAATTAATTACTATGCCTGAATATGTCGATGTGATCGTACCTCGTGGTGGTAAAGGCTTAATTGAGCGTATTACCAATGAAGCACGTGTGCCGGTCATCAAACATCTTGATGGTAACTGCCATGTTTTTGTGGAAGCTCAGGCTGATTTGCAAAAAGCATTACCTATTGCGCTCAATGCCAAAACACACCGTTATGGCGTATGTAATGCCATGGAAACCTTACTTGTCGATGAAAATGTCGCTGAAGAGTTTTTACCACGCATTGCTGAACTTTATGCGGAGAAAAAAGTTGAACTTCGTGGCTGTGCTGAAACGCAGCGCATTTTGGGTGAATCGATTGTTCCTGCAACTGAAGAAGATTGGTATACCGAATACTTAGGCCCGATTTTGGCAGTGAAAGTCGTTACTGGCTTAGATGAAGCGATTGAGCACATCAACAAATATGGCTCACACCATACCGACTCGATCATTACCGAAAACTTTAGTCTGGCTCGTCAGTTCTTGGCGCATGTAGATTCGAGTTCAGTGATGATCAATGCCTCGACGCGTTTTGCAGATGGGTTTGAATATGGTCTTGGTGCTGAGATCGGCATTTCAACCGATAAAATCCATGCACGCGGACCAGTCGGCCTAGAAGGTCTGACTTCTCAAAAATGGATTGTATTTGGTGATGGTCAAATTCGCCAATAACACCCAATAAGACAATGAAAGCTGTGCTTTTCTAAGTAAAGGCACAGCTTTTTTTATGGCGATTTAAAAAACTAGACCCAGGGTTCACATATTGAAATATAATCCTGCAAACACACAGGATTTAGAATCGAAAACAGATTTTTTGACAATTAAATGCTTAAGAAGAATAAGAAAAGTTCAATTTACCTGCTTTTTTGCAACAATTTTAGGATTACAGCGCAGCAACCGCATGTTATGTTCTATGTATATCTCTTAAATCGTATAAATTTTGAGGATTATTTTATTAATAAATGAAAACTATGAACTGATAAATTTTAATTATTATTGTGCTCAGGGTCGATAGTGCTTAAGTCTAATCTCCTAAAGTCTATCTAGGACGATAAAAAAACCCATGATAAAACATCATCACAGATCTAAATTGCATCAATCAATACAACTGCAATCAGATCAACATTATGGATAAGTATTTCAATTAGAATTCGGGTATTTAAACGTGTCTACATCAGTATTAGTAATTAACTGCGGATCTTCTTCTATCAAATATGCGTTAGTTTCTGAGCGCCGTGAAGATCGTATTTTTGGTCTGGCCGAGAACCTAGGTTCTGCTGATGCACGTATTAAAGGGGTCACTACGGGTGGTGCTGCGCTTGAGCTGTCTATTCCACATGCTGACCATGAAAAAGCCCTCGAAACTATTTTAGAGCGTTTGGCTCACCATAATCCTCAAGCGATTGGTCACCGCGTGGTACACGGCGGTACATTAACCAAAGCTGAGCTATTAACACCAGAAATTATTGAACGTATTCGTGAAGCTACACCGCTTGCGCCATTGCATAACCCTGCTCACTTGGTGGGTATCGAAGCAACCATGCGTTTGTTCCCTGAACTTCCGCAAGTAGCCGTATTCGATACAGCATTCCACCAAACAATGCCGTCTCATGCATACCGCTATGCATTACCAAAATTCTTGTACACACAGCATAACGTACGTCGTTATGGCTTCCACGGTACTAGCCATGCCTACGTATCTGAGCGTGGCTCAATGTTGGCAGGCAGCTTTAAACAAGGTGGCTGGTTAACTGCTCACTTAGGCAATGGTAGCTCGACTTGTGCGATTTGGAATGGTCAATCTGTAGATACGTCAATGGGTCTAACACCACTTGAAGGTGTGGTGATGGGCACACGTAGTGGTGATGTTGACCCAAGTATTCACAGCTTCCTTGCGAGCAACTTAGGTTGGGATATCTACAAAATCGACAAAATGCTGAACAGCCAATCAGGCCTACTCGGTTTGTCTGATCTATCAAATGACATGCGTACATTGATCGAAGCATCAGAACAAGGTAACGAAGATGCCGCGCTTGCCATTGAAGTATTCTGCTACCGTTTAGCAAAATCTTTAGCAGGTCTCAGCTGTGGTCTACCACGTATTGACGGTTTATTCTTTACCGGTGGTATTGGTGAAAACTCTGCCTACATTCGTGAAAAAACGGTTTCATACTTACCACACTTTGGTTTCAACCTTAGTAAAGAATTAAATGACAACTTAAAACGCGGTACGGAAGGTCGTATTGACCACGGTACTGGCCCACAAATTTGGGTTGTTCCTACCGATGAAGAAGGCCGTATTGCCAAAGAAACTGAGCATGTTGTAGACGAGGTGACAGCGTCTGCTACAAAAAAGCCTGATGCTGAAGCTGCGATTGCATAAGCAATCGCATCAGCCCCTTCGCCTTCAATATTAATTTTTAGCTTTAATTTAGACACCGTATGAAAACAATTTTACTCGTGCCAACTGGGGAAGGTGTAGGTTTAACATCTGCATGCTTAGGTTTAATTTATGCTTTGGAATGCCAAGGGGTCAAAGCAGGTTTTCTGAAACCATTTTCACAGGAAAATGTCGCAGATACTGTAGACCGTACAACGGCTCTTTATCGTCATTTATTTAATAATGAAACGGTAGAACCCATTCACCATGCCACCATCGTGAAACAACTCAGTCATGATGAAAGTGATGAACTGCTCGAAGAAGCGGTTCGTTTGCACCGTGAAATTGCAAAAAAGCATGACCTAATTATTGTTGAAGGCTTGGTTCCAAACAGCCGAGATAACTTTGCCTCAGAACTGAATGCGACTTTAGCAAAAGCACTCGATGCCAAAGTGATTATTGTCAGCACAGCAGATATTCAAAATGCCACGAAAACGGCTGAGAAAATTGACAGTTCACTACGCCAATTTGGTGGTGCTGCATCTGAACGTACTGCGGGTGTTTTGTTTATGCGCACACGTGGCTTGCCAGAAGAGTCTGCGCAAATTCCTGTCACACTTGATCCAAATCTGCGTTTAATTAGTGACACCAATAAATTTGTACTCGAATTACAACAAAGTAATCCGCAAATTGGTTCTACACAGCTACCTGTTATTGGCCTCGTTCCATTTAGTAATACGCTCAGCGTACCGCGCATGTCTGACTTGGCGACGCATATTCAAGCGGAATGGATCAACCAAGGCGATGCTGCTCATCGCCGTGTACTACATAGCAGCTTAGTTGCCTCTAATATTGAACATGAACTTCACAAATTTGTGGCAGGTGAACTGATTATCAGCGCCTCTGACCGTATTGATGTGTTGTTGGCTTCTAGCCTTGCAAGTAGCAATGGTATTCCACTTGCCGGTTTGGTTTTGACTGAACATCATCAACCGAACCCGCAAGTTTTGGATTTCTGCCAAACCGCGATTAAGCAAGGCTTACCGATTTTACATACGCCTTTAAGCACTTTTGAAACGGCACAACAACTTTCAAATTTAGGCAATGAAATTCCTGTCGATGACGTAGAACGTGCAGAGCAAGTGACTCGCTTTGTTTCAAGCCACATTAATGCTGAGTGGATTACTGAAGTATTGAATGGTTCGTATCAACCACGCTTGTCCCCTTCTGCATTCCGTCATGAATTGGTACAAAAATCCATTGCTGCGAAAAAACGGATTGTTCTACCTGAAGGTGATGAACCACGGACCATTCAAGCGGCTGCCATTTGTCAATCACGTGGCATTGCACACTGTATTTTATTGGCAAAACCTGAAGCCGTGATTGAAGTTGCAAAAGCACGTAATATCGAACTTCCACATGATTTGGAAATCATTGATCCTGATCTGATTCGTGAAAACTATGTGCCGAAAATGGTTGAGCTGCGTAAAGGCAAACTCAATGATCTACAAGCACGCGAACAGCTACAAGACACCGTGGTTTTAGGCACCATGATGCTTGCACTCGATCAAGTGGATGGCCTTGTATCTGGTGCAGTACATACTACGGCGAATACAGTGCGTCCAGCATTCCAATTGATTAAGACTGCACCTGATTATTCATTGGTTTCTTCTGTGTTCTTTATGCTGCTACCAGATGAAGTCTATGTGTACGGTGACTGTGCCATTAATCCAGATCCGAATGCAGAACAGCTTGCAGAGATTGCGATTCAATCTGCAGATTCAGCAAAAGCTTTTGGTATTGACCCACGTATCGCAATGATTTCGTATTCAACAGGTACTTCTGGTGCAGGTGCAGATGTCGAAAAAGTGGCTGAAGCAACACGTATTGCCAAAGAACGCCGCCCAGACTTACTGATTGATGGCCCGCTTCAATACGATGCTGCATCGGTGGAAAGTGTGGGACGCTCTAAAGCACCTGACTCTAAAGTGGCTGGTCGTGCCAATGTGTTTATTTTCCCTGACTTAAATACAGGTAATACAACCTATAAAGCAGTTCAACGTTCTGCAAATGTAGTCAGTGTTGGCCCAATGCTGCAAGGTTTAAACAAGCCTGTAAATGACTTGTCTCGTGGCGCATTGGTCGATGACATCGTGTTTACCATTGCATTAACGGCGATTCAATCCGAACAACAAGAAGCTTAATTTTAGTTTCGAGTTCTTAACCACCCTTTCGAAAGACTGGGTGGTTTTTTGTTTTGTATAACTGCCATTATGTTGAAAAGACTCAGAATTAGTAGAAATTTCTTTTAAATTCTATGGCTGAATTTTGAGTATTTGGTACATGACCAATAATGTATTCATTCTTCGCTTGAAAAAAGAAATCAAAGCTCTGACTCATCAGTGAATCTTGCTGGCTTTGCTTTTTGTAAATCGGAGCGATACGGTTAAGATAGTAATTGATCCATTCTGCTTGATTAGAAAACGCTGCATAGTCTTTTAAATCTGTATATAGATTCTGTAGATCTGTGGAAATTAATTCAATATTGGGGTCAAACATCCATACTGTGATATCCATTGGTTCAATCTCTGTGAATGTAAGAGGTTGTGCACTATCAAAACGCTCTATCTTATAAAGTTGAGCTCCATTTTCACTATAGCTACTACAAAGAAGTTTGGTATTCTCGACCTGATAGTGATTTTTCCCTATTTCTAATTCTCTGATTTGTTTTGATATTTCTAAGCATTGAGGTAGTTTATGAATATTTGAATACGCTAGTTGTTTGAAAAGAACTATGGACCGATGTATTACATAGCTCTCTCCTGTTCCAATAATAATTCCATTATCCCAAGTATGAAGTTTTAATGTATGACATTCGTTAAAGCTGTCTATTTTTTCCTCACTTATGACAACCACTTTTTTATCTGCTGTAACAACGATGCTATCCTTCAGTTGAAGGGCAATGATGAAAGTCATATCTAAATTAAAAAATTTTGAAATATTCGTTTTATATATTAAGTCAATTTCGAGCTTAATTTTTGAATTTAATAAAAACAGGTAATATATGGCTGGTGGTTCTCAAATCATACTAAATAAGAATGGGATTACATTGATTACACCTGCAAAATTTGAGGCTAAAGCAGGGCAACACATCTTTAAAAGTGGGGGCTGAAAGTAGGTGTAAATCTTAAAGGGTTACCAGCTTACGAAGCTTATAACGAAAAATTTCAGATGTTATTACCCTCTGGTGAGCCCTTGAAAAATGCTGATTATAAAATCTCAAACGGGTCTGATGAGTTGACAGCTATAGCTGATAATAAAGGGCGCTCTAAACGAGTGAACTCCTTACAAGAAGAAAGCTTAAAGCTGGATTTGAATTGGATGAAGTTAGAAGCTGAACCGAATGATGGGGATGAATAGTGGGAAGTTTAGATTGGGAAGGTAATACAAATACAACAGAAAACAGCTGTAAAACCGCACAGTGTGATTGCTTAACTTTTTGGGAAATACAACAACAAGAAACTCTGATACACATATCTAATTTAAAAAATAAAAGGAAAAATTTACATAAATTAGAGCCTGGATATGAAACTAGGGCGTGACGTATTGCTTCAGTTTATGCCAATATTTATCTAGAAAAAGAAAAACATCGAAACAAAGATTTAGTTGGCCGTTACTATTGGATGGGCTTAGGTGCATTTGTTTCAAAAAATCTTAGCTGCCATTTTAAACATGGTTTAACTGCATGGGAATATAAATGGATTCCACTAGGGGTAATTCGTGATCCTGTACATACTTTTGCAAAAGGTAACTTATGGCTATTTATGGATATTGCACCTTGGCATTATGCTTTGAGCATGTCTTCATCCTCTTTTAATCAATGCCGAACTCAACGTGATGTTTCCAAATTTACTCATATTAAAGAAGAAGTTATAAACGTTCCTTGGTCAAATTGTTTACCCATAATTAAAAACTTAAAAGCACTTTAGAAATTAAAAGTGCTTTTGAATATCTACCAAAATTGAAAAGTATTCTGCCGAGTTCTTATAATATCAAAAACATGGAAAGAGAATATCAGGGGCGACACGCCGGTGTACTCGATAAGGTACCAGAAACAGTATACAGCGAACCATTATCAAACACTAAAGTCGCCAATTATGATAGCCGTATGGAATGGATTAAAAAAGCAGCAGAAAAATATCATCGTTTAATGCAAAGTGATAAAGGAAGATACTTTTTAGAAGAAGAACTAAAAATTATTGCGAAATGGGGCGATAGCAAAGCTAATTTTACAGTTGGAAAGGATAGTAATGATGGAAAAATTTAATTACTGCATTGTTATTTTTATGGTGGGTTATCTCCTTTCAGCTTGTCAACCTAGTGCAAAAAATACAGAGAATAATAATGTCATGAATCAACAGCGTTTTAGTTTACATTTAGGCCAACAAGGGTTTAAAGATTTTTCTCAACATAATCTTGGGCGTCCCGATAGTCATCCATCTAGAGCAGGTTTTAGAGAGTTAGATTTTACACCACCCAACTTAGGTCAGATTAAAGTTGAAAATGGTGAGAATAGCTTAGTGATAGATCATGTATTTTCAGTTCTAGGAACATCGTTTAATAATGAGGATGGAATACAAGGGCTTGATATTAATGCAGGGCTAAACAAAGAGGAATTTGTACGTCCTGAACAAGCCCACCAAGCTTATGTTGACTTAATGAGACGTATAAATCAGGCCGAATGGAAAAATTATTTCTATCGTTTTTCTGCACGAATAGCAAAGGAAGATAATATTCGATATCTAATGAAATCAGGTGATGTCATTGACCCGACTTATATCTTTAATTATGAAGAATGGAAAAAGATAATAAATACAGTTGGAGGGAACACTATAGGCTACCGATTATATGCCAATGGTATTCTTTTGGATCTGAGTATAAAACAAACTCAAAAAACTGAAGATGGTAAAGAACAATATATGGTTCGTTATGCTTTCAATACGATTCGTTATGATGAAAGAAATTCAATGGATGATTCAGAGAATAATATTGATACTTACAAAATGACCTCAAAAGAGTTAGAACAAGCATTTGCAAATGCGCTGATAAGAAATAAAAAATCAAGAGAAATTGATGAAAAAGAAGTTATAGTACAAGGCTACCATATCGATGAAAATTATGAAGATCCTGATGTTTGGCAATATGTTAAATAATCAAATGTTGTCGCGTTTAGACTCAATTTTAAAGCACTTTTACACAAAATTGATCATTGAAACTAAAGATTTGAAGATTTGAAGATTTGAAGATTTGAAGATTTGAAGATTTGAAGATTTGAAGATTTGAAGATTTGAAGATTTGAAGATTTGAAGATTTGAAGATTTGAAGATTTGAAGATTTGAAGATTTGAAGAAGAATATTATTTTTATAAAATTTAAAGCAAAAAAAAAGAAGATAAAGCTTTAGGCTTGATCTTCTTGTTGACCGTAGAACCAAGTTGCTGCGATAAATAGAGAAAAACCAATAACTGACAACACTGGAGTAACCATATAATTCACACTCTAACTTTGATGACGTCATTATGTAAAAGTTATATGACAGTTATATGACAAATATAAAATTTTCAAAAAAAATAAATATTGTTTATTTTCAATATCTTAAAAATTAAAACATATCTCCTCCTCTAGTTATGTGACAAATATTTCATGAAATATGACAGTTAAAATGTCATTTTCAGGCCATTTATGACAGTTAAATATGGCGCTGTTTAAGCCTATTAAACTTTCGGCCAAAGATTAAGCGAAATACCCACACAACTGTATTTTTGTCTTATAATTTAGCCCGCTAGCTATCAGCCCGCTCAAGAGATATTTGTATGACAACTATTATCAAGCAAGATGACTTGATCACATCGGTAAAAGATGCGCTTCAGTTCATTTCTTACTATCACCCACAGGACTTCATCCAAGCGATGAGCCGTGCGTATGACCGTGAAGAAAACAAAGCCGCAAAAGACGCGATTGCACAAATTTTAATTAACTCTCGTATGTGTGCAGAAGGCCATCGTCCTATCTGTCAAGATACGGGTATTGTGAACGTATTTCTTGAAGTGGGCTTAGACGTTAAATTTGATTTAACCATGAGCCTAGACGATGCAATTAACGAAGGTGTACGTCAAGGTTATCTTGAAAACTCAAACATTCTTCGTGCATCAGTATTAGCTGATCCTGCTTTTGGTCGTAAAAATACCAAAGACAACACCCCTGCTGTAATTCACTACAAACTCGTTCCGGGTAATAAAGTTGATATTACTGTTGCTGCTAAAGGTGGTGGTTCAGAAAACAAATCTAAACTTGCAATGCTTAACCCTTCTGACTCTATCGTAGATTGGGTACTTAAAACTGTTCCAACAATGGGTGCAGGTTGGTGTCCTCCTGGTATGCTCGGTATCGGTATTGGTGGTACTGCTGAAAAAGCCATGATGCTTGCAAAAGAAGCATTGATGGAAGAAATCAACATGGACGAACTCCTTCGTCGTGGCCCACAAAACCAAATCGAAGAACTTCGTATCGAAATCTTCGAAAAAGTAAATGCTTTAGGTATTGGTGCTCAAGGTCTTGGCGGTTTAACGACTGTTCTTGATATCAAAATCAAAGACTACCCATGTCACGCTGCGGGTAAACCAGTAGGTATGATTCCTAACTGTGCTGCAACTCGTCATGCGCATTTCCAATTAGACGGTTCAGGTGTAGCGCATATTCAAGCGCCTAGCCTTGAAGACTACCCTGCGGTAACTTGGGATTCATCAACATCTAAACGTGTTGACTTAGATAACATCACTCAAGAAGAAATGAACTCTTGGCAACCTGGTGACACACTACTTCTTAACGGTACAATCTATACAGGTCGTGACGCTGCGCACAAACGTATGGTTGACATGTTAAACAAAGGTGAAGAACTTCCAGTTGACCTAAAAGGTAAATTTATTTACTACGTTGGCCCTGTTGATCCAGTCGGTGACGAAGTTGTTGGTCCAGCTGGCCCAACAACTGCAACACGTATGGATAAGTTCACACGTCAAGTGCTTGAAGCAACTGGCATGTTCGGTATGATTGGTAAAGCGGATCGTGGTCCTGCTGCTGTTGAAGCAATCAAAGACAACAAAGCAACTTACCTCATGGCTGTCGGTGGTGCTGCGTACTTAGTATCGAAAGCGATTCGTGAAGCTGAAGTTGTAGCATTTGCTGACTTAGGTATGGAAGCGATCTACAAATTTGTTGTAAAAGACATGCCTGTATCTGTAGCTGTTGACGTAAATGGTACTTCTGTTCACGCAACTGCACCAAAAATCTGGCAAGCAAAAATTGGTAAAATCCCAGTAGTTGATGCTGCTGCGAACTAATTTCGCCACATTCAAGATCTAAAAAAGCACCCCATCGGGTGCTTTTTTATTGTCAATATTTAGACTGTCTGTCGAATGACATTCGCTATTTAATGCTTTCACACACTAAAAACAACGGCTAATTACATTACCAAGTTAATGGATTCCACAGTTTAAAAGGCTTGGTCAACTGCACATCTTCCGCAGGATCATAATGAGGTGCCTTCAACTTCTGCGCACTTTTCCGCACTTTTCCAGTGTTTTGATCTTCTGCCACAAAGTTAAAACTGTTGGATTTCAACTCTGTAAATGCGATTTCATTTCGACCAATTTTTTCAGGCATGAGCAGCAATGGCCCTGAAACCGTTCTTTTACTGGATAAATTCTCTTCATCATATTTGATGAAATAGGATTGACCTGCTTCAACATCAAAGTCTAAATATTTAGGCTTTTGAAAATGATTCACCCCCAAAGGGCGACTCGATGATAAGCGGTAATTCCCTGCCGGTAACTCCACCCAGTAATAATGATTATTCAATAAACTTGGAATACGCTCACTGTTCAGAAATAAGCTGCTGGCCACAATTTCTTGGCGGTTCCATTTACTGTCTGGACGATATAAATACACGATCGCTGCTTGATCATGTTGAGCTTTCACTTCTTGAAAATGTCGGCCTTGTTTCTGATTGACCCAACCACCAATGGTAAACATACCCAATCGATATTGTTCAATATGGCCCGGTGTACTTTCAGGATCCACGGGCTTTAATGTTGAAGCCAATGACGTTTGCTCAACGGCTGATTTTCCATGACAACCCAGCAGCGCTACACTGCTTAAAAGTAGAATTGCAACTCCACGCATGATTATCCCTCACTGCGTCTTTTTTTATTTTACACTTTTGTTTTCAGTTTTTTACATTCAGGCATCCACGCCATCCTGCTGAGATTAACATTCTGCTTTTATTTTTGGAAATAAAAAACGTGTGCAAATCTTGGATTTACACACGTTTCAGACGAATAGCGCTTAAGCAGATTTAGAGTTTACAACTTTTAAATCTGACTTCGGTGCAGCTTCTTCAGTTTTCTTTGGTTGACGTTCTGATTTAAATTCAGGTTCCGCTTCACCATTAATCACCGCTTCATTGACGACAACCGTACCCACATCTGAACGACTTGGTAAGTCATACATCGTTTCAAGCAATGAATTTTCTAAAATCGAACGTAGACCACGCGCACCCGTATTACGGTCAAGGGCTTTTTTAGCCACGGCACGCAATGCTGAGTCTTCAAATACGAGGTCAACATTTTCCATTTCAAATAAATATTGGTACTGACGTGTCAATGCATTTTTTGGTTCAGTCAGAATCTGCATCAATGCTTCTTCGTCGAGTTCTTCCAAGGTTGCAATGACTGGCAAACGACCAATAAATTCAGGAATCAGACCGAATTTAACCAAATCTGTCGCTTCAACTTGGCGGAATAAATCAGATAATTTTTTAGTTTCATCTTTCTTACGCACTTCAGCCGTAAAGCCAATACCACCTTTTTCCTGACGCTGCTGTACGATTTTCTCTAGACCAGAGAATGCGCCACCACAGATAAACAGAATATTTGAAGTATCAATTTGAATAAATTCTTGCTGCGGATGCTTACGACCACCTTGAGGCGGAATCGACGCAACCGTACCTTCGATCATTTTCAATAACGCTTGCTGAACACCCTCACCCGATACATCACGAGTGATTGATGGATTTTCAGACTTGCGGGTAATTTTGTCGATTTCATCGATATAGATAATGCCTTTTTGTGCTTTTTCTACATCGTAATCGGCTTTTTGAAGGAGTTTTTGAACAATGTTCTCAACGTCTTCACCCACATAACCTGCTTCAGTTAAAGTCGTTGCATCTGCCATCGCAAATGGCACATCTAAAAGACGCGCAAGTGTCTGAGCAAGCAGCGTTTTACCTGAACCTGTTGGTCCAACCAACATAATGTTACTTTTCGAAATCTCTACACCGTCTTCTGGTTTTTTACCACTAGTGCCAACTTTTAGGCGTTTATAATGGTTGTATACCGCAACAGAGAGGGTCTTTTTCGCAACATCTTGCCCAATCACATATTGGTCAAGCGCAGCACGGATTTCATGCGGTTTTGGTAAAGGACGAGTTGCCCAGTCATTTGATTCAACTTGCTGACTGGTCTGAACTAGGTCAAGACATACGTCCACACACTCATTACAGATGTACGCGTCCTCACCTGCAATCAGTTTCCCGACTTCAGACTGCGTTTTACCGCAAAATGAACAATGCTTTTGTCCTTGAGGATGTTCGGACATATTCACTCCAATAATTAATTCTTTAAAACTTATGGGCGTTTAGATAAAACTTCGTCCACAAGACCGTATTCTTTCGCAGCTTGCGCTGTCATAAAGTTGTCACGGTCAGTATCTCGAGCAACAGTTTCGTAGTCTTGACCACTATGCTCTGCCATTAAACGATTTAAACGTTCTTTGATGAATAGAATTTCACGTGCATGAATTTCAATGTCAGATGCCTGACCACGGAAACCACCGAGTGGTTGGTGAATCATGACACGGGCATTTTCAAGACAGTAACGTTTGCCTTTAGCACCGGCATTAAGCAGGAATGCACCCATCGATGCTGCTTGCCCCATGCAGTAAGTCACAACATCAGGTTTAATAAATTGCATGGTATCGTAAATCGCCATACCTGCAGTAACCGAACCGCCTGGTGAGTTGATATATAAATGAATATCTTTATCTGGGTTTTCTGCTTCTAAGAACAACATTTGGGCAACAATCAAATTTGCCATGTTGTCTTCAACTTCACCGGTTAAAAAAATCACACGTTCACGCAAAAGGCGTGAATAAATATCAAAAGAACGCTCGCCACGAGATGACTGTTCTACCACCATTGGTACTAGTGCGTTTTCAATTGTTGGAACATACATACGTTATTTATTCCTAAATTTTTCTGACTCAACCCATAATTCACAATATGAGGGATATTTGTCGAAATTGCAAAAGATTCCCAATTAAATAACAGATATTTTTTTCATAAGCATTGTGAAATCAGGACAACTTATTTGGGGGCAAATTTCGATAAAAAAAGGCGCTTAATGCGCCTTTTTTTGAAAGCTAGAAATTAGCCTTGTTGACGAGCTTGTTGCTCTTTCAATAAGTCTTCATAGCTCACAGTTGTATCAGTTACTTTAGCAGAAGCTAAGATGTGATCTACAACTTGGTCTTCTAGAATAACAGCTTCGATTTGAGCACGTTGCTGTTTATCGTTGTTGAAGTATTCAATTACTTCTTTAGGATCTTCGTAAGAAGAAGCCATGTCTTCGATGTAAGCATCAACACGTGCAGCATCAACTTCAATTTTAGCATCAGCTAATACTTTGCTGACCAATACGCCAAGTTTAACTGATTTTTCAGCTTGCTCTTTGAATAGGTCATCTGGAAGCATGCTTGAATCAAACGCTTTAGCGCCTTGAGCACCAAACTGTTGAGTGAATTGTTGGATCATTTGTTGACGTTGACGGTCAATTTCTTGAGCAACCATTGCTTCTGGAAGTTCTACTTCGTTTGCAGCTACAAGCGCATCAAAAGTTGCACCTTTCACTTGGTTACGAAGACCGTTTTTCACTTCACGTTCCATGTTTTTACGCACGTCAGCTTTCAGCTTTTCAACGCCTTCTTCTTCAGTTAGACCGAAGATTTTTAAGAATTCAGCATCAACTTCTGGAAGTTTTTGTTTTTCAACAAGCTTAACAGTGATTTTGAATTGAGCAGCTTTACCAGCAAGGTTTTCAGCTTGGTAGTCTTCAGGGAAAGTTACATCGATAACTTTCTCTTCGCCTTTCTTCATACCAACGATACCGTCTTCGAAGCCAGGGATCATACGACCAGAACCAAGAACGAGTTTAAAGTCTTCAGCAGCGCCGCCTTCAAACTTCTCGCCATCAACAGTACCTTCAAAGTCGAAAGTTACTTGCATGTCTTTTTTAGCCATGCCTTTAGTTTCAACCCATGAAGCGCGTTGTTTTTGAAGATTTTCAATCATCTTCTCAACGTCTTTGTCGTCAACTGAAGTTGTTTTACGTTCAACTTCTAGACCTTCGAACTTAACTTCAACTTCTGGATAAACTTCTACAGTTGCTTCATAAACTAAAGCATCATCTTTCATTTCAGTTTTTTCAATGTTTGGCATACCAACAGCATTGATTTTTTCTTGTTGGATCGCTTCGAATACTGTGTCACGAATGATGTCGTTTACAACTTCTTGATAGATACCAGCACCGTATTCACGACGAACAACGTTTACAGGTACTTTACCTGGACGGAAGCCGTTGATCTTCACAGTTTTGGCAGTGCGTTTCAAGCGAGCTTCAAACTGCTCGTTAATACGGCTCGTCGGTACAGATACATTTAAACGACGGGCAACGCCCGAAACCGCTTCAGAAGTTACTTGCATGGCTTCCTCGATAATTTGTTAGTTAAAACAGTTTTAAAAAAAAGTGCCACATTATATGACAACAATTAAAGATATACAAAAATGGATTATAACACTATAAATTCAAGCATGGATGCCCTTCTTATCTTTAGAATTTTTCAGCTTTTTTCGAAGAAATATTGATTATTTTTTAATTCACTGTTGAAAATGAGAAACTTTCTCACTATTATTCTTAATGATATTTTTTTAATTTATTTTCATATATTTATCTCGTCCATATTTGGAATTCTTTTATGAGTAAATTTAATCTCAACCCACTTTCCGCTGCTTTATTTGGGGCAATTGTAACCACCACGAGTTTCGCACATGCTGAAACGACTGAATCTCAAGCTCAACAGATGGAAACCATTGTTGTTTCTGCAGCGGGCTTTGAACAAAAGATCAAGAATGCTCCTGCTTCAATCAGTGTTGTTACAAAAGCAGACATAGAAAAGAAAAATGCTTCTAGCATTGCAGATTTACTAGCTGACATTCCGGGCATTGATATTCGTGACGGTATTGGTAAAACATCCGGCTTAAACGTAAAAATGCGTGGTCTAGGTAATGACTATAGTTTGGTTTTAATTGATGGACGTCGCCAAACAACATCTTCTGACGTAACTCCAAATGGTTTCGGTGAATCATCAAATGGTTACTTACCACCCCTTGCTGCAATTGAGCGTATTGAGGTCATTCGTGGTCCTATGGCTACTCGCTATGGCTCAGAAGCAATGGGTGGTGTAATCAACATTATTACTAAAAAAGTGTCTGATACATGGACTGGTAATGTTACTGTGAGTGGTAACCTCATGGAACATAATGGGGAAGCCGACTCAGCAAAAACCAGTTTTGTTTTAAATGGCCCTCTTATAAGCGAACGATTAGGGATGCAGCTACGCGGTTCTTATTTAGACCGTCAAAAATCTGAACGTATTCCAGGTACATCTGGCCGTGACCCACGCCCAAGTGAAGCAGATAATTTTGATTTTGGTGGTAAATTATCCTTTAACTTAGATGATAAAAATAGTTTCTGGTTAGATGGCTTCCATTCAAGTCAAAACTATAAAAATGATGATAATCGACTGGGCACTCAAGACACACCGAGCCGTGCTAATGGTTATAAAGACGAACTAGAATTTAACCGTGATCAAATTTCTGCTGGACATGAGGGTAACTATGATTTTGGTAAATGGTCATCTTACGTAAGCCATACAACTACTGAAACCGTAGGCCGTACTATTCCACGAAACACATTCCCATTAAATGCATTTGCAGGTACAGATCGTACATTAGAAAACACTGACTTTGTTGCTGATACACATATCGTCATGCCTATTGCAGATCATAAAATCACAGTAGGTGCCGAATATAAAGAAGCAGAAATTGCTGACGATATTGCGGGCGTGGGTTCAAAATTCAAAAAAGACTCATTATCTTTCTACGCTGAAGATGAATGGCGCCTTTTAGATTCAGTTGCTTTAACTTTAGGTGGACGTTATGAAGATCATTCAGGTTTTGGTGGTCACTTCAGCCCACGAGCATATTTAGTTTGGAATACTAATGAAAATCTAACACTGAAAGGTGGTGTAAGTACGGGTTACAAAGCACCTTCTGCAAAAGCATTACACAATGGCGTGATTAGTGTTAGTGGTCAAGGTGCAACTTTTGGTGTCGGCTCTCCTAATCTTAAACCTGAAGAATCCACCAACTATGAATTAGGCTTTAATTATAACAAAGGTAGCTTTGACTTAACCACAACGGCATTCTTTAATAAAATTGAAGATCTGATAACTGATGGAGCTGACCTTTGGAACTGTTACTCTGAAACAAATCCAAACCAAGCAGGTTGTGTGAGCTATGGTTCCCATATTACTCAAGATAGTTTTTCACAAAGTATTAATGCCAATGAAGCAGAAACTAAGGGCGTTGAAGTTAGCTTGAAATACAGCATTATCCCTGAATGGGATATTAAAGCTGCATATACCTATATGGAAAGTGAGATCACAAAAGGTGAAAATAAAGGCTCGTACCTAAATAACGTACCCAAAAATGCTTTTAATATGACATCTACTTGGCATATTAATCCTTCACTCGATGTTTGGTTACAGCATGAGTATAAATCTGATCGTAAACGTTATAGTACAGTCCAAACTGCTGGTGATGCTGGCATCATTTATGCTGCAACAGGTAATAAGTTGAAGGGGTATAATTTATTTAACCTCGGTACAAGTTATAACCTTAACGAAAATATTCGTATTAATGGTTCTGTAAATAACTTATTAGATAAAGACTTCACAAGCAATGGAACTTATATCAATAGCCAAAATGTAGAGGCATCGTACTATGACTACATGACTATAGGTTCTTCAATGGCTGGAACTTACTTAGCTGGTCGTAACTACTGGTTATCCATTTCTTATGATTTCTAACTTTTAGTACTTATAAAAGACAAAACTAAAAAACCTGCTTCGGCAGGTTTTTTGCATAAATAATTTACGATTACTTCTTATTTAATTCACAATCATGTCTATATTTATAATCTCAATTAAACATAAAAAAACAATATATTTTATCAATATTTAAATAAAACATAGTCTTAATTAATACTTGTTATATCATTACATTAAATAGGACTATCACAATATGATTATTTATCGTGATTTACAATTACATAAAGATGTAAGAAAAAATAAGAATCATTATTATTCGCATACAAATTCACTATTCCAAATCGGGTTCGAAATGGCCTTCATTAAAACACGTAAGAAAATTGTTTCTTCAGCAATTGCTTCTTCACTTTCTGTTATTGCTGTTAATGCAATCGCACAAGAGCAAGTTACTCAACTTCCAACGATTAACCAAGAAGTTGCTGCTGAAAAAGCACCAAGCTTAAAAGTTGATAAATCTGCGAATGCTAAATTTGTTGCTCCCCTTCTTGATACACCAAAATCAGTATCAGTGATTTCTAAGCAACTGATTGAAGACACGCAAGTCACAACTTTAAGTGATGCTTTACGTACAGTACCTGGAATTACCCTCGGTGCTGGTGAAGGTGGCAATCCAAATGGCGACCGTCCATTTATCCGTGGCTACAGCTCTGAAAGCTCAATGTATATAGATGGTATTCGTAATTCAACCTCACAAAACCGTGAAATGTTTGCCATAGAACAAGTTGAAGTCACCAAAGGTTCTGCTTCTGCTATGGGTGGTGCAGGTACTGTTGGCGGTAGCATCAACATGATTTCTAAAGTGGCTAAAAAAGGTGACTTTTTAGAAGGTTCAGTTGCTGGCGGTACAGATGCTTATGCACGTGTAACACTAGATGGCAATAAAGATTTTGGCAATGGGATTGCTGCACGTGTTGCAATAATGGGCCACATGAATGAGAAAGCAGGTCAATCTGACGGTGCTGAATATAAACGTGCAGGTATTGCCCCTAGTATTACTTTTGGCTTAGACACCCCTACTCGTGCAACTTTAAGTTATTACTATTTAAAATCGGATGACACTCCCGATTCAGGTGTTCCATATTGGGATGCTGGTTTAGGTAAACCACAAGGTAAACCAGCGGAAGTAAAACAAGGCGTTTATTATGGTTGGAAAGATCGTGACTTCCAAAAACAAGAGAACCAAGCAGGGACAATCAAGTTAGAACATGATTTAACTGACAATTTAACCGTTACAAACACTGCAATGTACAGCAAATCTAAAAATGATTATGTCTGGACAAACCCTGATGATTCTAAAGGCAATGTAGCTAATGGCCAAGTATGGCATCGTCAAAACTCTGCCATCACAGATAGCGATACCTTTACAAATCAATTAGCATTGATAGGTAAATTTGCTACAGGTGCCATTAATCATAGCTTTAATGTTGGTGCTGAATACAGCAAGCAAGAAACTGACAAAGGTGGTTATAACATCATTAACAGTAAAGATGGCAAAGTTTCCTCAACTGGGTTTTACAGCGACTGTAAAGACCTTTCAAGCAATTGGTGTACTTCTCTAAACAATCCAACTCAAAAACCATTTTTAGATCGTCTAGAAGCCCGCCAAGACTTTGATGCCACGGTTGAAAGCACTTCTGTATATTTATTAGATAGTATTGAAATCACACCACAATGGTTACTTGATCTTGGTGTGCGCTGGGACAAGTTTGAAGCTGCACAAAACTTTCGTGCTACATCTTCAGCTGCTGCATATACAGCTAACAATGATTCAGACTTCTTTACATATCAATCAGGTATAACCTTTAAACCTGTTGAAAATGGTTCAATTTATGCAAGTTATGCTACCTCTGCCAGTCCTGTTGGCTTAAATGCTGGTTGGGGAGATAACAGCGAAACCATAAATGCTAATAACCAAATGATCGATCCTGAAGAAGCACAAACTTACGAGTTGGGTACTAAATGGGACTTGTTAAATGATCGTTTGAATTTAACAGCAGCGATCTTCCGTACTGAAAAACAAAATACTCGTGTACAACTTGACCCAACAACTTATGCGAATGTAGGTGAAAGTAAAGTTGATGGTGTTGAATTAGGATTAAATGGTCAAATTACCGATAAATGGGATATTTCGGCAGGTTATACTTATCTTAATAGTGAATTAACAAAAAATGGTAAATCATGCCGTGGTTCAGGTTCAACAGCAACTTGTACAGATAATGCCATTTATAATGGCAACCAAATGCCTAATGTACCTAAACAAGCAGCAACATTATGGACTACCTATAAGATATTGCCGCAATTAACTTTGGGTGGTGGTGCAGTATATTCAGACAAAGTTTATGGTGATGTTGCAAACATCAAATGGGCTCCATCTTATGTACGCTACGATGCTATGGCGCGTTATAATGTCAACAAAAATGTTGATTTACAACTTAACGTAAACAACCTTTCTGACAAACGCTACTTCACTAAAGCGTATGCCTCACACTATGCAACTGAAGCAGAAGGTCGCAGCGCAGTTCTGTCTGTAAACTTCAAATACTAAGAAAAAATAAATACCATAAATAATTTATGGTATTGACTCAAATAGCCTCGCTTCGAGGCTATTTTTGTATATGATCGAAACACAAACATTACATTTCAAAAGGTCAGACCGTGATTCACCATATTCCAAATGTATTGAGTAAAGAACAGGTCAACTACTTCCGCACAGAAATGCAAAAAGTAGAATGGATTAATGGTCAAAAAACTACGGGCTCACTGTCTAAAAATGTAAAAAACAACCAACAGCTAGATATAGACCATCCATTAACACAGCATTTAGGTGACATTATTCTGCATGAATTGTCACAACACGCGCTTTTTACATCGGCAGCCCTACCCCTCAATATTTTGCCGCCCTATTTTAATCGCTATGAAAATGGTGAAACGTTTGGTTTCCATGTCGACAATGCCATTCGCTGGATGCCTGACAGCAATCAAAAAATTCGTACCGATTTGTCCTGCACGATTTTTCTAAGTGAACCTGAAGAATATGAAGGTGGTGAACTTGTGGTAGAAGACACCTATGGCTACCACGAAGTGAAATTGCCTGCCGGAGATTTGATTTTGTATCCATCTACCAGTGTGCATGAAGTTACTCCTGTGACTGCAGGCTGTCGTATTGCGTCATTTTTTTGGTTGCAAAGTATGATCCGTGAAGATGCTGAGCGTCACATGTTATTTAATCTCGATCAAAGCATTCAAAATTTGCGTATGCAATTGGGTGATGCACATAGTGAAGTCGTCAAGTTGACGAGTCTGTATCACAACCTTATCCGCAAATGGGCCGAAATTTAAAGCTCAAGGTCAATAGACATGGACAAACTACCAATGACTGATCACAACATTTTAGCGCCACTGACTCAGATTCCAGCTCATTTGCAAACCATTGCAGATTACGAAAAACAGGCTGAATTGCACCTTTCTCAAATGGTGTGGCAGTACTTGCAAGGCGGCTCGATGGATGAACACAGTGTCCGTGGCAATTTGTCTCAGTTTGAACAGATACAACTGCTACCACGTATGCTGAAAGATCTAACCCAAGGTCATACCCAAATCGAAATCTTAGGGCAACGTTTCCCGCATCCGATTTTTGTAGCACCCATTGGTCACCAACAACAATTTCATCCTGATGCTGAAGCTGCAACAGCCCTCGCTGCCGAAGTCCTTGGCAGCAATATGATCCTCAGTACATTTACCAATACAGATATGCGTGAGTTAAAGCAGGACAATCCGTACAAATGGTTCCAATTGTATTGGCAAGGTGAGCGCGAAAAGTCATTATCACTGGTCAAGATGGCAGAAGAACATGCTTATACAGCAATTGTAGTAACCATTGATTCCCCGCATACAGGGATTCGTGACCGTGAACGTCGAGTGTTTTTTCATTTGCCTGAAGGCATGCAACATCCGCATACCCCTGCACATATCCCATTGCCTGAGCTCAATGATGGCGACCATCCCGTATTTAACGGTCTGATGAAAATCGCACCAACATGGGCGGATATCCTTTGGCTCAGTCAAAACACCTCATTACCGATTATTTTAAAGGGCATTGTCAGTCCACATGATGCTGAACTTGCCCTGCAACACGGTGTACAAGGCATTATTGTGTCGAATCATGGTGGGCGCGTACTGGACGGTTGCATCTCCCCTATCACCGCCTTAGAACTGATTAAAAAAGTTGTGCCTACGGATTTTCCAGTTTTATATGATGGTGGTATTCGTCGTGGTTCAGATGTGTTTAAAGCGATAGCCTTGGGTGCATCTGCCGTATTAGTTGGACGTCCTTGCATTTATGGTTTAGCTACAGCGGGCGCTTTAGGTGTTGCCCATGTACTCAAAATACTGAAAGAAGAATTTGAGATTACGATGGCATTGATGGGAACAGCCACCGTCGATGAGATCAATAAAGATTATATTTTTCAAAAAAGCTAATTTTATAGAAAAATATTTTCCAGTAATGGCATCTTGACGCAAAAATAGGAAATTATTTCCGGAATATATGGACTAATATTTAGTTATACATTTACGAGCTTACGGTAAAGCTAAGTCATGTGAATCTTTACGGATTTATTTCGACTTTCGACTAAAGACTCCGAAATTAAACTTGTAAATTGCTAGAATAGACACAATCTATATAAGTAGTACCTTGCCGTTTATCCACGACATTTATCCACGGTGCTATAAGGAGTTTTCACATGATGTTGGCAGATCCAAGCAAAAAATACCGTCGCATGTACCAACGTGTAGACTTACCAGACCGTCAATGGCCAAATAACGAAATCAATAAAGCGCCGATCTGGATGAGTACCGACCTTCGTGACGGTAACCAAGCGATCTTCGAGCCAATGAACATTGAACAAAAGTTTAAAATGTTCCAAATGCTTGTGAAAATTGGTTTCAAACACATTGAAATCGGCTTCCCTTCTGCATCACAAATCGACTTTGATTTCACTCGTTTGTTGATCGAAGGCGGTCATATTCCTGATGATGTGTACATCGAAGTTTTGGTTCAAGCACGTGATCATTTGATTCAACGTACATTTGAATCATTACAAGGTGCAAAACGTGCCATCGTGCATATCTACAACTCAAATTCTCCAACCTTCCGCAATAAAGTGTTGAATGTTGATGTTGCTGGTGCAAAACAATTAGCGATTAACGCTGCAACGAAAGTCAAAGAATACGCTGCAAAACAGCCTGAAACTGAATTTGTATTCCAATACAGTCCAGAGTGTTTTACTGCAACAGAATTAGAAGTGGCTAAAGATGTCTGTGATGCGGTCACTGAAATTTGGGAAGCATCTCCAGAGAACAAAGTGATTTTAAACTTGCCTGCAACGGTTGAAGTTTCTGGTCCAAACGTCTATGCAGACCAAGTGGAATGGATGCACCGCAACATTCAGCGCCGTGACGGTGTGATTATTTCTGTGCACTGTCATAACGACCGCGGCTGCGGTATTGCCGCTTCTGAGTTGGCCATTATGGCTGGTGCTGACCGCGTCGAAGGCTGTGTGTTTGGTAACGGTGAACGTACAGGTAACGTGGACGTTGCAGCGATTGCATTGAACATGTATACCCAAGGTGTTGCGCCAAACTTAGATTTCTCAAACATTAACGAAATCATTTCAATCATTGAAGAATGCACAGGCTTGCCGGTACACCCTCGTCATCCGTATGCTGGTGATTTGGTCTTCACCGCGTTCTCTGGCTCACACCAAGATGCCATTAAAAAAGGTTTCGAGTTCCAAAAGAACGAAGAAATGTGGGATATGCCTTATTTGCCAATCGACCCGAAAGACTTGGGCCGCGACTATGATGCCGTGATTCGTGTCAACTCACAGTCTGGTAAAGGCGGTATTGCGTACTTGTTAGAATCAAATTACAACGTGGTGTTGCCTCGTCGTATTCAAATTGAGTTCTCGCAAATCGTACAGCAAAAAACAGATGAAGACGGTACCGAGATTTCTGCGCAAGCAATCTGGTCTTTATTTAAAGACACGTATGTGGCTGCCAAAGACACGCATTATGCGGCGAAAAACTACCGCTTACATGATGAAAATGGCAAACAAGTCATTGAGCTTGATGTCGAAGTGAACGGTGAGATCCAGCAATTACGTGGTGAAGGCAACGGCCCAATCTCTGCTATCTTAAATGCCTTGCAGTTACCGATTGATGTCTTGAACTATGAAGAACGCAGCATCAGTTCAGGCGCGCATGCCAAAGCCTTGGCGTTGATTGAGCTTCAAGTGAAAGGCACAGGCAAGTCTGCATTCGGCGCAGGTGTACATGACAACATCGTGACTGCATCCATCGAAGCGATTATTGCCAGCACTAACCGTTTAATTGAACAAGGTGTTTTAAGTACTGAACAAGTGATTGCTGCTGCAGTCTAATTCAATGCTTTAAATATCAAATAGCAATAAAATGACTTTAGAAGGATACCCTCAAGTGGTATCCTTTTATTATTCATACTAAAGATTTAAGGCGAATTATTCCTGTGTCTTTTCCAGCTGACTCAGTGGGCTTAGTTACCCCACAAAAGTTTATTTTTGAAGAGCCGTTAGAGCTCGAATGCGATCGCATACTCCCACGTTTTGAGCTCATGGTTGAAACTTATGGCGAACTGAATGCGGACAAATCCAATGCCATTTTGATTTGTCATGCTCTGTCAGGCCATCACCATGCAGCAGGTTATCATCATGAAGATGACCGTAAGCCGGGTTGGTGGGACGCATGTATTGGACCAGGCAAAGCCATTGATACGTCAAAATTCTTTGTCGTAGCACTAAATAATATTGGCGGCTGTAGCGGTTCTACTGGACCGACCTCTCCAAATCCTGAAAATGACAATCGTCCTTATGGTCCTGATTTCCCATTAGTGACTGTCCGTGACTGGGTCAAAACCCAAGCCATGTTGTCTGATCGTTTAGAAATTCAGCAGTGGTATGCGGTGATTGGCGGCTCTTTAGGGGGCATGCAAGCTCTACAATGGTCTGTGGACTATCCAGATCGTTTACAAAAGTGCGTGATTATTGCCAGCACACCTAAACTGTCTGCGCAAAACATTGCCTTTAACGAAGTGGCACGTCAGTCGATTTTGTCTGACCCAGATTTCCATGATGGTCGCTATTTAGAAAATGACAGTTATCCTAAGCGAGGTTTGATCTTGGCCCGTATGGTCGGTCATATCACTTACCTCTCTGAAGAGGCCATGAAACAAAAATTTGGCCGTGACTTAAAGTCAGGTAAATTTATGTATGGCTTTGACGTCGAATTCCAAGTCGAAAGTTATTTGCGTTATCAAGGTGAGCAATTTAGCCGTAACTTTGATGCCAATACCTATTTGATCATGACCAAGGCTTTAGATTATTTCGATCCATCACGTGAATATGAGCAATCATTAAAAACCGCGATGTCTAAAACCAAGTGTCAATTTTTAGTTGTTTCATTTACAACGGACTGGCGTTTTACCCCTGCTCGTTCGCAAGAAATTGTAGATGCATTAATTAGCAATCATAAGCCTGTGAGCTATGTCGATATTGATGCTGAACAAGGCCATGACTCTTTCTTGTTCCCGATTCCGTTATATGTGAAAAGCTTACGTGCATTCCTAGGCGGTGTAAAACACCTGCAAGAAACACCGAAGGAGACCAACTAATGCGTATTGATCATCAACTTGCTGAACGTTGGATTAAACCAGATTCAAGCGTACTCGATTTAGGGTGTGGTGACGGTGAACTGCTTGCACATATGAGCAAAAAGCACAATATTCGTGCATATGGCTTAGAAATTGATCAAGAAAAGATTGCAATTGCAGTCAGTCGCGGGTTAAATATCATCCAACAGGACTTGAACTTAGGTTTAAGTCGCTTTGCCGACCAGTCTTTTGACTATGTGGTTATGGCACAAGCCTTGCAAGCTGTAGATGCACCAGACGTTCTCTTAAGAGACATGGTGCGTGTGGGGAAACAGGCTATTATTACCTTTCCAAACTTTGCACATTGGAAGACTCGTTCTTTCCTTGCATTAAAAGGAATGATGCCCGTTTCAGACGCGTTACCCTATATGTGGTATAACACGCCCAATATTCATTTATGTACTTTCCGTGATTTTGAAGCGCTGTGTGCTGAAAATAACATCCGGATTATTAACCGACTTGCCGTGAATGGGGATCAACAAGACAGTTTACTCAGTAAACGTCTCCCAAATCTATTTGGTGAAGTCGCAATTTATCGAGTGAGCGCTCTATGAAAAAATTATTATTAAGCACGACGCTACTGATTGGACTTTATAGCATACAAGCCCATGCGGATTATGTTGCTCCATCATCTTCAGTTTCTAGCCAAGCTGCTCAATATTCAATTATGGATATTCACAGCTTAAGTAAAGCTGCTAAAGCAGGTCAGCCCGGTGCTCAGTTTTACTTAGGCACTAAATATCAACAAGGTAAAGACGTTGCAAAAGATGAACGTCAAGCTTTTGCATGGTATAAGGCTGCTGCTGATCAAGGTTTATCTGCAGCACAGCTTAATGTAGGTCGTATGCTTGCAGATGGCATTGGGACTAAAAAAGATGAAGCGCTTGCTCGTCAATATTTCGAAAAAGCAGCCAGCCGTGGTGATAACCGCGCAAGCTTTAACTTAGCCATGATGGAAGAGCAAAAGAAAAACTACATGGGTGCATACCAATGGTATGAGCTTTCTACCCGTGATGGCATGCTCGACAACAAAGTGATTAGCTTGTCTGAAGGCAAAAAAACCGCTTTAGCAGCGAACTTAAGCCAAGACCAAATCCGTCAAGCACGTGACCGTGCGGACAAATGGATTCAAGCACAATAAGTTTTTGAATCTTAAAAAGCACCTTCGGGTGCTTTTTTATTAAATATATACTTCTAAAACAACCCATATTTTTAAAATTATAAGGGCAATACATGAAAATAAATTTTGAAGTCATTCAATATTCAAGTGGATATTATTCTGGATTAAACATACAGATTATTCCTTTTAACCTTGATCAAAATCCAAACTTGCAAAACTCTATCGTTATTGATGAACTCGCTTTTTCACTTATCGAAAAATTCTTCTTTGAACATGAAAGCCCTTGGTCACACTGGGGACCAACTTATGTTTATCCTGAAAAAATCACTACAATTATTGAAAGGCTGAATCATTATAAAAACTATCTAAATGAAAAAAAATTTTTAACTTATAAAGATAATGTTCAGCTTCTCTTTAAAAAAGAAACAAAAAATTTTAGGAAGAAATTCCCTAAATATAAAACTAAAGTAATCACTATGATTAACCAAGTCATTGGATTTTTAAAAAACATTCAAATCAACAAAATTGATGGTATTACAGTAATAGGAGTCTAAAGCGCATTTAACTTCAACCAGATACGTTAAATCCGTTAAAATACTTTTCAATATTCAACATAAAGAGCGATTCTGCATGGCTTCATCTAATTGGTTATCTCAAGGCACTTTGGTTCTGGCGAGCAACAACAAAGGTAAAATTGCAGAATTTGAAAAAATGTTTGCCGAGCTTAATCTTCCTGTTGAAGTGATTCCTCAAGGTCAGTTGAACATTGAAGATGCCATCGAAGACGGCCTAAGCTTTGTTGAAAATGCCATTATTAAAGCGCGTCATGCGTCGAAAATTTCAGGCAAGCCAGCCATTGCAGATGATTCTGGCATTTGCGTTCCTGTACTCGGTGGCGCACCAGGGATTTACTCTGCGCGCTATGCAGGTGAACATGGCAATGATGCCGCTAACAATGCCAAGTTGCTTGCTGACCTCAAACCACTCCGTAAAGAGGGTGAAGCCATCGAAGGGATGTTTGTATGTGTCTTGGCTTTGGTCCAACATGCAGAAGACCCACTCCCACAAATTTTCCAAGGGATTTGGCGCGGTGAAGTGATGGAAGCAGCACGTGGTGAAAATGGCTTTGGCTATGACCCACTGTTTTGGCTGCCTGAACTAAACGTTTCTAGCGCTGAATTATCAAAAGAAGAAAAAAATAAAATCAGCCATCGTGGTCAGGCGATGAAATTATTTAAAGCAAGTTTGAAATAATTCGAATTGGAGTTAATCTTAATGCCAAAGATTAACTCCAATCCCTGAATAAAAATAGAATAATTATGGCACTTCAACCGATACAGATCATATGCAACGCTTGCCATCACACTTCAACTGAAATCCCAACACGCTCATTTCTTGGTTTTCAAAAACTAAGCTGCCCTCATTGCCATGCGCAACTAACCTACCCGCTCACCTCAGGCTTTCGTACCACTTACGTTATTTTTGCAGTGTTGATCGTACTGTCGATCATGCTTAATCTGTCGCAAGGTCAGGTTGGATTTCCAGGCCTGATAGGTATCGCGATGATATATGCCCTCGTGCGTGATTGGCAGATTCGAAAACAGCTCAAGTAGTCGCCCTTTGCGGGCATCTATAATTCACTTTTCATTTTAAAGCGAAAAAAGATGCAAAATTAACCCATAAAAACTAACGACGATGCAGCTCATAATCGTACCTGAAGCAATATAACGTGCCGAAGTGCCTGTTCCTTGATAATGTGTTTCTAAAGCAACAATATTGGCTGCAGGGGGTAAGCAGAACAGCATGAACATCACCCCAATATATTTCTCGATCTGGGGAATTGGAAGAAAGGCATAACTCAAACTACAGATCACCGCGCCAACGGTGAGTTTCATCGCATAAATACGACTACTGTTAATCAGATCACGCCATTGTACCTTGGTTTGACGCAGCCACATGCCTAAGACACACATTCCTGTGAAACTCATTCCAATTTTTGCAGCCTGATACAGCCAATCTAAGATCTGATGTTCTTCTAAATGTTGTAATCCAACTATTCGACAGACACCTGCAATCATCAAGGCAAATACAGGCGGTGACATCGCCACTTTTTGAATCACGCTCGACCATGGTAGTTGGGCTGAACTGACGGCTGTAACAGCCCACATATTGCCAAAGATAGAACCACCGACATACAAAGCCACCATCGCTGCACTAATTTCAGGGCCGAACAATGCTAATGCAAAAGGAAAACCCAGCCAAGCCAAGTTCAAATAACTGACACACAAGGCACGTAAACTATCTTTTAACAGCCAGCGAAATAAATAAAACATCAGCACGGCAACACTAAAGCTAAAGAGCATCAGCGCTAAACTGCCTGCTTGATAGAACACCATGTTGTAGATGATTACGGCTGGAATAAAACAGCGTGCAAGTAAGCTAGAAAAAATCGATTTGAGCGATGCGGTTCCTGATAATGATGCCAATCCGAGGCCACTTAAAAAACCCAATATCGGAAGAAGAAACGCCACTACACCACCCTCACTGCTCAATCCATGCATAGTAACACTGAACATAAGCTTCGCGGCTGTCTTTAAACTGCAACATCTTGGTCACTTCACTGTCATCTACAACTGCTGAAATGTTGTGCAAACCAACAAGAGGATAACAAGATGGCTGGACTATCGATTTGGCATGTACTGATTTTTGCAATTGTGGTGATTTTACTCTTTGGTACCTCTAAGCTAAAAAACTTGGGTAAAGATGTCGGCGGCGCGGTCAAAGATTTCAAAAAATCGATGCGTGATGAAGACGCAGCAAATACGCAGCTTAATGAGCCTCGCACGCTAGAGCATGAAGCTCAAAATAAAACCAATTCCTCAGTTCAAAGCTAAGGGGTTGTCATAATGCTTAATATTGGTATTAGCGAATTACTGGTGTTCAGCATTATTGCGCTGATCGTACTCGGCCCAGAAAAACTGCCTGAAGGTATCCGCTTTGCAGGTAAATGGTACGGGAAAGTTAAACGACTGATCAGTAACGTGCAAACAGATATTGACCGTGAACTTCGCATGTCCGAACTTCGTGAAGAAATGCAAAAAGAAATGCAACGTATTCAACAGCTCGAAGCGCGTATGCAGGCGCAGATGAATGAATTGCAACAAACGCAACACCCCATAGAA
Source organism: Acinetobacter sp. YH12052 (assembly GCF_013419835.1). Classification (NCBI taxonomy): domain Bacteria; kingdom Pseudomonadati; phylum Pseudomonadota; class Gammaproteobacteria; order Moraxellales; family Moraxellaceae; genus Acinetobacter; species Acinetobacter sp. YH12052. The sequence goes on from NZ_VOZI01000001.1 coordinate 151,728, forward strand.
CAGACTGCGCAAAAACAACAAGAAGCCGTCCTACCTGACAATAAAAATTTATCCCCACGTTATCAGTACATCGAACGTGGTCAGAGCACGATCTTTGCCGTGGCTACACCCCAAATGAAAAAAAAGCACGAGATTAAAACAGACCAAGCTCCTACATTAAGTTCGACCGATGCATTAGCAGAATATCAGGTGGCCGTATGACAGATCTTTCACTGAATAATTCACAGAACACTGTGCCTGATTTGGAAGAAATGCCAATCACCAAACATTTGGTGATTTTGCGTCGGCATTTGATCAAAATTACAGGACTCATTTTGATTCTGTTCTTTTGTTTATTGCCCTTTGCCAATCAAAGCTATCAATTGATGTCAGAGCCACTGCGTGCTCAACTGCCAATGACCTCATCCATGATTGCAACGGATGTAACCGCCACCTTTATGGCGCCGTTTAAGCTGAATTTCTTTGTCGCGCTAATGCTCGCGATGCCCTTCGTGATTTATCAACTTTGGGCCTTCATCAAACCTGCACTGTATGAAAAAGAGCGGCATTTGGCGATGCCCTTATTATTCGGCAGTATCGTCCTCTTCTATGCCGGAATTGCATTTGCCTATTGGGTTGCCCTGCCCTCCATCCTACATTTTTTTATGAGTGTTTCCCCTGAAACAGTCGCCCCAATGACGGACATCAATAGTTATTTAAGTTTCTGCTTAAAGCTTTTTTTGGTGTTTGGGCTGACCTTTGAAATTCCCATCATCACGCTAATTTTGATTTTGATCGGGGTGGTGTCTACTCAAACCTTGGTGGAGAAGCGTCGTTTTATTATCGTCGGCTGTTTTTTTGTCGCCATGTTTGCCACGCCACCCGATGCGCTTTCGATGATCATGTTGGCCATTCCCATGTGGATGCTGTTTGAGCTGGGTTTATTCTTTGGCAAGCTGATTGAAAAACGACGTGCATCTGCACCTTAAACAAACTTATTTTTCGACAATTTTGGTGAGTTTTACACCTAAGAGGCTATCTCAGCCTCTTTTTTTATGCGCCCATTTAATGTTTTGCAATTTTCATGCAGCGAAATCTAAACGCCTATTTCATCAGTTTGCAACATTAGCTTCAAAGCATTGTCATATTTTATCGATAGTTTTATGTGATCAACTTTTACCCAGCACACCTTTGCCAGGATTTAAATTCATGACAAACATGCCATATAACGAAGATCAAGAACTTGATAACAACACTTCGGATAACCTTCATTTTCGTGACATTTTAGAACAGCGCATCAGCCGTCGTAGCTTGATTACCAAGACTGCGAGTGGTGCAGTCGCACTTGCATTGGCATCTTCATTAACGGGGTGTAATGATGACAATGACTCAGATTCAAATAGCAATACCAAACCACCAGTTACCGATCCAAATCAAAAACCGACCAAGTTCAATTTCACACCAGTGAAAAAGAATTTAGACGATATTGTGACTGTTCCTGAAGGCTATCAAGCGCATGTACTATATGCGATGGGTGACTCGATTAACCCTGCATACCCAGCGTGGGATGATAACAATGTTCCTTCTGGCCCGAGCTTCCAATTCCGCTCTGGTGACTGCCATGACGGTATGAGCTTCTTTGGTTTAAATACCACCTCTGGACGTTATGATGCCAAGCAGTCAGACCAAGGTTTGTTGGTGATGAACCATGAATACATCAATCCGATCTTCTTACACCCGCAAGGCCCAACCAAAGTGGAAGGTCGTCGCCCTGAAGATGAAGTTATCCGTGAAGTCAATGCACACGGTGTTTCTGTGATTCAAATTGAAAAAGACAGCAAGACTCAAGCCGTTAAACTGGTACAAAACTCTCCATTTAACCGTCGTATTACCGCATCGACCGTAATGGACTTTAAAGGCCCTGTTGCAGGCTCAAGCTTAGTTTGCACGAAATTTTCAACCAATAGCCAGCAAACCCGTGGTACACACAACAACTGCGGTAATGGCTATACCCCTTGGGGCACTTACCTGACAACAGAAGAAAACTTCATTGGTTACTTCGCTCGTGCAAAAGACGATGATGCCAAACGTAGTCCGGCTGAAATTGTGGCACTCAACCGTTATGGCCTAAAAGCGGGTGCGAACTCACGCTATGGTTGGGAAACGGCGATTGGAAGTAATGAGTCACAAGATTTATATGACCGTTGGTCAGCGAATGTTACCGGTACTCAGGCAGCAGAAGATTATCGTAATGGTCCAAACACCTTTGGTTGGATTGTCGAAATCGACCCATTTGACCGTCGTGAAAACCCCGTAAAACGTACAGCACTGGGTCGCTTTGCACATGAAGACTGCCGTGCAAGTCGCTTACGTGAAGATGACAACCTTGCGTTTTACATGGGTGATGACTCACGCGGTGAATACATCTATAAATTTGTATCCGACCAAAAATGGAATAAAAAAGATGTCAACGGTGGCTATGCTGCAGGTGACAAATACATGAACAACGGTAAGTTATACGTTGCCAAATTTAACAATGACGGCAAAGGTCAATGGATTGAATTGAGCTATAACGTCAATGGTTTAAACCAAAGCAACAGCGTGTATCCGTTTAGTTCACAAGCAGATGTGCTGACCTTCGCACGTCTTGCCGCAGATGCTGTCGGTGCTACCAAAATGGACCGTCCTGAATGGGTCGCTGTGCATCCAGACAATGGTGAAGTCTATGTGACCCTCACCAATAACTCGAACCGTGGTACGACGCATGCACTAGATGCTGCCAACCCTCGTAACTACACCGACCCTGAAGGTGGTAAAGGCAATGTCAACGGTCATATTATCCGTTTCCGTGAAGATGGTGATACAACCACAGCACTCAGCTTTACTTGGGATATTTACCTGTTTGGTGCTGAAGCAAAAATGGCGAGCAACATTAACTTATCTGGTCTAAATGACAATAATGACTTGTCATCACCTGATGGGATGTGGTTCGACCCACGTGGTGTGTTATGGATTCAAACTGATGACGGTGCTTATACCGATACCACCAACTGTATGATGCTTGCTGCACTTCCGGGTCAAGTCGGTGACGGCTCGAAAGCCACGACCTCATCGGGTCAAGAAACCATTGTGGGGGCAAAACTGAATGATGAAAACTTACGTCGCTTCCTGACCGGACCAAAAGAGTGTGAAATCACAGGTGTAACAATGACACCTGACTACAAAGCGATTTTTATCAATGTGCAACATCCCGGTGAAGATTCAGCATCCTATTCTGAACCGACCAGCCACTGGCCGGCATCACAAACCAATGCTGCAGCGACCTCACGTCCTCGCTCAGCGACCGTTGTCATCACCCGTAAAGATGGTCGAGTGATTGCTGGCGAAGCGGTAGAACAAGCTCAGCCAACACAAAAAACCGCATAAAACACCTTTAAAAAATAAGCCGACGAATCGTCGGCTTTTTTTATACCTTTAAATGCACTTGTATCTGGGTGATCTGTCCTTGTTGCTCACCCTGCTGCTGTTTTTCCTGCCAATGCCACTGTGAATCCCGCATACACAATAAATTTGAACAGCGGGTGCCATACACCGGACTTTGAATAAAGGTTGAAGACAGCAAATGTTCCATTTCCGCCTGAATCCCAGTATTGGGTAACAATGATGGAATGATTTTACGTTCATCTTCCAAAATATCCCACGCAGCAGCGTCTATATCCGCCTGTGGTTGCTGGCTTTGTAGCATCGGCAAAAATTCTTGAGTGAAACGTTTGCGTAAATGTCGGGTCTTTTCCCAATGTTCAGTCATTAAACCATTGGATGTGACATACACCCCTTTGGCTAAGACTTGTGGTGCTTCACCGCGATTACTCATATAAACGGCTTGAGTGGCATCGCCAACGAATAAATTAAAGCCAGCATAATTACATTGGATTTGTTCCAGTGCTTGCGCAAACCGAATGGGCGTTTGCTCAGATTCTAAAAATTGCTGAATCAAAGCGCCACGTGAAGTGGGATATGTGGTCTGATCACGACCATCACGAAAATTGGTCACAATCGCCCAACGCCCTTGAGCGGTTATCCCCATCCATGTTCCACCAGACTGTAAGTCCTGCCCTGCAATAATCGGACTATCTACCCATTGCTTTAGGCCTGCCGTCGGTCGATGATAAAACTCATCACGATTCGAAATCAGGCAGAGTGGCATGTCATCCAAGACCTGCCAAGCAAAAGCCACAATGCACATATTCAACTCTCAATATCTTTACACATTGAATGTACAACATTTTTCAGCACATTCAGCTAAAATCTGTGCAAAACATAATGACAAGGAACAGCAATGCTGACATATCCAAATATCGACCCTGTGGCGATATCACTGGGGCCACTACAAGTTCACTGGTATGGTCTGATGTATTTATTGGCCTTTTTATTTGCATGGGGCTTGGCAACCTACCGTGCAAAACAACGTGACGGCTGGAACGCAGAAATGGTCTCAGACCTGATTTTCTACGGTGCATTGGGTGTCGTGATTGGTGGACGCTTTGGCTATGTCTTCTTTTATGGTTTCGATCAGTTCCTTGCCAACCCATTGTGGCTATTCCAAGTTTGGACAGGCGGCATGAGCTTCCATGGGGGTTTCCTTGGTGTCATGATTGCCATGTTACTGTGGTGCAAGAAATATAAAATGACTTGGTTCCAGACCCTCGACTTTATTGCACCCTGCGTTCCGACAGGCTTAATGTTTGGTCGTATTGGCAACTTTATTGGTGGCGAACTATATGGTCGTGCAGTGACTGACCCAAATTTTGCTTTCGGTATGATCTTCCCAACCGATCCACTTCAGTTGGTGCGCCATCCGTCGCAGCTTTATCAAGCACTCTGTGAAGGTTTAATTCTGTTTATCGTGCTGTGGTGGTTTAGTTCAAAACCTCGTCCACGTTATGCCGTTTCAGCCTTGTTCCTTATCGGATATGGTATCGCACGCTTCACCGTTGAATTCTTCCGTGAGCCGGACAATGGTCAACTGTTCATTGGATGGATGAGTAAAGGTCAGTTCCTGACGGTTCCGATGATTCTGATTGGCCTATGGATGATGTGGTATGCCTACCAGAAAAAAATCTATGACTGGGGTCCACAAAAAAATCATTAATATTTTATAATTGTCTTTAAGCAAGCGAGGTCTAAGCCTCGCTTTTTTATGCGCTGAAATTTATTCCTTCATACGCATTTACTCCACATGAAGTGACTGAATTAGACAACTGATCTGTGCTAAAGTTTATTCAGCTTATTTTAAAACTATCGATCCATGCTTGAATTTTGGTTTAACCCCAGCGTTTCTGTACTTAAAAAAATCCTGTTTTTTATTGCGATGGTCGTACTGACCGGTGTTCTGTATTGGATGGAACCCCTAACACTTCAAGCCATTCTAATGTTCATGGGTACAGGCGTCATTTTCCTGATTTGTCGTTATTGCAAGATTCATTTTGCAGCAAAAAACCCAACAGGTTTGCTCTATCGTTTATTGACGTGGATACCGATTGCACTGCTGTTGGCATTGGTTTTTATCAACATGAATAGGGGTGAAATTCTGATCCCGGGTGCTCAAGGCATTGGCTTCATGGCTTTGGCAATCTGCCTACTCTCCCCGATTTCTCTACTGAATAAAAACGAGAAAACTTCACCCCAAGGTAAAATTTAAATGCTGACGTTTTGGTACTCTGAGCGCTGTAACCGACAAATCAAGCTCATCATTTGTATCAGTACCTGTGTGCTTATTTTTCTATGCGCTGAACAAAAACAACTAGATCCCCGCTTTGCGGGCATAAGTTTAGCGATTGGTTTGATGATTGATCTGCTTTATAAGCTCAGACAAGACAAACTAAAAACACTGTCTCCGTCATTAAAATGCGGTTTGGCTACTTTGCCAATTTTATGTTTAGTGTGCTTAATTTATTTTCTACCCAATGAGCAACGCTGGATTTTAGCGCTGCAATGTATGGGCTTTGCGGCAATTGGATTATTTATCGTCTCGATCTACAGTCAGCGTGCAAAAAGGTTTGAAGACTAACCTTTTTTCACTGAAGGATTATCAATCCGCTAAGCGATAATAGCTATATTTCACATTTGGAGTTCGATAGACCGCATAACCCGCTTGACGATAATCAGACACCCAATCCTTACCTGAATATGCTGCGATATGACCATAACGGCTACTTTGATTGCGGTCGATAATATAAATATCGCCTTTCTTTGGTCGATCAAACGCTAAATTAATTTTTTGATAACCAATTTTTTGTAATGTGCTGCCCCAGTCTGCTGCGGCAACGGGGTGACCGTTAAAACGTGCCCCTGCGGACTCAAGTGCTAAACGAACACTGCGGGCACATTTCTGAGTACTTCTTTGGCGGGTAATGCCTTGTAAAAATCCAGTCAAACGATCGATATCGATACGCTGACCATTTCGGGATACCACATTTTTAGTCGCTGCTTTTTGAGTGGTATTGGACTTGCCCGTATTTTTACTCGCCTGAGAACGAATTATGATATTTGCCTGAACTGGAGCATGCACTTCACTCAAGTTTACATTGTGATCATAAGCCATTCTTTAACCCACACTCCCGCCTATATTTAGGCATTCAAAAATTTTAACGAGGGTGATAGTACCGCGTAAATCATGTTTTTTCATGTAAAAAATGTAAGATTTCTTAAACAAATCTTCACATTTAAATACGATCGTCTATTTTTAATTCAATTGGATTTATTTTTGATATCAAACTCTTATTCGGAAATAGCAGCCCAAAACCACCTCTTTAAAATGAGAAAAATCACGTATATTTTTTTAATCAAACTTATCTGTATTTTTTTCAACGCTGCGAATGTAACATCGCTCAATATATAAACAATAGAGCTTAAGTCTTCTAAGCTCGTGCTTGATTGAACAGACATATTGTCTCGTTAACACTTGATGTAATTGTTATAAATAGACGTCTTCAACTCAGACAATTCAGCGCTTGTTGCCTGCAAAATTTGGTCATCACCCAATAAACACCGTATGTTTTTGATTTTTTAAACCCGACCATATTCAAGCGCCCATCGCAGTTCCTTCCTCACGCAAAACAAGCTAATATGTGCCACAAGAAATTTAGCAAATTATGAGAGAGACATGCGCCAGTATTTAGACCTTTTACAACACATTCTCGACAACGGCGGCGACAAGGGCGACCGTACGGGTACGGGAACACGTTCTGTATTTGGTCATCAAATGCGCTTCGATCTTTCTCAAGGTTTCCCTTTACTCACCACCAAAAAAGTTCATTTCCGCTCTATCGTGATTGAACTACTGTGGTTCCTTAAAGGCGATACCAATGTTCAATATTTGCAAGACAATAAAGTTTCCATTTGGGATGAATGGTCTACAGCAGAACAAACTGCGCGTTTTGGTCGTCCTGCTGGCGAATTAGGTCCTGTTTACGGTCATCAATGGCGTAATTTCGGTGCAACCAAAAAAGCCGATGGCCTATATGAACAAGATGGTTTTGACCAAATTAAATGGTTGGTCAATGAAATCAAAACCAATCCTAACTCTCGTCGTCTAATCGTGTCGGGTTGGAACCCAAATGAGGCAGGTAATGTTGCATTGCCACCATGCCATACCTTGTTCCAATTTTTTGTCCAAAACGGAAAATTATCCTGCCAATTATATCAACGCAGTGCTGACGTTTTTTTGGGTGTGCCGTTTAACATTGCCAGCTATGCCCTGTTAACACACATGATTGCGCAAGTTTGTGGTCTAGGTGTAGGCGACTTCGTTTGGACCGGTGGGGATACACATTTATATGCCAACCATTTCGAACAAGCGCAGTTGCAATTGACACGTGAACCAATGGGTCTGTGCCAATTAAAACTCAATCCTGAAATTACCGATCTTTTCGATTTTAAATTTGAAGATATTGAAATCGTAGGTTATGAATCACATCCTGCGATTAAAGCCCCTGTTGCGGTTTAATTTCAGAAATCCCAAGTGAAAAGCAAAATCCCGCTTTACCTCAAGCGGGATTTTGCATTCTAATAGACGACAAATAATTCGGCTATTTGAGTTCAAACTATGGCATTTCAAAATTTAGAAATCGTGCACGTTGTCGCTATGGATCAGCAGCGCTGCATTGGTAAAGGTAATGATTTGCCGTGGCATATTTCTGCCGATTTACAGCACTTTAAAGCCATCACCCAAGGTGGTGTAGTGGTTATGGGACGCAAAACCTTAGAGTCTATGGGACGTACCCTTCCGAAGCGTGTCAATTGGGTCATTACACGAGATAGCAATTGGTCATTTGAAGGCACCAAAGTCGCATATAGTATCGACGAGGCGTTAACGCAAGCTGTTGCTGATGTCGCAAGTTCAGAAAAACCAACGAGTCTTTTTATTATTGGTGGTGGTGAAATTTTTAAGCAAACCATCGGCATCGCAGACCGTTTAGAACTCACGCATGTTGAACTGGATGTTCAAGGTGATGCGCATTATCCTGAAATTCCTGCGGACTTTCAAAAAGTGGCGTCAGAACAACATATCGACGACAAAACTGGGATTGCTTTTGAGTTCGCAACTTACCGAAAATAAAGAAAAATCTTAAGCTAAAAGAAAAATATGCAACAGAGTGACCAACAAGCAATGTTCAAAAAAATAGGGCGAAGTATTCTTCATGCTCTATTTAGTGTGTTTGTCCTCTGTTCTTCGATTTGGCTTTGTGCTGCCCTGTGGATACAGCAACCGGCAGGCTGGTTAGGCAGCCGCATTATCATTGGAATCTGGATTGCTTTTGCCCTGAGCATTTTAGGCATCTATATTACCCAACACTTTTTTAGCCGTCGTAAAGATGTCTTGATTTATATAGTGGGCTTTATTTGCGGTCTATTTTGGTATTTTGGCATGGAAGCGCGTCAAGATCGTGAATGGAATCCTGAAGTGGCAGAAATTCTGCATTATGAAAAGCAAGGCAATCTGGTCACCTTACACAATGTGCGTAATTTCGACTGGCATGCCGATGGTAGCTTTACCCCGCGTTGGGAAACTCGCCAATATGACCTGAGTCAAATCAATGGCGTCAACATCATTACCTCGTATTGGATGGGGCCGAAAATTGCCCATACTCTGGTCAGTTTTGATTTTGCTGACCGACCACCGCTAACGTTTTCGATTGAAATTCGCAAAGAGAAAAACGAAGAATTCTCTGCGATTGGTGGTTTTTTCCGTAAATATGAACTGAGCCTCATTGCATCAGATGAAAAAGATATCATCTATACCCGCAGCAATACACGCGGAGAACAGGTCTATTTCTTCCCCGTAAACATGCCAAAATCTGAAATGCAGGCGCTGTTTGTAGAATATCTCCATAAAGCCGATGAACTGCAGACTCAACCCAAATGGTACAACACACTCACTAGTAATTGTACAACACTGGTGTTTGACATGATTCAAGCCGTTTCCAAACATCAACTTCCAACCGATTACCGCTTATTTGCATCCGGTTATTTGCCGAATTATTTATATGACCTCCATGCCATAGACCAAAATTGGGATATGAAAACATGGTATCAAAAAGCCCATGTTAACCCTCGTGTCTCTCAAATCAAGCAACTGAGCAGTGAACAATATTCCAAATTAATTCGACAAGGTTTGCCGCATTCACATTCAAATCCAAGCGCCAATCAATTGTAATTCTTAAATAATGATACAAATATGGCTAGCTTATCTGTGCGATATTTGCTTAGATAGTTGAAATGCTTCCACGGGGAAATTCCGATGCTAAAACAAATATTTGTTGCTGCAACTTTGGTTTCAACTTTAGTGGTGACAGGCTGTGAAAGCATGCCTGCACAAGACAACACCATAACTGAAAATTTAAACCTATTACAAAACCGTACTTGGATTGCCACTCAGATTGGCAACACCCCAATCAAAACAGCACCCAATGCGCATAATATTCCAAGCATTCAATTCGATGCGGCTTCAAAACGTGTCTCAGGTGCAGATGGCTGTAATCGTATAATGGGCGGCTATAATGCTGGCAAAGACACTATAACGTTTGGCCCGATTGCAGCGACACAGATGGCTTGTCTCAATAACAATGGGCTAGACCGACAGTACCATGCAGCACTCGAAAAGGTAACGCATTATCAAGTTTTTGGAAAAACTTTGAAATTACTAGACCGTCATGGCAATTTATTAATTCAATATGAAAGCGCCGTTCAACCGCGTTAAATCATTTTAAAAGTCTGCTTCGGCAGACTTTTTTATTCACTGTTCAGTCATGCCAGAGACATTTAATGCACATAAACTTGTGATTAGTATACAGACGTACATTGCAGTTTTTAGCTATAACCCCATATTAAACATCAGGGAACAAGATAGGATTTCACTATGCAACAAGCGGTATTTGGTGGTGGATGCTTTTGGTGTGTAGAAGCAGTTTTTCTACAACTTCAGGGCGTGCAAACAGTTGTCAGTGGTTATGCAGGGGGAATTACTCAGCATCCAAGCTATGAGCAAATCTGTGAGGGAAATACCCAACATGCAGAAGTCATTCAGATCAATTTTGATGACAGCCAAATCAGTTTTAGCCAATTGCTGGATGTATTTTTCGCAACCCACGATCCCACTACGCTGAACCGTCAAGGCAATGATGTCGGTACACAGTATCGCTCAGTGATTTTCTATCAAGACGAATCACAAAAGCAAATCGCTGAACAACGTATTGAAGAATTAAAAGCTGAAGGCATCAATATCGTGACTGAACTGAGTCCAATGCCGACCTTCTACCCTGCCGAAGAATATCATCAGAACTTCTTTGCGCGTAACCCAAACCAAGGCTACTGTAATTTTTCAATACCACCTAAACTCATGAAATTACGTAGCAAATTTCAAGACCTACTCAAATCTGAGTGATCTATTTGTACGACATTTTTTCAAAATAGAGACATAAAAAAAGCGACATTTCAGTCGCTTTTTTTAGTTATCTTTGCTCAATGCTTAGTTATCACTGGCAAAGGCGATATCGCTGAGTCCGGCTCCACTCGCACGCGACATCACTTGCGCAACTGTGTCATAACGTGATTCTTTATCGGCTTTTAAGACCAATGCAGGTTTACGCTCTTGCTGACCAGCTGTATTTAGACGACTTTCTAAATCTTCGAGCGTCACAATATCACCATTCCAAGCGATATCACCCGCTGAGTTAATACTGATGGTTACGCTTTCAGGCGGCAGATCAATCACTTCTGCAGTCGTTTGTGGCAAGGTTAATGGAATTGATGGGTTGGCAACAGTCGCAGTCACCAAGAAGATGATCATCAATACCAACATAATATCGATGAGCGGAATGAGGTTCATCTCATTCATGCCAGCATCGTTGTCTTCACCCAATTGAAAAGCCATTAAGCTTGACCTCCAGCTAAACTTTGCTGTGCAGTTTTCACGTCTTCTTTCTTCGCTGCAGATTCTTGTTGCAACATAGTATCAATCAATAAACCATGCGCTTGATCTTGCAATTCATTCGACAGTGTACGGTTAAAACGAACACAGATGTTATAAGCCAATACCGCAGGAATCGCCACAGCCAAACCAAGACCGGTCATGATCAAAGCTTCACCGACTGGAGTTGCCACTTGCGCTAAACCCGCTTGACCGCTTTTACCCACTGCTACAAGGGCATGGAAAATACCCCACACTGTACCGAACAAACCTACGAACGGTGCAATTGAAGCAATCGTACCCAATACAGATACGCCTTTTTCAGCATTAGCTTTTTCTACCGAAATTTGACGTAGTAATGCTTGTTCAGCCACAGCCTTACGTTGTTCAAAAGCCAAAGGAGCAAATTTCGCTTTCAGTTTGCTTAGTGCATCTGCAAGGTGGTTATACGCCACTTGTTTGAGCTGACGTGTGCCCATAATACGAAGAACGAAGATCGTCCAAGTCGCAATCGACATTGCAAGTAACACGAAATACAGTGTTTTGCTGACTGCATCTGCATGTTGCCAATAAACTGAAAAGTTCATATTCGAACTCCTAATGGGTTAGCCGGAATCTTAATTAAGTTTAAAGTTAAATGGTTGATCAACTCGCGTCGGAGTTGCGACACCATTATCAATATATTTGGATAAACGCGCACGCTTCACTGCTGCAGTCACTTTACGGTTCACAGCAGCGCCACAAGTCGAGTTTTTAATCGTTGCTGATTCGACTTTACCTTCAGCACTTGCTGCAATCGCAACTTCAACTGTACACGACGCTTTTAATTCACCATCTTCAAATTGAACATTAGGTTTCTTAATCCAACTGACACCATTACCGATGCTGACTGTTTTAGGTGTCGGTGGCGCAGGTGGTGCTGGAGGCGCAGGTGGTGGTGCAACAGGTGCCGGAGGTGTTGGTTCAACACGAACGACTTTCGTTTCAGAAACCACAGTTGAAACAACAGGTGTTGGTGGTACGTTTTTGACCGCTTCAACAGTTGGTTTCGGCGCATCTTTCTTTTTCACCTGTTCCACTTTTTCCACTTTCTTCGGTGGAGGTGGTAAAGGCTTATCTACAATTTTAACTTCTTTTGGCTTTGGTGGCTCTTTCTTCGGTTCTGGTTTTGGCTTCGGAGGTTCTGGTTTTTTCTCTTCAACAATCTTCACAAAGCGAACTTTAATCGGATCTTTTTCAATCGGTTTAAGTTCTGGTGCTTTCATATTGCTGACCGCCCACAATACCCCCATATGCCCTACCACAACAGCGAGAAGCGCAGTAATGATTTTCTTTTTCATCGGGTTAGGTGATTGCATCATTGGAGCGGGAGATTGACTCATTAAACTCAGTTACCTTGAAGAAGCGATTGCATTTATTTTGTCAAAAATACAATCATGCTCATCGGTTAGCACAATTAAAGTACGGCAATAATAAATGAGAAGTGTTTTCATTTGCAACTATTAATTCGCCAGTTTTAATGACTTTTTTTAATCATAATATAAAAAAGGCATACCTAAAGTATGCCCTTTTATTCAAAAATTTATCTCGTTTTATTGAAATACAACAGTTTTATTACCATCGACAATAATACGATCTTCAAGATGCCATTTGACTGCACGTGCGAGTACATTACGCTCTACGTCCTGACCTAACTCACGCAATTGCTCAACAGTAAAGTCGTGACTTACACGCTCTACGTCTTGCTCAATAATCGGCCCTTGGTCAAGATCAGCAGTCACATAATGCGCTGTGGCACCAATCAACTTCACACCTTTTTCATGCGCTTGCTTATATGGGTTCGCACCAACAAAGGCAGGGAGGAATGAATGGTGAATGTTGATCACTTTCATTTCCCATTTTTGAACAAATTCTTCGTCTAAGATTTGCATATAACGAGCAAGAACCAATAAATCATTGCCTTGCATCAATTGATCAATTTGCTCATAAGCTTCACGTTTGTTTTCTTTGTTCACAGGAACCACTTCAAACGGAATACCGAAATTTTCTACAGATTCACGTAAAGCATCGTGGTTAGAGACCACTTTGGTGATTTCACATGGCAAACCACCACGTGCATGACGCCATAAAAGTTCAAGCAAAGCATGGTCAACTTTAGACACCAAGATACCGACTTTCTTCACATCACTGACTAAAGCTAAACGCCAGTGCATGTTGTAACGCTCAGCAACATTGCTCGCAAATGTTTGAGTTAGACTTTCTTTACGGCTTTGTAGATTGTCCAATTCGAACTCAACACGCATGAAGTATCGCCCCCCTTGAGCTTCAGTCGCGTATTGATCAAGTGCGGTAATATTTGCTCCCTGATGATACAAAAAGCTCGATACAGCTTGCACAATCCCTGGTTTATCTTCACAGGTAATGAGTAAGCGTGCTGTGTTAGCGGTCGACATATTCATGTTGGTTTATATCACTAATCAGTTAAATTGAAAAAAGAGCCGAGTATTCTAACGCTTTTTAAAGCCAGACTAAATAGTCTTATTCAGTAACCTGATGCTTTGCGTTTGAAAGACTTGCAAATAAGTCCGACGGCCCTAAAGTATCGAGCAGTCGCTCATAGGTTTCACGGCTTTCACCACGTAGATATGCGCCTTCTAAGAACACCATTTGTCGTAGTGCTTGCCACACCCACTTTTCTTCCAAAGTGTTTGAGTCAGTAATATGGCCCGACATATAAAGGAAGTTGGTCCAGTTGGTCAGCACGATCCACAAGTTAATGGTTAAGGCCTCAATTTCAGAATCGGTCATCTGCATTAAGCCTGCGTCAACAAAGGCACGATAAATTTTCTGCCCTTGTTGCATGACTTGACCGGCAAAACGTGGATACATTTTGCGGAAATCTTCATTATTTTCGACCAAGTGATAAACATCACGATGTAAAAAGCGATAAGCCCATAATTGGCTACTTAACACTTGGAAATAGCGAATTTTATCATTGGCATCAAGCTGACGATCATCAGGAAGCGCTAACATTTCTAGCGTTTCATGCTGATATTGCTCCATTAATTCCTTAATAATTTCACTTTTATTTCGGAAATGGTAATACAAGTTACCTGGGCTCATTCCCAGTTCAGCAGCAATATGATTGGTTGTCACTGAACGCTCGCTACGCTCATTAAACAACTGCAAACTCAGCTGCAAAATACGTTCTTTCGTTTTTAAGGTTTTGGTGTGAGACATCCTAAAACAACCATTTATTTCAAAGCATTAGAACACTAACACATAAAGTAACTTGACTATTTAGAGTATTTGCTCTAAAAATTAATTAATCGCTAATTTGGATATGGTCGTGCGACATGAATAGTCAAACAAAAACAACTTCAATGACACCACATTCTTTTGATCACCAGCATCTCAACAATATGTTGGAACAGCAGAAACAAGCGTATTTACGTTACCCATCGCCTACAGCGAAGGAACGTATAGACCGTTTGGCTCGGCTTAAGCGTATCTTAGTTAAGTATCAAGATCAATTTGCTGATGCAATTAATCAAGACTATGGTAACCGTTCTATTGGTGAAACCAAGATTGGTGAGTTGCTCACATGTCTTGAACACATCAAATATTATAGCAAGCATTTGACAGACTGGATGAAACCATCCAAACGCCATGTCGGAATTATTCATCAACCTGCAAAAGCATGGGTGCAATATCAACCGCTTGGTGTCGTCGGCATTATTACGCCATGGAACTACCCACTGCTTCTTTCTATAGGCCCACTGATTTGTGCTTTGGCTGCGGGCAACCATGCCATGATCAAAATTTCGAGTGCCTCTGCGGCATTCGGTGATGTGCTAGAAAAAGCTCTCGCAGAAGCATTTCCTCAAGAATTGGTCGCAGTCGTCAACGGTGGTGGCCCAATTTCAGATGCGTTTAGTCACCTTGCCTTCGACAAAATGATTTTTACTGGCTCGACCAATGTCGGTAAAACCGTCATGGCGGCAGCGTCTGAAAACTTAGTTCCGGTGATTTTAGAATTAGGCGGAAAGTCACCTGTATTGGTTCATCCGTCTATTGACCTAGCAGATGTCGCACAGCGTCTTGCTGTTGGTAAACTTTGGAATGCAGGTCAAACTTGTGTTGCACCTGACTATGTGTTCTTACCTCGTGGTAAAACAGCTGAATTTTTAGATCACTATAAAGTGTGCGTTGAAGCCATGTACCCAAGTATTGCCCATAATCAGGACTACACTTCGATTATTAATGACAAGCAGTACAACCGCCTACAAGGTTATTTAGAAGATGCGCGTGATCAAGGCGCACAAATCATCAGTTTTAACCCACAAAATGAAGATGTGGATGCTGTACGTAAAATTGCACCTACGGTTTTAACTGGTGTCACTCCAGACATGCAAATTATGCAGCATGAAATCTTCGGTCCGATCCTTCCGATCATGGAATATGATCAAATTGACGAGGTTATTGCTTTTATTAATAGCCGTCCTCGTCCACTTGCTTTATACTATTTCGACTTTGATCAGGCACGTGCCGACTATGTCGCAACACGTACCCATTCAGGACATTTCGGACAAAACACGGTATTAACCCATGTTGCTCAAGATGACCTGCCGTTTGGCGGTGTGGGGGCTTCGGGTATGGGGAAATATCATGGTCCAGAAGGTTTCTTCAGTTTGTCGCATGAACGCTCGGTGATGTCGAATCCAAAACTCTATAGTTTGAAATTCATTCTTCCACCGTTCAATAAGCCGATCCACAAACTGATTTCGAAGACACTTCTTCGATAAACGATCAAGGCATGAACGATCACACTAGGTGATCGTTCGTTTTATGCAAAATCGCTTGTCTTTTAAGCGCATTTTTGATATAAAACGCCCCTTGAATGAATTCAATGTTTTTTTTGACTGGCCATACAGATTTGCTGTTGGCTAAATCAATGGAGTTACACCATGTCTAAGGTTTGCCAAGTTACCGGCAAGCGTCCAGTCGTTGGTAACAACGTCTCACACGCCAACAACAAAACTAAACGCCGGTTCGAGCCGAACCTGCATCACCACCGTTTTTGGTTAGAAAGCGAAAAACGTTTCGTACGTCTTCGTCTAACTACTAAAGGTATGCGTATTATCGACAAATTGGGCATCGAAAAGGTTGTTGCTGACCTACGTGCTCAAGGTCAAAAGATCTAAGGAGCTACGAACATGCGTGATAAAATTCGCCTAGTTTCTTCTGCTGGTACAGGTTATTTCTACACTACCACTAAGAACAAACGTACTATGCCGGAAAAAATGGAAATCAAAAAATTTGATCCAAAAATCCGTCAACACGTAATCTTCAAAGAAGCTAAAATCAAATAATTTTAGTTTTTTGAAAAAAACGACCTGCTTAGGTCGTTTTTTTTTTGCATTTTTTTTATTCGAATTGCTAAACTTTCAAAATGCTTTTTGGCACTTTTTGTGCTTGTCTTTTTTACCCTTAACTTAGGCTTAAGGAGTTTTTAGTGCCTCATGATGTAGAACTCATAATATTACTTGCTGTTGGCTTTGGTTTTGCCTTAATTTTTGGCTATATTGCTGCACGCCTGCGACTTCCTCCCCTCATCGGCTATCTGATTGCCGGTATCATTATTAGCCCAAACACACCTGGGGTAGTTGGCGATATCCATCTCGCTAACCAGCTGGCAGAACTCGGTGTCATGTTCCTGATGTTTGGCGTGGGTATGCACTTTTCACTCAATGATTTGATGCAAGTCCGTCGTATTGCCCTCCCCGGTGCCATTTTACAAATTGCAGTGGCGACCTTACTAGGTATGGGAATTTCCATGCTTTGGGGCTGGAGCATGGGCTCAGCCTTAGTGTTTGGCTTAAGTTTGTCGTGTGCAAGTACTGTCGTTCTACTCAAAGCCTTAGGTGATCGCGGTTTACTCAACTCCGTCAATGGTAAAATTGCCGTGGGTTGGCTCTTGGTTGAAGACTTGGTGATGGTTTTGGTCCTGGTCCTTCTGCCTGCTACTGCCGTACTGCTTGGCGGCCAACCGCTCACAGAAAGCAGTGCTGATGAAAATATTTGGCTGACCTTAGGTCTAACTTTACTCAAAGTTGCTGGCTTTATTGCCTTCATGCTGATCATTGGTAAACGTTTAGTGCCAATGATTATGCAAGTGGTTGCACGCTTAGGCTCACGTGAATTATTCACGCTCACTGTGGTTGCAGCAGCCGTGTCTATTGCCTTTGGTGCCTACAAGGTATTTGGTGTATCCATGGCACTGGGCGCATTTTTTGCCGGTATGGTGGTCAAAGAGTCTGACTTTAGTCACCGTGCAGAAGAAGAAACCCTTCCGCTTCGTGAAATTTTTTCGATTCTGTTTTTCGTCTCCGTCGGCATGCTGTTTGATCCACGGATCTTGATTGAACAACCGCTTCACGTCTTAGCTGTGGTCGGTATTATCATGATTGGTAAGACCATCGCTGCAATGGCATTGGTGTTGTTCTTCCGCTACCCCATCAATACCGCATTAACCGTTGGGGCAAGCTTGGCGCAAATTGGTGAGTTCTCATTTATTTTGGCGACCTTGGGTGTATCTCTAAACCTCCTTTCTATGGAAGGACAAAACCTGATACTGGCAGGTGCATTAATCTCGATTACGCTGAATTCATTTGTATTTTCTGCAATCGAGCCTATGCAGCGACTCATCCGTGAGCGCTCGAATTTGGCCCGTTTACTGGAACGTAGTAGTGACCCATTAGCCATGTTGCCGGATGAGGTCTCACAGGATTATCTACGTGATCAGGTGGTACTGATTGGTCATGGTGAAGTCGGTCGTCGCATTACCCGTGAATTAATGAATGAAAACATTAAAGTGGTTATTGCTGAAGAAAACCGTGAAATCGTGGAAAACTTGCGGGAAAAAGGCATCGCTGCGGTATCCGGTGTAGCAACAGAACCGGGTGTTTTAATTCAGGCCCATATTCAACACGCACGCCTTTTGGTCATTTCACCTATGGATATTTTAGATATTCATAAAATTGTCGATATTGCCAAAATGCTGAATCCTTCTATCCAAGTATTGGTGTGTGCGGAAAGTAAAGAAGAAGCTGAAGTCATTCGTCGTGACAATATCGGTGAGGTTTATTATGCCAAAGAGGAAATGGCGAAAAATATGAGCAATCATATTTTAAATCAAATCCAAATTGCCCATCACCAAACTCCGACACACTAAACTAAGTGCCTAATTAAGTTCTTATGAGCAAAACCCAAAAGGCGATGCATTAAAGCATCGCCTTTTTTTAATTGATATAATTCAGTAATTTTAAAATTACAAATAATTGAATTTAAAAAACATATTGATAAAATGAGCATCAAACGAAGCATCATGTTAAATACTTCAAACAAGAAACGAGAAAAACATGTACATCCTCTATTTAGGCCTTGCCATTATTTTAATTGGCGGTCTGGGCTTTCTCATCGCTGCATTTAAAACCAGTATTTTATGGGGACTGGGCTGTCTATTGTTTTATCCCATTTCCATCGTCTTTCTGATTCTGTATTGGCAAGATGCCAAAAATCCTTTTTTCTTACAGCTCATCGGGGTCTTTATTGTATTTTTAGGTTCGATACTGATCTCACCTACTGAACTGGGCACAGTCTAAGTGTCATTTTGGGCATAAAAAAACGCACCGAAAGGTGCGTTTTCATTATCATGATCCGCAAAGTCAGCAGCTATATGATTAGCTCATATATTTGGGCTTTTCATCAACCACTTCGGCATGCCATTCATCCACTTGTTTTTCTAACAAACCAAACAATGCAGCCTGAATCATTTGCTGAGCGATCACACTCATTTGATCGCCCAAAATATTGCGTAATTCTTCATTGAATTGGATAGTCACCAAAGGCTCTTTTTCTGAGCCTGCATTACGCAATGCCAACTCACCACCTTCCAATTGAACCAGCTCTAAAATTGCTTCCTGGTTCCCAAAGAGTTCTTTCAACTGTTCTATAGACATATATCCCTCCATGCGCAACATGGTGATAAAGGCATCTGCACTTTGTATTACTTAGATAATCTTATATCGGGTTAAATAAATTTATTTCAAGTAGCAATAGTCCGATTAGAACTCCACCATCTCGTTACGAAATCCATCAATTAATTGAGTTAGATCACGATGCCATTCACGCAAAATAGCGGTATCTGGCAACCATGCTTGCGGTGTTTGGGTAACTTTAATAATTAAATTTGAAGACGTTTCATCTTCTGGCTCTGGTGCAGACGGTTCAGGTGCATATTGACACATACGATGTGCGCGTTTCAGCTCTGCAATAAAGCCCTGCTTTGCCAATTGCTGCATAACAGTCACTTCAGGTGATACCTGACCTTTTTCAGCCATCAGCGTTTCAATCGACTTTAACGTGGGCGCAGGATCATTTAAACGATAGTAACGCACCAACTCTTGTAAAAACGCAAGTACTGCACCATGCAAATGAAAAACTGCTGCTTCGCGATAAGCCTGAGCTTGTTGAACATGATCAGTCTGCTCGGCTTGCTGACATGCAAGACGGGTAAAATATAACTTTTGATTGGTACGATCAGCATGAAAGCGAGCAACACGAGACATGAACAATTCCCTAAATTTTGGCGTTTTTCTACATGAATAAGCTTAAACGGATTTTTAGGAAATTCACAATAAATATTATGGATGATCGATTTCAATTAAATAAATGTCACGCTTTGCGGGAACAGGCATATCCCAATCAATCATCCTGATATTTTCCAGACGCCAAGCCCAGTACCCTGCTGCCCAATATGTCGCCTGCGCTTGCTCTACCTCTGTTTCAGTCCATGCATGAACATCATATACATCGACCATCGCCACCGCACGTCCAATATCTTCATCTCCACTTTCATGTAAGTAGCGTTGATTTTCCACAATCACTAAATCTTTTAAAGGCAAATGCTCAGGCTGCCATGAGCGGACTTCAAGCGTTTTACGTCCGCACGCAATGTTCGAACCAGATGGCGCAACAATCGACAAGGCCGAGTAGCATTTTTTCATAGATCACCGATAAAAAAGGAGCGTTACGCTCCTTTTTGAATTTATGCTTTAGGCTTATCTTCAGCCGCTTTTACGCGAATACCCGCACCTTTGACTTTCAAAGTATTCAGGCCTTTAATCGCTTTTACAGCTTCACGACCATTTGGCATTTCGACAAAACCAAACCCTTTCGATTTACCTGTGCTTGCATCCATAACAACAACAGCAGACTCTACTGCGCCAAATGGTTTAAACAGTTCAACCAATTCTGCTTCAGTAACTGAACGCTCTAAGTTACGCACTAAAATTTTCATTCAATCTTCCAAATAGACAGCATCATCAAAAAGCATTTGTCTATTTTGCTTTTTAACTTGCGTGTAAATCACGTCAAAAATCTATTTTAATCGAGATCGATACCAAAATCTAAATTAATCGATTTTCTTTCGATTAACGCACTTTTTACGGTTTGCTGACGGGTTTTATAGTGTGTTTCCAAACTACATAAATTTCGAGTTAAATCATTCATAAAGTAACTTTCTACTTTACGCCCTTGCTCATCGACAGTTTCACGCGCCCAGTGGTTCAAGTTTTGCTTAGTCAGAATCAGTTCATTTTGCGCACGTGTCAGCGCCACATATAACACGCGACGCTCTTCTTCCACCTCATCGAAATTACCCTGAGCACGTGCATGCGGGTATTGCCCTGGTGTCACATTTGCCACATAGCAAACCTTTTGTTCTGTCCCTTTAGCAGAGTGAATGGTAATCAAAGTGACCACATCACTATCTGATTGCCGTTCAATTTCAGAAATGGACACAGGATCGAGCACATACTCTTCAAGAAATTCACTGAGCTGTGTATGCTTTGATGCCAGTTGTTTCACCAAATCAAAATCACCGACACGGCGGTTCCAATCTTTTTTATAGTTTTCTTCCAGCTGCTCAGAAATCGCTTGAACAGCCAAGCTTACACATTCTTTGACCTGATCTTTCAACACCGACATTTGCTTCATCATCAGAATCGCTTGGTCAGGTACTTTGCCAAACTTTTCCAACTTGGTTGCAATGGCTTGCATTTCTGGTTCAAGTAAAATCTGCTGCGATAACTTACTCGCACCGACATCACCCACACCATTCCACAAGGTTAAAAAGCGCATCCACGCGATATCATCTAAAGGATTGGCCACTACACGCAGCACACTGAGCAAGTCTTTTACATGGGCTGTTTCAAGTAATTTCATGCCGCCGATAAAGCGATACGGCACATTTGCGGCAATACAGGCCGCTTCAATATGACGAGCAGCAAAGCTTGAACGCACAAGCACCATATGATCCGACCATTTGCTGCCTTCGAGGTAATGTCGTTCTTTAATGTCGATGGCAATCCATTTGGCTTCATCAAACTCATTCGGGAAAATATGCATTTTCGGCTTAATCCCTTCACCACGATAGGCATCTAAGCGTTTGTCATATTTAATTTCGCTTTCATCCAACAACCAATTCGACAGGTCTAAAATTTCTTGGGTTGAACGATAATTTTTTTCAAGTTTAAAAATCTGTGCGTCGGGTACCCGCTCTTTGAAATGATGAATATTTTCAAAGTCTGCACCTCGGAAGCCATAGATTGACTGTGCATCATCGCCGACACAGAACAAACTGACACGTTCCTTTAGTGGCTCAAGTAACGCCCATTGCAGCGGATTGGTATCCTGCATTTCATCAACCAACATGTGGCGACAAATTGAAGCGACATAATCGACCAGTCCATCTGATTCCGCCAAGGCTTTCGCCACAATCGCCAAGATATCGTCATAATCTAAAAAACTACGCGCACGTTTACGGGCTTCGTATTCTTTCATGATATCCGCGATTTGATCTTTCAACGCAAAGTACTCAGGCATTTGCTTTTCCATGGCAATGCTAAGTTTTTGACGCGTATTCCGCGCAAAGGAATACAGATCACAGAGTTCTTTCGGCTTGGGCAAGTGATTGGGGTTTTTCTTATCATCACGGCCACGAATCAGGCGGAACATCATGAGCTGATCATCACGATCAATAATCGAAAACTGTTCTAGGCCAAAGGCTTTTGGAATGCGGCGCAATAGGTACATACAAAAGGTGTGAAAGGTTGAAGCACGTAACCCTTTGGCTTGCTCACCCAGAGCCAGCTCCACACGAGCGACAATTTCACTCGCTGCACGGCGAGTAAAAGTCAAAATTTGAATTTGATTAGCAGGCACGCCTTGATCAATTAAATAAGCTGCACGCGCCACGATGGTTTTGGTTTTACCACAACCTGCTCCTGCCAAAACCAAGCTATGCTGTGCTTCTGTTGTTGCGGCTTGTTTTTGTTGAGGATTTAATTCATCAATCAGGTTGGCTAAACTCATATGTACTCATCATTTCATGGATAGGTATAGTTTAGCAGATTGAAAAAAAATACATGCTAATGTAGGATCAAAATTAAAACTAGAAAACGATAAGTTTATGAAAAATTTTAAGCTAATTAACCATTTCCTTCAGCCAGTTTTATTACTCATAATATTTACAAATCATCCATCTTACGCAAAAAAATTGACTCAAACTGAATTTGATCACTTGATAAGTAAAAATAATCAGAAAGGAATTCAACTCCATGATGATCTAGCTGTAGCTCTAATTTCTGGCAATCATAAGCTTATATCCGATAATTTATGTGCAACTTATAAAATGAGTAAAGCACAATATGAAATTGCTTCAGAGAATTCTGAATTATTAAAAGCGAAACGGGCAAAAGAAAATGCAATAGAAAATATAAAAAACATTGAAAATATAATTCCAAAAAATCAAAAACCAATGGAAAAATATTGCAAAGATTTTCAACAAAATTAATCATATTTTCTAACTATGATTATCTTAAAACTCACTAGATGCATGTATAAATTTTACCTTGATTTTTATTTCAAACATCTCATCACATTTCTACAGCAATGTTCCAAATTTAGTTCCGCATATTTTAATGCATCTTCCAACTTACAATCTGGTGGGTTAATCCCAACAATCTGTGTGAAACCTAAATCGTAGAGTTCCGCGATATCCTCACCAACCACACCAGCAAAAGCAATCACGGGCTTATTTAAACTTTTTGCGACCTGTGCCACGCCATAAGGCGTTTTACCAAGCTTGGTTTGTTGATCAATTTTTCCCTCACCTGTCAGCACATAGTCTGCTTGTGCTATTTTTTCCTTCAACTGACTTTGTTCAATAACCAACTCTACACCTGATCGCATTGATGCACCTGCAAAAGCCATCAGGCCAAAACCTAGTCCACCGGCAGCGCCTGCACCTGCTACATCACGTAAAGCACAACCCAGTGTCTCTTCAACCACATTGGCATAATAACTGAGGTTCTGATCTAACTGACGCACCATCTCCTGCGTTGCTCCTTTTTGCGGACCAAAGATATAGGATGCACCATTTTCACCACATAATGGATTAATGACGTCGCTGGCAATGATAATTTCTGTATGCGCTAAACGTGAGTCGAGCTGCGTCAAATCAAGACTATTAATTTGATCCAGATAACCACCACAAACTGCTATTTCCAAGCCATTTTCATCTAAAAATTGTGCCCCCAAGGCCTGTGCCATACCTGCACCGCCATCATTGGTCACACTCCCGCCTAAGCCAATGATAATTTTACTTACTCCGAAGTCTAGAGCAGCCTTGATCATTTCGCCCGTACCATAAGTTGACGTCAGTAATGGATTTCGCTGAGCCATATCGACAAGATGAATACCATTAGCTTTTGCCATTTCAATCACTGCGGTTTTTCCACCGTCGATCAAACCGAAATACGTCGTCACACGTTGATTGGGCAAAGGACCTGTAAGCACTATCGTCACTTTTTGACCGTCGCAAGCACTGAGCAACGCATCTACAGTTCCCTCACCGCCATCTGCCATTGGCACAGCGATGACATTTGCGTCAGGTATGAGCTTTAAAATTGCACGCTGCATCGCGTCACAGGCTTGTTGAGCACTCATACTTTCTTTAAATGAATCGGGCGCAAGAACAAAAGTGGTCATCTAAATGCTCAAAATAAAACTTGTCCTCAACCATAACGGTTTTAAAATAGCAGGTATATCTAAAAACATCAGAAAGGTTCGAAATGTCACGAATCAACCTAGGTCAGTCTGCACCTGAGCTATATAAAAAAGTCGCAGAACTTGATGCACTGGCAATGCAAAAAATAAATGAGTCTGGCCTTAATGAAGGTTTAGCCCATTTACTGAAATTACGTGCATCCCAAATCAACGAATGTGCGTTCTGTATTCGCATACATGCACAAGATGCACTTAAAACTGGTGAAAGTATTGAACGCATTAGCCTACTCAATGCATGGCGTGAAACTGCGTACTATGACGAAAAAGAACGTGCGGCTTTAAGCTTGATCGAAGCAATTACATTGATTGCCGAAGGCCAAGTTCCCGATGCAGTTTATGAAGATGCTCTACCATTTTTAACTGATGATCAAATCAGTGCAATTGAATGGCTCGCAATTGTCATTAACACATGGAATCGTATCGCCATTAGTAGCCGCTATAGCGTGAAACCTTAACGGGTTGTACACATTAAAACTGAATAAAAAAGAGTGCCTCAGCACTCTTTTTTTATTTATCAGATCCGCAAGCAGTTTACTGCTCTGCCGAGCTTTTCGGTACTTCACGTCGAATATAAGAAGCCAAAGTAAGGTAGTTGACCCCTTGGAATAAAATATCAACCGCCAAGAATAATCCTAATACCCAAAATGGTGCATCAGGTGACATCAAAATGATCACACCCGTAATCAAGGTCAATAGACCTGAAAATAGTGTCCATCCCCAACCTTGAAATGCTCGAAATAACACAGCATTAAAGATACGAATGACCCCTGCAATGATCAAAATAATCGCCAATAAATTGGTTAGGACAATGGCCGTTTTGACAGGCGTTGTAAATGCATAATAGCCTGCGACCAAATACAACACACCAAATAGTGCCCAGAACCAGCGGTAGCCGCCTTCAAAAATTTTAAATGCCGCGATGAAATGGATTACACCACCTAACATCATCAGCACACCAAAAATATAAATGACAGTGATTGTCGCGAATGGCAAAGCTGCCAAAAGGACCAATCCGAAGACCACCAATAAAGCACCTAAACCGAGATACCACTTACGGTTTTCATGGAGCTGACTGCGAATTAAATCGTTGCCTACTGTTCTCATGTTTTTTCTCAAGTTATTCGTTATTCAATGGATTATGCAACTTCATGATGAAGAAAAATGAAAGAAAAGTCCAAATCTTATCCACACTGCTGACTTAGACTGTGGATAAGATAGGTTTTATCCACATTATTTTTTCCATCCCACTTCAATCGCTGTGACGTCATTCACCACAGTATCAGCTAAATCTTCAGGCATTTTACTTTGCGTCTGTGAGGTAGGAATATGCCCAGCCATCAGTTCAGCTTTGCTTTGTGGAAACAAAGGCTGCCGCTCAGGTTCTGCATAACCGACAGGAAAAATCGGCTGACCTGTAGCCAAATCATACTTATCAGTTGCACCAAAAGCGTGTAATAACTCATGTGCTAAAACGATTTTATTCTGCGCTGTCTGTTTATTCGATGCAAATAAATTCACCGATCCAATTCGACCATTTTCCAAGGCTGTGGAATGTTTAAGTTCTTTGGTTTGGTTCGGATCGTAATAATTTAGAAAGAGAGTGACACTCGAAACACCATCTACATTTTCATGCTGCTGCCAAGCATAGTAGCGGAATTTCAAACTCCACAGGATAACGTCCAACATACCGGCGTCATTGGGTACTTTGGGAGGTAAAACTTTCAGCTCACGACCTAACTTAAAATACACATAAGTCGGTTGCCCTCGGTATTTCTGTGCTGTCGCTTGTAAATATTGTTGAACATCGTTTAAATCATTGACAGAGAGCTGCTGTATATAAGCTTGAGTGCTCTCTCGACCATCTGCATTAATTGGATGTAACAATACAAAGATCGGTTTACTCCAGTCTTGGTTTTTGTCTTTATAGGCATTGACTGCGACCACTAGTAAAATCAGCAATAAACACAGTACCCGAATTTTTTTCCACATTTTAAATCGTACTCTGCTTTTTTATCTTTCTTAAATACATTTGACTCATTTCTATTTTTGTTTCAAATAAATTTAGCGTTTTAATTAGTCCAGATAATTTTGCTCGACCGTAGTTTCTAGAATCAAAGTCAGGTTTGACTGCGCTGATATATTGCCCAACCATACTTAAATTGGCCCATCCATTTTCATCCGCATTATCTTTCACAGCTTTATAAATCAAATTTAAAGTGGGTTTATCAATGATTTCAGTGATTATATTCTCTTTAATCTGCACAGATGGCTTTGGTTCACTTACTTTTGTATTTTCAATGACTTCTTTAATTGGTGAATTAATAAGATCTTCTTCAGTATTTTTTAGCTCATTATCTTGCAGTAAGTTTTCAACATAAATAAATTTATCACATGCTTTTTTAAATGCCTCTGGCGTCGACTTTTTTCCAAAACCGTAAACACTTAGCCCATTTTCACGAATTCTAGATGCTAAAGGGGTAAAATCACTGTCGCTTGAAACAATACAAAAGCCATCCAATGCACCTGCATACAGCAAATCCATCGCATCAATGATCAAAATCATATCCGTTGCATCTTTGCCCTTTGTGTAAGCAAACTGCTGAACAGGTGTGATGGCATGTGGAAGTAAGACTTCACGCCAATTTTTTAAGGTTTCGCTGCTCCAATCTCCATAAACTCGTTTAACACTTGCGATTCCATATTTTGCAACTTCTTCCAACACAGATGGAATAGCATTGATCGATGAGTTATCCGCATCTATGAGTACAGCAAACTTTTTCGTTTGAATTTCCACTATTCCCCCCAATCATTTTTATCATTTAAATTTTGATTAATTCTGACATAAAAAATGCCGACCGAAGTCAGCATTTTATTGATTTTAAAGCTTAAGCTTCAACCCACTTACCATCTTGGTACACCAAAGACCATTTAGTTTGTTTGCCTTCAGCATTTTCAGAACCAATATATTGTGCTTGGTTCTTACGGCTGAATTTCACCAATGTTGGGTTTCCTTCAGGATCTACATCCGGTGCTTGCAAGATGAACTGATATTTCGCATCCAACTGATCTGCGACAGAACGTAGTTCAGCCACTTTAGGCGCACGGGTTTCACGTACTTTCGGAAACTTACTTGCAGCTAAGAATAAACCTGCTGCGCCATCACGAAGGACAAAGAAGTCATCATGTTTGGTTGAACGTAAGTGCTCCATTTTAATTGGATCTACACGTGGAGGTGCAGGCTGACCGCTCTTCAACACTTTACGTGTATTGTCACAGCTATTACATGCAAAGTAAGGACCGAAACGGCCAGTTTTCAATTGCATTTCGCCATCACATTTGTCACAAGGAATGGTTGGGCCATCATAACCTTTGATTTTGAACTCACCTTCTTCAAGCTCAAAACCAGCACAGTCTGGGTTATTACCACAGATATGCAACTTACGACCACCATCAATCACATAGCTATCCATGGCTGTTTCACAGATTGGACAGCGTTTTTTCGACATTAAATCTGCTGTTTCAGCCGAGTCATCGTCAGACAGTGCAGCCAATGATTCTACAGGTGTCAGGTTTAAAGTTCCCTTACAACGCTCTTTTGGCGGTAAGTTATAACCTGAACAACCCAAGAACACACCTGTAGTCCCTGTACGAATCTGCATCGGACGATCACATTCTTTACAGTGCACAGCATCCACTTCTACAGGTAAATTACGGCGCATGCCATTTTCACCCTGAGCTGTGGTTAAACGTGTTTTAAAATCACCGTAGAAGCTATTGAGTAACTCTTTCCAGTTACGATCACCATCCGCGACTTTATCTAGCTGACCTTCTAAATCGGCGGTAAAGGCATAGTTCATCAAGTTATTAAAGTTTTCATCGAGACGGTCTGTCACGATTTCACCCATTTTCTCGGCGAACAAACGACGGTTATCGAGCTTCACATAACCACGGTCTTGAATGGTTGAGATAATTGCCGCATAAGTCGATGGACGACCAATCCCTTTTTTCTCAAGCTCTTTGACCAAAGATGCTTCAGTGAAGCGCGCAGGTGGTTTAGTAAAGTGTTGCGATGGATCTAATTTTTCAAGCTTGAGTACTTCACCGACTTTTACAGCAGGTAACAGTACATCATCATCCGATTTATTTTGACCACGCACTTTAGTGAAACCATCAAAGACCAATGTACGGCCTTTGGCTTTGAGTTCGACACCATTAGCATTGACTAAAATCGTTGATGATAAATATTCTGCTGGGGTCATTTGACACGCAACGAACTGACGCCAGATCAGGTCATAAAGACGCTGCGCATCACGCTCTACACCCACCAAACTATCGCCTTTTAGCGCTACATTTGATGGACGAATCGCTTCATGGGCTTCTTGCGCACCAGCTTTATTACCATAACGGTTTGGTTTTGCCGGTAAATATTTTTGACCAAACTCAGTTTCAATATGACCACGAACCATATTTACAGCGTCATCACTCAAGAATGTGGAGTCTGTACGCATGTAAGTAATAAAGCCGGCTTCATATAGGCGCTGTGCCAACATCATGGTTTTTTTCACAGAAAAACCTAAACGTGTACTTGCTGCTTGTTGCAGTGTAGACGTGATGTAAGGCGCACTTGGATTGACCTTGGTTGGTTTATCTTCACGTGCTGAAACTGTGTAGTCGGCATCTTTAATCAAGTTCAGTAAAGCATCTGTTTCAGCTTTATTGTGCAGTTTTAAAGTCTTGCCATTTTGCTTCACCGCTTCTAAGCGGATATCGTCTTTCTTCGACTTGGTATCTGCAAAAACTTGCCAAAATTCTTCTGGAATGAAGGCACGAATTTCACGTTCACGCTCAACCACAAGTTTAACAGCCACAGATTGCACACGACCTGCCGATAGACCACGGGCGATTTTTTCCCATAAGAGTGGCGAGATCATAAAGCCCACAATACGGTCGAGGAAACGACGGGCTTGCTGAGCATTGACTTTATCTGTATCCAGGCGAGAAGGATGTTTAAACGCTTCTTGGATGGCATTTTTGGTAATTTCGTTGAACACCACACGTTGATAACGTGAGTCGTCACCGCCAATCACTTCTTTTAAATGCCAAGCAATTGCTTCTCCTTCCCTATCCATATCCGTTGCGAGATAGACCTCGTCAACTTGCGATGCAAGCTTTTTCAGTTCTGCAACAACATGTTCTTTGCCCGGTAGGACTTCGTACTGTGCCTTCCAGTCATTTTCAGGGTCTACACCCATACGATTAACCAAAGCTTTTTGTGCTTTTTTGGCTTTTTCAGCTTCAGTTAATTTCGCACGAGTTACTGGCTTTTTCTCTGCTGTTTTACTCGAGCCGCCTGTAGGTAAATCACGGACATGACCCACCGATGATTTCACGATGTAATCAGAGCCCAAATATTTATTGATTGTTTTCGCTTTTGCAGGCGATTCCACAATCACTAACGCACGCTTTTTCCCAGCATCGGCAGATTTTGCTGTGGTACTTTTAGATGTGGACCGAGGAGCGTTCGCCATAGTTAACCATCATTCCTGTTTAATAGGTTTTTTAAAATTTAAAGTTCAGCCAATGAATGTAAAAATGCTTTCATATCATCAAGCTGTGTGGCTCTTAAGTCAGATTCTTCGTTCCAATAGAGTCCTACACAGTTTGCCTGCATATCAATAGCATAAATGCCCTTTAATGTAATGGCTAAATCCTTGAACTTGTCATCACCATGTACCAGTTCAAGTTTGTCATCGACCACTAAAGCACGCATTAAAGGCAAACGCGCATCTGGAATCAGCACACTGTAATACGCCACCATACTGGCACGTTTTTCAGAAGCCATTGGAATTTTGGTCCAAGCAGGTGCAGCCACTAAACGTGGGTGCAGCCCCATCTTACGCGCCTTCTCGCGCATAATGCCCAAGGCTTTTTCTCTAGGATTTACTCGAAGTCCAAAAATCGACCCAAGTACAAAGACCACAATAAAAACAGTAACCCAGATTCCAATATTTTCCATAGCACAACCTTTATATTCCTTTATTAGAGTTGCATAAGCGCAATATAAAACGCAAGTTCACTCGATAAAATTAATTCAGGAACATCTCGTGGCTATACAGCACTTCGTGACCATTCCAATAGATATATCCTTTTTCGATCAACTCTTTAAGTAATAATCGAACGTCAGATTGTGGGAACATTTGCTCCAATAAATCACGTAAGGCGTAGATATCTTTTGGTTTATCTGACTTTAATTCATGCAATTTTCGGATCACTTCCATTTGCACAGGATCAATTTTATTGAA
Source organism: Acinetobacter sp. YH12052 (assembly GCF_013419835.1). Classification (NCBI taxonomy): domain Bacteria; kingdom Pseudomonadati; phylum Pseudomonadota; class Gammaproteobacteria; order Moraxellales; family Moraxellaceae; genus Acinetobacter; species Acinetobacter sp. YH12052. Next base: position 182,670 of record NZ_VOZI01000001.1, read on the forward strand.
ATTTTTAAATAAGCCTTGTTGTGCAGCCTGAATCATCGATGCCGTATCATCAGTATTTGAGGTTTGATCTTCGAGTGAAGCACTAAATGCATTCAGGTCTGTTTTTATCGGCAATGCTGTTTCAGCAGTCGCATTTAAATCTAGCTGCACCCATTGTTTGAGTACTTTTTTTCGAATCGAAATTTGCTCATCAAAGCGTTTGACGATTTTTAGATTGATCAACATACCGACCAAATGCTGAGCTTTTTCGCTAGAGACTTGCAAAATATTCATCAGTGAGTTTTTCAGTTTATCCAAACTGTTGGGTTTGCCACTGAGTTTTTCCAGACCATCACAATAGTGTTTAATCAGTAATAAATCAGGTTTATTCCGAATGGTTTCTAGGTCAGGAATTTTATACTTCACTTTATGTGAAACTTCTTGTTCTGACTGAATTTGAATGAGATGTGCGCTGAGTCCAGAGCCATCCAATTGTTCCATCAGTAATGCAATATCCGGCATCGCTGAAATGACTTCTATATGCGCATCTGGATCCATCAAGGCCATCAGTTGCCCCACAATCACCGCATATTCAAATTCTTTTTGCGGCGTTTCTGGAATATCCAAAACCACCAATTGACCACTCGCGATCCACCCTGCAATTTCAGTTAAATCTTCAAGTGCATATTCAAATTTTCCATTGCAGCTAAACACATACAAAGTACTGTAATGTTCAATGATATTGCGCAATAGATTTGCTGTGGGCGGGTTATTTTCCAAATCTAGCAGGACAACTTTTTGACTCATGAGATGAAATAATGGGTTTCGATCAGCAGATGCGGTGCATTAGACCTGTCACGCTGCAAAAGGTCAAATAAATTTACACCAATCCACAGCTTTGGCGCTGATTCGTCATCTGCCTGTCATTCAATATCGACATTAATAATGCGGTGGGCGGTTGGTCATTGGGTCAAATGCTGCGATGCCTTCAGATAAATCTGCCGATTCAATACGACGATACAACATCTGCATTTGTTTCTTTAAATCAGCGATTTCGGCATTTTGACGGGCAACTTGATCATTCAATTGATCAACTAAATCATCTAAAAATGCAATTCGGACTTGCAAATCTTCAATGGGTGCGGAAAATGACGCCTGTTCATCAAGATTTTGTTGTGTAGTCAATTTACACTCCTCATATAAGATTTCAGGAAACATTATGGCCTATATTACCTTAAGGGACGTCCAGCTTGCGTTTGGCGGACCTTCCCTACTCGACGGCGCGAACTTCAGTTTAGAGCGTGGCGAACGAGTGTGTTTAATCGGTCGTAATGGTGAAGGTAAGTCTACTTTACTTAAACTGATTGAGGGAACTTTATTGCCAGACGGCGGTGAAGTTTCATTGCAAAATGGCATTACGATTTCAATGCTTGCTCAAGATGTACCCATGGATTCCGGTAAAGTCGCTGATATTGTTGCCGATGGTGCAGGCGAAGCCGCTACTGTACTGCGTGCTTATCATGAAGCCAGCGAAGCCTGCGTACTCGGTGATATGGACGCCTGTGAGCGCATGGGTAACTTACAACATCAGATGGATCAAATGGATGGCTGGTCACTTGAAACCAAGGTGAATGCCATCCTCAGTAAAATGGGCCTAGACCCAGAAGCTGACCTTGCAGATTTGTCTGGTGGTCGTAAGCGTCGTGTTTTATTAGCACGTGCTCTCTTAACGCAGCCCGATGTATTGCTACTCGACGAACCGACTAACCATTTGGACGTTGAAAGTATTGAATGGCTCGAAAAATTCTTACTCGATCAAAACAATTTAACCCTGTTGTTTATTTCGCATGACCGTTCATTTGTCGACAATATTGCGACTCGTATTGTGGAACTTGACCGCGGCATTTTGCGTAGCTATGAAGGTAACTATTCACGTTACCTCGAACTCAAAGCTCAGCAAATGGAAGCGGAAGAAAAGCAAAATGCGCTATTCGATAAAAAACTTGCTGAAGAAGAAGTGTGGATTCGTCAGGGCATTAAAGCGCGTCGTACCCGTAACGAAGGTCGTGTTCGTGCCTTAAAAGCCTTGCGTGAAGAGTCTAAAGCGCGCCGTTCCCAACAAGGTAAAGTGAGCATGGCAACGCAAGATGCGCAGCGCTCAGGTAAAGTGGTCTTTGAAATTGAAAACTTAGCTGTGCAATTTGGCAACAGCGCGCCAATCATCAAAGATTTCTCGGCACTGGTATTACGTGGTGACCGTATCGGCTTAGTCGGTGACAACGGTGTGGGTAAAACCACCCTTATCAAAGCTATTTTGGGTGAGCAAGAACATACAGGTACAGTAAAAACAGGTACACAGCTTGAAGTTGCTTACTTTGATCAGCTTCGAAATGCACTTGATCTTGAAAAATCAGTGAAAGATAACGTCTCTGAAGGCTCAGACCATGTCGATGTAAACGGTAGCCGTCGTCACATCTACAGTTATTTACAAGACTTTTTATTCTCTCCAGAACGCGCACGTACACCAGTTAAAGCACTGTCTGGGGGGGAGCGTAACCGTATTCTGTTGGCTAAACTGCTACTAAAACCATCGAACCTTATCGTGATGGACGAACCGACCAACGACTTGGATATGGTGACGCTTGAACTGTTGGAAGAAATGCTCAGCGCTTACAAAGGCACACTGTTACTGATTTCGCATGACCGTGCCTTTATGGACAACGTGGTGACTTCGACTTGGGTATTTGATGGTAAAGGTCAAATCGATGAATACATCGGAGGTTACCAAGACTATTTGGAACAGCGTCCTGACCAAACTGTCGTGGATCAAAAAAGCGACGTGAAAAAAGCCATGGCTAAAGCCGAAGCAGCGGCTGCCGCTGCCGTGCCTAAAAAAGTCAAGCTCAGCTATAAAGACCAACGTGCCCTAGAACAACTGCCGACTGAAATTGAAGCATTGGAACAAGAGCAAGCTGAATTGTCTGAAAAATTAGCTGACGGTTCTTGGTTCATGACTGACGCCGATGCTGCGACCAAAGCATCACAGCGTCTTGCTGAAATTGATGACGAAATGCTGGAAAAAATGGAACGTTTAGATGAGCTAGAAACGCTAGCTAAAGGCTAAGTCCACAAATATTTCACACAGAAAAAGCCGTATTTCGATACGGCTTTTTTTATGTCGTATGACTCGGCTAAATTATTAGATCGGATGACTCAGTTTCAAATTGGAGCATCCAGCATCTGTAAAGACGATTCCGCTAATGTGAAAAGCTTGATATGGTGACGTTCAACATAAGATTGAGTCACGAGCATGCAAATTTCAGATCAAATTGTTTTAGTTACAGGAGGCGCACGTGGCCTCGGTTTGGCGATTAGCCAAACGTTAATTGCTGAAGGCGCACGCGTGGTCGCGAACTATCTATCCAGTCAAACTGCAGCAGAACAATTGACTACCGAATTTCCTCAGCAAGTGTTTGCCTATCAAGCAGATGTCACTGATAAAGCTCAAGTAGAACAGCTTTTTGCCGCAGCAAGAGCACATTTTGGTGCCTCAATCACCTCTGTCGTGAATAATGCCCTCATCCATTTTCAATTTAATGGCGATGCCCGTCCTAAAATTGAAGAACTGACTGCACAGCACTTACAGCAACAATTTGATGGAGCAGTCGTCGCTGCACTCAACACCACGCAAGCGGCGCTTCCCAAGATGAAAGCACAGGGTTTTGGTCGCATTGTCAATATTGGTACCAACTTGGTACAAAACCCTGTCGTGCCTTACCACGACTACACTGCTGCAAAAGCGGCACTTTTGGCCTTCACTCGCACAGCGGCGCATGAACTGGGTGAGTTTGGGATTAACGTCAATATGCTTTCTGGTGGCTTATTACAAAGCACCGATGCCAGTAAAGCGACACCCGATGCCGTGTTTGATTTAATCGCGGCATCGACACCTTTACGCACAGTGACCACGCCTGAAGAATTTGCTGCGGCCATCATGATGTTCTTGTCCCCTTACTCACGTGCAGTCACCGGGCAGAATTTGATTGTCGATGGCGGTTTAGTCAAAGGTTAAGTCTGATGCAGCATGAGGTTGAACTTTCTCTTTCAATTCAGCTTCATGCTAAACTGAACCCTATTTTTTAATCTTTGATTTAGCCCTATGAGTCAAAAGCCAACATATCAACCCGGAAAATTCCAATGGTCTTTCTTACTTCCTCAGTATTGGGGAATATGGATAGGGATTGTATTTCTTATGATTTTGGCGATTCTTCCTTGGGCAGTTCAGTATCGCCTTGGACAATTCCTCGGTTCTGTCGCATTTAACAATCTCAAATCACGTCGTAAAACCACGATTCGCAACTTGGAAGTTTGCTTTCCTGAATGGACAGCAGAACAGGTTGAGGCCAATGCACGACAGGTTTTTATCGACCAAATGATTGGCATTTTTGAAACTTTAAATGCATGGTACAGTCCGCAGTGGTTCAAAAATCGGGTGCAAATTGAAGGCTTAGAACATATTCAAAATGCACAAGCTGAAGGCAAAGGTATTTTACTCCTCGGCACACATTCTACCCTGCTCGATGCTGGTGGCTATTTATGCGCACAGTTCTTTGAGCCGGATGTGGTTTATCGTCCGCAAAATAATCCGCTGTTGGATATGTTGATTGTGCGTTGCCGTGCCACCATCTATGCCAACCAAATCGACCATGATGATATGCGTGGCTTGATTCGCAATCTGAAAAATGGCCATGCCATTTGGTACAGTCCCGATCAAGACTTTGGTTTAAAACAAGGGGTTATGGCACCGTTTTTTGGTACTCCCGCAGCCACTGTTACTGCACATCGTCGCTTATTAAAAATTGCTAAAGCCGTAGCGATCCCATTGTATTTTTATCGAGATGGCGACATCAGCAACCCTCAATATCATGTGCTGATTGAACCTGCTTTGGATAATTTTCCGAGTGAAGATGAAGTTTCGGATGCTGTTAGAACCAATAAAATTATTGAAAATCAGCTACGAATCGCACCGACACAATACATGTGGTTCCATCGCCGCTTTAAAACCCGCCCACAAGGCTATGACAAAATCTATTGAGTTCAACTCAGCACATAAAAAAGAGAAATGCTATGAAAGTGATGCAGCTTTTACCTGAATTGAACAGTGGTGGTGTCGAGCGAGGAACCTTAGAAATAGCTCGTGCTTTAGTGACCGCCGGCCATGAGTCCTTAGTGGTTTCAAATGGTGGCCGCATGGTGGCTCAATTGGAAGCTGAAGGCTCAACACATCTCACGCTCGCTATCCATAAAAAAGCCTTATCGAGCTTATGGCAAATTCGTCCTCTACGTAAACTGATTGAGCAACATCAACCAGACATCGTGCATGTGCGCTCACGTGTCCCTGCGTGGCTCACGCATTTTGCCCTCAAAGGGATTCCTGCAAACAAGCGACCTCACCTGATTTCAACTGTACATGGTTTTTATTCGATTAATCGCTATAGTCAAATCATGACGCAGGCTGAAAAAGTCATTGCGGTCTCGGATAGTGTTGTCAAATACATCACGGACAACTACAAAAACTGTCCTACCAAGGACATTGTGCGTATTTATCGTGGCATTGACCCCGCTGCTTTTCCACATGGTTATCAACCCTCAGCACAGTGGCTCAATCAAACCCTAAAAGATTTCCCTGAACTAGAAAATAAGCGTCTGATTTGCTTACCAGGCCGTATCACCCGTTTGAAAGGTCATGAAACCCTGATCCATTTAATGGAACAGCTACAAACACAGTATCCCGACGTACATGCGGTGGTGGTCGGTGGTGCAGATCCGAAAAAAGCGGCTTATTTACAAGAAATACAAGACAGCATTGCGGCGAAAGGACTGAGTGATCGGATTAGTTTTGTCGGTCACCGTTCGGATATTCGTGAATGGTTAGCTTTTAGCGATTTGGTTTTATCTTTGTCGAGCCAAGCGGAAACCTTTGGACGGACTGTACTCGAAGCACTGTCTGTAGGTACAACTGTGATCGGTTGGAACCGTGGTGGCGTAGCTGAAATTTTATCGAATGTCTATCCGCAAGGTTTAGTCACTGTCGATGATGAAACCCAATTACTCGAAACCTTAAAGTTGCATTTAGACCAACCACAGCAGGTACAGCCTATCAGTATGTTTAGTTTAAAAGAGATGTGTGATCAGACTTTGGAGTTGTATACGCAAGTGGTCTCTCAGCATTCAGCTTGATTGACTACACACCATAGATATTTGCTGTGCAGGATAGCGCTCGGAAAATTTTTTTAATTAAGCACCTAGATCAGCATCTAGAAAGGATATTGTGAATTTCACAATATCTTTTTTTCTATTAGGATTTTTTAACTGGCGATTTAATCCTTCCATTTAGCCCTTCAATTTCGGGCTTCCACTTAGCCCTTCCATACACGGTATCTGGACATCAACCAAAGGATTAGCGGCAACAACATGACATTCAGAATATATTTCAAACTTTGCCCTATACGCCAATAACCTCTATCTAAAATGTCATGCCGTGCATTAAACAATTCAAATCCCACTGCGACGACCACAACGGTCCAAATCGCATAATGTGATTTCAATTGGCGGTGGTGGCAAAAGGCCACAAAAAAGAACAGGGTTAAGCCAAGATAAATGGAAAGTGCATCGGTGGATAAGTGTGTAATCTGCAATATTTTTTGGTGCCATTCGGACAGCATAGAACGTCTCATACCTATATTTTTATTAGAAATTCATCGTTTTTTTCTTGGCACACTGTATAAAGAAATTAATCAAAAGAAAAGCAAAAAATTCTATATCACAAAAGCAAAACCCGAGTTCTGCATCCTGCAAAACTCGGGTCTATGAGGTTGTGCTTTCACAAGTATTCTTTTTATTTTTTATTGGCTTTCCTTTCCTGCATCCGTTCCGTGATGCTTCCATCGGCTTCGTCTTCCTTAGTGGGATGTTCCGTTCCCAGTTCCATGTGCCGATGAACAAAGAATAAGTCAATACACTTGACCTGACCATTCGTCAGAAGCCGAAAGCTGTGTAAGCTATTTCTTACACTTTTCTCTTAAATCAAACAAAATCAAGGTGCCTTCGTACCATCCTTATAATCACGGGCGATTTCATCGGTCACAATCTTTTCCTCTTTCTCAGCTTTTTCTATACCCTCCTGAATTGCCTCTTGCGCTTCTTGTTCATCTTCATCTGTTTGCTCTAATTCTTCTTGGATTTGCTCAAATACCCTGCCTGTTTGCAGCACTACATAGACAGGAAAATGGTCTGAACCGATATTGGGCAAGCGTTCCATATGTACCAAGGCAAAATCTGTACTATGAAAAATATGGTCGAGCGACCAACGCAGCAGTGGATAATTGGCATGAAAGGTATTTACGAAATGCCGTCCAACACGTGGGTCTAAAAGTCCACTGATTCGTTGAAAGAGTCGTGTAGTACGTGACCATGCCACATCATTCAGGTCCCCCATAACGATGCAACTTTCATCTAAATCTTTAATCTGATCGCCGACAATTAGCAATTCTGCATCGCGTAAAGTTGAATCTTTGGCTTCTGTTGGACTTGGCGGTTTGGGATGTAAACAATACAGTTGAACCTGATTTCCTGATGCTAAGGTGACTCGGGTATGGATCGAAGGAATTTCATCACTGAGAATAAATTTGACTTCAGTTTCACTAAGTTCTAACTTGCTATACAAATGCATCCCATACAAATTATCCAAAGGTACGGGTACGCGATAAGGATAATCAGCTTCAATCACTGCCAATTCATTTTGCCAAGTTTGATCTGTTTCTAGCGTGAGTACCAAGTCAGGTTGATGCTTTTGTATTTGTGCCAATAACAAGTGATATTGAGTGTTCGGCGTAAGTACATTTGAGACAATGATTGAAATTTGTTTCTGTTTATCTAACTGGTCTGATCGAACTTTTTTGACTTGTTTTTTCCAAATAAAGGTATAAGGCAAAACCATTTTTAATTGATATGCCAAGGCAGCAATCAACCCAATTAGAATGATTTCACGCGCCAAGTCCCATTCAGCATTCCATAAAATTAAGCCTATGAAGGCAAATATGCCCAAAGCCAAGATTTGCAGACGCGGAAAATCTGCACCACGAAACCACCATTCATCTCGTGGTATGAGTGACCAAAATGTCAACAAAATGACGAAGCCCGCCAGTATTTCAATCCAAATCATTACACCTCCCTTATATTCTTTATTTTTTATTGATTCATAAATTTATATCAGTTTTGCATGTAACATAAACAAGATATATTGCACAATATTATTGGTGTTTTCATTATGTAGCGCTTGCAGTTATGCGCCCTTTTGGTACACTCGAACCCCCTTTTTATTTTTTTAACGCACCGAGGCAAAGTGACATGAAAGTAGGTCTGGTCGGTTGGCGCGGGATGGTTGGTTCCGTCCTTATGCAACGTATGGTTGAAGAAAACGATTTCGCTCATTTCGAACCGTTTTACTTTTCTACCAGTAATGCAGGTGGTGAAGCCCCTGCGTTTGGTGGTAAGACTGCCCCAGCACTTATGGATGCAACGGACATTGATAGTCTGAAGCAAATGGATGTCATTATCACCTGCCAAGGTGGCGATTATACGACTGAAGTTTTCCCTAAGCTTAAAGCAGAAAACTGGAATGGTTACTGGATCGATGCTGCATCGACTTTACGTATGGATGATGAAGCGATCATCGTACTTGACCCAGTAAACATGAACGTAATCAAAGACGGCTTAGTGAAAGGCACAAAAACATTCGTGGGCGGTAACTGTACCGTTTCATTGATGTTGATGGGTTTAGGCGGTCTATTCCAAAATAATTTAGTGGAATGGGCAACCTCAATGACGTATCAAGCGGCTTCTGGTGCAGGCGCGCAAAACATGCGTGAATTGATTTCAGGTATGGGCTACTTGTATAACAATACTAAAGATTTGCTGGATGACCCACGCTCACCAATTTTAGATATCGATTCTAAAATTGCACAATTACAACGTGGCGAAGGTTTCCCATCTGCAAACTTCGGTGTGCCTTTAGCGGGTTCTCTCATTCCTTATATCGACAAACAGCTTGAAAGCGGTCAGTCGAAAGAAGAATGGAAAGGTCAAGTTGAAACCAACAAGATCTTAGGCAACCAGCAAATCGTTCCAATCGATGGACACTGTGTCCGTATTGGTGCGATGCGTTGTCACTCACAAGCATTGACTTTAAAACTTCGTAAAGATGTGCCACTAGATGAAATCGAAGATATCATCGCTAGTGCCAACGATTGGTCTAAAGTGGTGCCAAATACGCGTGAAGCTTCAATGACTGATCTGACTCCTGTTGCTGTAACTGGCACCTTGTCTGTTCCAGTTGGTCGTCTACGTAAGCTCAACATGGGTAAAGAATACCTAGGTGCATTCACTGTGGGTGACCAATTGCTTTGGGGTGCTGCTGAACCTTTACGTCGTATGCTAAGAATTCTCATTGATTATAAAACTGCTTAAGCATTTTTAAGTCTCTGAACAAGAAGCCGATCACAATTGATCGGCTTTTTTATGTAACTGTCGTGTAAATATTTTACAATTCTTCGACAACTCGCTAATCTATAATTTTCGCCATGCGACATATATTCGAGCTAAAGATTAAGATGACCGTATATAACAAATTAAAGATCGCCATTTTAGCCGTTATTGCATCTCAAAACATTCAAGCGATCAGCATTGATCCTGTACAAGTCCAGTCAGCACCCGGGGAATTGCTGTACGCTGAGATTCATTTTCGCCACTCAAACACATCTGTGCCGCTCAATGCAAGTTTGGCCACGGCAGAGGATTTATTGAGTATGGGTACAGGGCATCAACCGCCGGGACATTTAAACTTCTTTACGCGTCGTGATGGTGCAGGCAACGGGGTGATTACCATTACCTCTTCGCGTCCAGTAACCGATGCAGAACTTAATTTTATTGTTAATATTAAAGAAGGTAATGCTTCACGTCTGCAACAAATTCGTACCCCTTTAAAACGCAATCCAGCGCCGTCAAATGCGACTCAAACCCGTGCCAATGAGCGTGCTTTAACACCTGTCGTGATTGTAAATGAAAAAGAAATTGCCTTAAATTTACCTGTCAGCACCCTCTACACCGCAAAAGCACCCGTAGCTGTAGAACAACCCTTACTACTCAGCACCAAAACACCGCCGAAGTTAGCACAATTAGCAACGTCAACGCCTGTTGCGATTGAACCTGTCACGCATGTGCAAAATTATAGCGTTGCACCTGCGGAGCAAAATAGCGCAAGTACTTCATCAGGTTCTGAAACATCAATTTCGCAAGTTACAAAAACCAATTCGACCGGCTCTGTCAGTTCAGAAATGCAAGCCACACAAACTGCAACAGCATCAACTGCAAGATCTCAAGACCCATTGGCACAAAAATTTGCTGCGGAGCAGGCAGCACAAAAACGTGAAAATCCAACAACGACAACTCAAACAGCATCTACACCAAAACCAACAAGTACTGCAGCTGCATCGACAGCAACACCAGTGGCAAAATATGTGGTTCGCTCGAATGAAAGCCTTTGGGGAATTGCCTCACGTATTGCGACAGAACAAAACCGCCCTGTTTCTGAAGTCATGCAACAAATTAAAAACAGCAACGAACATGCATTCATTCAAGGCGATGTAAACCGTCTGCGCCGTGGTGCTGCCTTAAATCTGCATGGTATGCAGCAAGCAAAACAGCCTGTCAAAGTCTCTGCTGCAGAACTTGCCAAAGTACCTTCGAAGCAGTCAGGTAAAACCAAATACCGCTTGAATCAAGCTGAAATGAGTCTGGTTGCAGAGAAAGCGCAAGATTCGGCACAATCTTCTGCCAACAGTGCGGCAGAAAAGAATAAAACTTCGAAAGAGTTGTCATTAAAAGTTATGACATCTCGTGAAAAAACCGTTAAATTACAGAGAAACGTAACTCAATTAGAATTGGCGCTAAATCAAAAGGATCACAGAATTCAATTATTAAATGCTCGTCTTGCTCAACTGCAACAACAGTTGAAAGCTCAACAAGCAGATAAAAGAAGCCAATAAACTAAAACGTTACCAATCAAGATTTTATAGGGATGAGTGCAACTGTATATCGCTCTATCTCCAAGGGGTTAAAACATGCTGATTTATGTGATTCCATTAGTGATCTTAGTGATCGTATTGGTTTTTTTAAACAAACGCCAAAAAGGTCAAGAATCAGATAAAGCCAAACCAACATCCACTAAAACCAAGAAAACGGGTGTTTCGGCCAAAGCGACTCCGAAGAAAACTCAAGTGGTTGAAAGCAGTGTCATTGAAAAAAAATCAATGACACCATTAACGACCGATGCTCGTGGCAAAATTGAAAAATTAATTGCGGAACGTAATTTCTTTTCTGCTGAAGCGCAAATCAATCAATCATTAAAACGTGATAACTCACAACATGAGTTATACCTATATCTATTAGATATTCACATCTTACAAAAAGACGAATTTGCCATCAGCCAATTGCTGAGCCATATTCGTTCACTTGAACTCGATGAAATTTTAGAACAAGCTGAAGCAAAAAAAGTAGAGTTTGAAAATTCTCAAAATGTGAAAGATGATGCCATTAACTTTGTATCACCGATCACTGAAGAGGCTCCATCAAAAGCTCAAAATACCTCTGATTTTGATGCTTTAATGCAAAGTTCAACTGCTGCACCTGTTGAGCCCAAAGCAGCCGAAATTAAACCACTAGATTTTAATTTCACCACTGAAACGCCTGCAAAAGTAGACATTTCTACCTCAGTTGAAAGTGCTCCTGCTGAAAAAATACAGCCGCTTGAATTTGATACGCTTTCAATTTCACCAGAACCTGCACTTGAAGCAACACCGAAAACCGATGAGATTGCTCAGCCATCTCCTGCCGTTGAAGAAATCAAACCGATTGATTTTGCAATGGACTTTGCCCCAAGCACTGAAGCAGTGGCTGAAACCAAAACAGAAACTGTAGAAGATAAAATCGAGCCTTTAGATTTTTCATTTACAACAGAAACACCAGTTGTAGAAGAAAACAAAGTTGAAGCTCCAACCTTAAACTTTGACTTAGGTGCTTTTGAAACAGCAAAAACAGAAGAAGCAGTTGTCGCTCCTGCAACAGAGTTTAACCTAGAGTCTACGCCTGAAGATAAACCTGCCGCACCTGCTTCAAGTGGTGTGAGTTTTGACATTAGCGGTTTGGGCACACCTTCAACCCCATCTGCTACAGACCAAAACGATCCATTGGTTCAATCTTTCCCTGAACTGGTTGAAGTCAATGAAATTGAATTGAATCTTGAATTGGCAGCGCAATACATCAAACTAGGTGCTTATGACGCTGCACGTGAAATTTTGACTGAAAAAGAAGCTGAGTTTTCTTCAGCTCAACGTCAACAAGCAGATCAGTTACTGAATCAAATCGCATCTTAAGCAAAAGCGATTTAAACTAAAGCAGTCTTTCAAGGCTGCTTTTTTTATGATGAAAAAAATTGCTCTTATTTATATGGGTGGTACCTTTGGTTGTATCGGTGAACCTTTAAGCCCCATGCCAGCGAATGCGTTTTTACCTAAATTACAGCATGTCCTGCCACTGCACCTTAACATTGAATGTTTTGTCGCACCTGTCATTCGTGACAGTAGTGCCTGTACCGCACCCGACTGGCTGGCACTTCTCCAACAAATTCAAAGCTTACAATTACAACAATTTCAGCATTTCGTAATTATTCATGGCACAGACACGCTTAGCTATGCCAGCGCAGTGCTTGCACACTTTATGGGACAGTCTGCTCATATCGTGCTAACAGGCAGCCAATATCCGCTGTTTAATGTGGCTGGTGACAACACCCGTGAATTTACCGATGCCATCGACAATTTAAATTTTGCATTGGAATCGGTACACCAATCGAGTGTTGGGGTTTATTTGGCCTTTCATCATCAATTAATGCATGCTCAATCCGCACTAAAAGTACATACAACCGATCTGAAAGCCTTTGATGGGCTGCCAGCCACACAGCCACTTCCAACGCTTACATCGCCATATATTGTTCAAGCCAATGATTTAGACAAAGCGGCTCATTTCAATTGCCTGAATTGGATGTTGCAACCGATTGCAACCAAGCTACACAGTCAAAATTTAGCGGCTCTACTTACACACACGCCAGACGTTTTAATTCTGCAAGGTTTTGGCACAGGCAACATTGCCGTTGATGCTGAATTACTCAATGTATTAAAGGCTATACAACAAAAAAATTGCAAAATTATTTTAAGTACACAGGTTGTTCATGGCGGTATAGATCAGCGCTATGCTGTCAGTGACTGGGTCAAAGATAGTGGAATATTACTGAGCAATTGTTTGGGTCATGCAGATCTTTATGCCAAATGTTTGAAAATGTATTTACAATACGGCAGTGCCGCAGACTGGACTGCGCATTGGAACGATTAAGTCATTTGAGGTAACTATGCAACGTTTTGCGATTGGGATTGAGTTTTGTGGCATGCAATACAAGGGCTGGCAAACTCAGCAACCGGGCGTACCAAGCGTGCAAGAAACCATTGAAACGGTCCTCAGTAAAGTGGCCAATGAGCCAATCATGTTGCACGGCGCTGGCCGAACAGATGCGGGCGTCCATGCAACCAATATGGTGGCACATTTCGATACTCATGCGATTCGTCCCATTCGTGGATGGTTAATGGGCAGTAATAGCCAATTACCTCGTGATATCTCCATCCAATGGATTAAGGAAATGGATCAGGACTTCCATGCCCGCTTTAAGGCACAAGCGCGTCGATATCGCTATGTGGTCTATAACAATCCACAGCGCCCAGCTTTACTGCACAAACAAGTGACTCATGTTTATGCCAAGCTAGATGTGCTGAAAATGCAACGTGCCGCGGCCAAATTTGAAGGCACTCATAATTTCGAAAGCTTCCGTGCCGCAGCGTGTCAGTCCAATCAGCCCGTTCGTCATGTCAGCCATTGTCGCTTGATCCAACACGGATGTTACTTAGTCCTAGATATTCAGGCCGATGGTTTTTTACATCACATGGTGCGTAACATCATGGGCTGTTTGTTGGAAATTGGGCAAGGTATGTATGACGTTGACCATATTGACGACATTTTTGCGGCTGAAGATCGTAAAGCAGCAGGTGTCACCGCACCACCCGATGGACTATATTTTATCCATGCAGACTATCCAGCTCAGTTTGAACTTCCTCAAGTTCCGTTAGGACCACATTGGCTAAATATGCCTGAATAAACAATCCCTCCCAACCTCACTTTCACAGTGGGAGGAGTGTCATTTTCTCCATTATTGCTAAGCTTTAAAATGAAAGTCCCCCTTTGAAAAAGGGGGGATTCTGTTTAGGGAATACTTTTAAATGTTCAACGTTAACGCTGCTTTCGTTTACGATATTCCACAGGCGTTTCATTGGTCCAGCGTTTAAATGCACGATAGAACGTACTTGGTTCAGAAAAACCCGTTAAGTACACAATGCGCTCCACACTTTCATTGGTATTGGCCAATAATTTTTTAGCCAAACGACAGCGATAGTCTGACAAAATTTGCTGAAAACTGGTATTGGCTTCTGACAACTGAGTCCGTAAACGACGCGGGGTAATGTTGAGCTGCGCAGCGACCGTTTCAAGCGTGGTTTCACCACTTTCTAGCGTTGAACCAATAGCACGGCGAACTTCACCGACCAAATCATAACGCGCCAACTCCTGAAGTTTTTCAATCGCCAACTGCTCATGCAATTGTAATAACTCAGGTTCTGCCTGCCACAATTGATACTCTAAAATAGCCGGATCAAAATACAATCGGGTTTCTTTCTGCCCTAAGCTCACAGGGCATTCATAAACACGGAAATACTCATCATCTGGCGCGCCCTGACTAAAGTTAAAGTCGATATAAATCGGCTGAAAACGCCCTTCAGTAATAAACTTAAAGAAACGCAAAACACCGGACATCGCGCATTCAGAAAAATGACGATTCACGATATTTTCTGCCCAAGGCTGATGACCATTGGTCAAATAGCAGCGGTCATCTTCAATCACCAATTGCGCATGAAAGGCATCGCTAATTAGGCGTTGATAGGCCAAAGCCCGCTTTAAACCTTCACCGAAATTCTCAGATGAAATAAATAAGTGTTCAATCACCTGCCCTCGATATAAAGGCAAATGCTCTCCCAGATGCAAACCAATATCAGGATCCTTACTGACTTCTTCTGCAGCCACCCAGAATGCAAATTGTGCATTCAATGGGGTACGGTCATTGGTTTCAACCTGATTTAATGCCACACCCGCTTTTGTTAAAATTTCTTCTGTTGGCAATCCGGCACGACGAATCGCTTGATACCCTAAACGCAACACAACAGATGCATCAGTTAGCTGACCCACTCCAGAACCTTCCTTGTATGTACTTCATTTATACCTAAAAAGATTGATTTTAGATTAACTGCGATTGACCAAACTGACAACAGTTACTGCACATTTTTTGTTGAAAATATTTAACTAAATTGTTCGCTTATTTTACTGACAGTCGATCAGTTCAAAGCCTTTTACGGCTTGTATTCTGAAAAAAAATTGACTATAATTTGCGCCTTGCTAATTTATTCATTCAGGTAGGCTATGGCCAATAAAGAGGAACTCATCGAGTTCGAAGGCGTTGTCACCGAGACGCTTCCTAATACTATGTTCCGTGTACGTTTAGAAAACGGTCATGAAGTGATTGCTCACATCTCTGGCAAAATGCGTAAACACTATATCCGTATTTTGACTGGCGACAGTGTTAAAGTAGAAATGACACCTTATGATTTGACTAAGGGTCGTATCACTTACCGTGCGCGCTAAGTTTTAGCGAAGCGAAAAAGCCACTTTATAAGTGGCTTTTTTTGTATTTATTTCAATACAATGATAAAAATTGACTGCAAATTTGCTTTCCTTTACAGTCTAAAAACATAAAAATTCGATTATAAAATTCAAAATATAAGGACATAAAATCATATGAAACATCTAGGATTAGTCGGTGCTATCTTTTGTGTGGCTTGCGCCACGACAGGCCAAAAACAACTCAATCAATCCCTACAACACTATATTGGACAGCCAGCTAATCAAGTTCATAAAGAGCTCAACTTGAGTCAATTGGGCTATAAAGTGATGGGAGCACCCGTACAAAGCAATGAAAAACTTAGCTATACCATTTTACGCTCGATGCCAATCCCGATTGGTACACCAAATATCGGCACCAGTATAGCCATGGGCGCCCCTATCCCAACGCCGTCTAAAGGTGGTGTCACTGTCGATATGCAATGTAAAATCGAGTTCAAATTACGCAATCAAATAGTTGAATCCATTGACTATGTTGGCAGAGCTTGTTGATCCTGCATGAGAATACTAGAGGCTAATCTTGCTCAGATGACCGTGTATCAAATGACTACAGTGTTATACAGACCGATCTGACTAAACTGAATTTATTTCGTGAGAAACTGACCCATGGAATTTATTTTAGAACATCAGGTTTACAAAGATCAGCGTTTTATTCGTCCGATATTGAGCATGGGATGCGTTCTAAGCATTGTATGCTTGGCTGGCTGTAGCACGACATCAACGATATCCTCCGTTGAACGTGAACGCTATTTAACCTCATTTATTGGTCAATCGAGCCAAACGATTCAAGCAGAACTCGACCTCAGCAAACTCGGCTATCAAAGAACCTCTCCCGTGGAGGTCAGTTCAGACTACCTTCGTTATCGTGTCGCACGCCCGATCAGTATTCCTTTACCGATGGCGGAAAATCCTACGATGGGCATGGGCAGCGGCGCTGCTGTGCCGATTCCCAGTGGAAATACACGCTATGAGGTTGAGTTAAACTGCCTTATTCAATTTCGCTTAAAGCATAATATTGCAACTGATGTCCGATTAACTGGTCGCACCTGTTAGCGCATCAATTCTAGGATTGATAATTTCTAGGCACAAAAAAACGCAGCATAAACGCTGCGTTTTTTGATTCGCCATTAGTTCAATGCAGAAACTACAGCTTGACCCATTTCAACAGTACCGACTTGAGTACTGCCTTCTGACATGATGTCACCTGTACGTAAGCCTTGATCTAGGACGTTACCTACTGCATCTTCAATTGCTTTTGCCGCCGCTTCTTCACGGAAGGTATAACGTAGCATCATAGCAACAGACAGAATTGTAGCTAATGGGTTCGCAATGTTTTGACCTGCGATATCTGGCGCTGAACCGTGGCAAGGTTCATACATGCCTTTACCATTTTCATCTAAAGAAGCCGATGGCAACATGCCGATAGAACCGGTTAACATCGCTGCTTCATCAGACAAGATATCGCCGAACAAGTTACCAGTCACGATCACATCAAATTGTTTTGGCGCACGAACCAATTGCATTGCAGCATTGTCAACATACATATGAGACAAGTTAATTTCAGGATACTGCTCTTCTTTTAACGCAGTTACAGTTTGTTTCCAAAGCTCAGTCACTTCTAGTACGTTGGCTTTATCCACTGAACACACTTTACCACCACGTAAGTTCGCCATTTCAAAAGCAACTTTGGCAATACGCTTGATTTCAGATTCTGCATATACGTCAGTATTGAAACCTTGTTTTTCGCCGTTTTCGAGTTCACGAATACCACGTGGTTGACCGAAATAGATCCCGCCAGTTAACTCACGTACGATCAAGATATCCAATCCTGCTACGATTTCAGGTTTTAAGCTCGACGCATCTGCAAGCTGCGGATAAAGAATTGCTGGACGTAAATTGGCAAATAAATTTAATTCTGAACGAATTTTTAATAGGCCACGTTCTGGACGAATTGAACGCTCAATAGTATCCCACTTAGGACCACCCACTGCACCCAATAAAATCGCATCCGCAGTCTTCGCTTGTGCTGCTGTTACATCTGGATAAGGTGAACCGTGCGCGTCGATCGCTGCACCACCTAAAAGACCTTGTTCCCAAGTCAAACCTAAGTTGAATTTCTCGTTTACACGTGTCAGCACTTGTTCAGCCGCTTTCACGATTTCAGGACCAATACCATCACCTGGTAAAATCAAAATATGTTTTGACATGAGTCGTTCCATTTATACGCTGGCTTGATTACCAGTCAGATTTAAAGTTTCTTTTCTACAAACTCACCAAGTCCTGTGAGGACATTGTACGGTCGGCAGAAACGTCGAATCGTTTTTGCACCTTGCTTTAAGTCTACACAGAGCGGATCAGGCGCAGATTTATCTAGTAAACTGCCTCTGTTTTTTGAACGCTCACGGTACATTTTAAAGGTGTACTCGTGTTTAGACCTAAAGTTGTGAATGACATGCAAGCGCTCTGCTTTTTCCTGAGAAATTGGATAATAGCGAATCACGACTTCATGCTGACCTGAAGGTACAGACAAATACAAAGGATTAGGCTCAGACAATGAACGACCATTTAACCGTACAATACCTGCTTTAATCGCAGCACGTTGTACATGTTGATTATTTGGATCAACCACCTGTATTTGATCAAAACGCTCAAATTCACAGTGCGCTGTACCTGCACAGTAAATCAAAGCATTATTTTTTGTACTTTCAGTTTCCTTCACATTTTTAATGCGTGCCGTATCAAAGCTTTGACAGGCAGAGAGCGTTGCAAACAGCGCTCCCGTTACAACCAGCTGACCGAAGAACTTTTTCATTTTTCGAACCCAACCTGATAAATTCTGGCTAACGTATAAATTTTGTTTCGCCTGATATTAACAAGACTTAAGCCGACTGACTACTAAGAAGTTCTACAGTGACACTGACTTAAGCTTTAATTTCTGCAAATACCCAAGGGCGAGATGCTTTGGTTTTTTCTTCATAAGCACGGATATCATCGGCTGCTTGTAAGGTTAAACCGATATCATCCAAGCCATTCAATAAGCAGTGTTTACGGAATGGATCGACTTCAAATGTAAATGCTTCACCACTCGGTGTACGTACTTCT
Organism: Acinetobacter sp. YH12052; assembly: GCF_013419835.1. Lineage (NCBI taxonomy): Bacteria > Pseudomonadati > Pseudomonadota > Gammaproteobacteria > Moraxellales > Moraxellaceae > Acinetobacter > Acinetobacter sp. YH12052. The sequence goes on from NZ_VOZI01000001.1 coordinate 201,696, forward strand.
TGCGCAGCCAAATCAATGGTTAATTGATAGCCTTCAGATGCAGCACATTCTTTAAATAACTGATCGACGATCTCTTCAGACAAGATCACTGGCAACATGCCATTTTTAAAGCTGTTATTAAAGAAAATGTCCGCATAGCTTGGTGCAATGACGGTACGGAAACCATATTCTTCTAATGCCCAAGGCGCATGCTCACGGCTCGAACCACAACCAAAGTTTGCACGAGAGATCAAAATCGACGCACCTTGATAACGCGGTTTATTCAATTCGAAATCTGGGTTAATTGGACGTTTTGAAATGTCTTGACCTAAATAGCCTTCATCCAAATAGCGCAACTCATCAAATAAGTTGGCACCAAAGCCTGTACGCTTAATAGATTTCAAAAACTGTTTTGGAATAATTAAATCTGTATCAACATTGGCACGGTCTAATGGTGCAACGATACCTTGTTCAACGGTATATTTTTTCATGTTTATTTCTCACTGAATCCGTGACCTCTCCCTAACCCTCTCCTAAAAGGAGAGGGAACTCCTTCTCTTGCGCCATGATATGGCTCAGGGAGAAGGTTGGGATGAGGGCTTAAACTAGAATGTACGAACGTCAACGAAGTGACCTGCAATTGCCGCAGCTGCTGCCATTGCTGGACTCACCAAATGCGTACGACCACCATTACCTTGACGACCTTCGAAGTTACGGTTTGACGTCGATGCACAGTGCTCACCCGGTTGCAACTTGTCAGCATTCATTGCCAAACACATTGAGCAACCCGGCTCACGCCATTCAAAGCCCGCTTCGATTAAGATTTTATCTAAGCCTTCTGCTTCTGCTTGTGCTTTGACTAAACCTGAACCCGGCACCACCATGGCTTGCTTAATCGATGCCGCCACTTTTTTGCCTTTGGCCACTTCAGCCGCTGCACGGATATCTTCGATGCGTGAGTTGGTACATGAACCAATGAATACGCGGTCTAATTGAATATCAGCCAATGCCTGACCCGCTTCTAAGCCCATATAGTTATATGCACGTGTCCAGTCATTACGCTGTACGTCATCTTTGGCTTGTTCTAAAGTTGGCACTGCTTGAGATACAGGAATCACCATCTCAGGAGAAGTTCCCCAAGACACTTGTGGCTCAATTTCTTCACCTTGCAACACCACAACAGTATCAAAATGCGCACCTTCATCAGACACTAAAGTATTCCAATACTCTACTGCAGCATCCCACTGTTCGCCCTTCGGTGCATATGGACGGTCTTTTACATAGGCAATGGTTTTGTCATCGACAGCCACCATACCCACGCGCGCGCCACCTTCGATCGCCATGTTACACACCGTCATACGACCTTCGATCGACATATCACGGAATACTTGACCACCAAACTCAATTGCGTGACCTGTACCACCTGCCGTACCGATTTTACCGATAATTGCTAAAACCACGTCTTTAGGAGTTACGCCTTGACCCAATTGACCGTCAACACGCACCAACATGTTCTTCATTTTCTTTTGAACTAAGCATTGAGTCGCCAACACATGTTCAACTTCAGATGTGCCGATACCATGTGCCAAGCAGCCAAATGCACCATGCGTTGCAGTATGTGAATCACCACACACCACGGTCATACCCGGCAACGTTAAACCTTGTTCAGGCCCAACTACATGCGCGATCCCTTGGCGTACATCGTTGATGTCAAACTGGGCAACATTAAAGGTTTTACAGTTGTCATCTAAAGTTTGCACTTGGATACGTGAGGTATCATCTTCAATACCCGCAATACCTTCAGCACGCTCCTTAGTAGAAGTAGGTACGTTATGGTCTGGCGTTGCAACGTTAGCGCTTAAACGCCATGGTTTACGACCTGCAAGTTGTAGACCTTCAAAAGCTTGTGGAGAAGTCACTTCATGCAATAAATGACGGTCGATATACAATAATGAAGAGCCATCATCTCGTTGTTTTACTAGATGGTCATCCCACAATTTGTCATACAAGGTTTTTTTTGTTTGGGTTTCCGCTTTTTGGGTTTCGCCTGCCATGTCGATTTGCTCCACTGGACTGGGTAAATTCTTTCGTTAAATCGATTATAACCACGTATTCACATAAATCTAATTTATCATTTTTATTAGTTTAAAAACTTATAGGAATGATATTTAACTGCTGATTTCCGTTGCATTTTAATCACCATTGATGCGTTCAAAACACACTCACTTCAATACTTTCAGCAGATGAAACTTTAGATTTTTCTCCGAGTTTTTGATCACTTTCTGCCATTTTTAAATGGTGATTTAGAAATTCAATGATCATAAATTGAATTTTCTCTTTTACATTGCAAATAAGAATCATTATTATTAACTCATTGCCAAGATTTATCAATTTAACAAGGAGCATTCTCATGGCACACATTAACAAGTTCGTCGAAAATAATCAGCGCATGTTCAAAAAAACCTTGAGCTATTACATTATGCATATCACGGTTGCGATGTTGGTTGGTTATTACGTGACAGGCAGTATTGCAATGGCCATTACCTTAAGTTTACTTGAACCAACTGTTCAAGCGGTTGCCTTTTTCTTCCACGAAAAAGCATGGGAAAAGAAAGATAAAGCTGTAGAGGAAAATATCCCCGCTTAATCCAATCCTGCTCCTTGTAAAAAAACCACCATCACGGTGGTTTTTTTAATGACCTTAAAACGTTCTTTTACTCTATCCACTTTAACTTTCTATTCATTTCATCCTATAGATTCAATTGTAGACAGATCATCAAAGCTTGGGTTTTTGTTGTAAGACCAGCTGATCATGCGCCTCGATCAATTGTTCTATCGCAAGAATCAGTTTGTTTTTTGCCGCATTACACTCGGCAGCTGCACGGTTTTCGTCGTCTTCGTCATCTGCGATTTCATATATTGCACAGCGCTTTTCGACTGTCCCTTCAAAAATATCCAATAAATTTTTAATGTGTTTAATATCCATCGCCTTCTCCCTGTGAGGTACAACATTGCTAATCGATGCAGCCATGACTGTACCTGTTGCTATAATTATTCACTGAAAAGTATGTTCCCCAAGCCATCAAAACTTGAGTTCATTTTTTTGTTTTAGTTCAATACTGAATTAAAAAGAAACGCCATCGCTCCTCTTTAATTTAAACGGTTGACGTACTTTCCAGCCGTGTATTTTTTATATTATGCATAACTCTGGTTTCGGTTTAAAAAACAACTTTGTAACAACGCATTTGAGCTAAAAACGTCACAGCCCAATCTTAAATCATGCAACAATCAAGCACTCAAATAACACTATTGAACCCTGAAAATCCCCTCAGATTTAAAGGGTCATCTGGCTTGAACGCCTAGTTTTAAATCAAAAGATACAACTTTTCCTTTGATTTATTCTTAAAATATTATAACAATGAGACTACGCATAAAAATTCTTTATAGGAATGAAGATGAATCTCGCAGCCTTTGAAGCCTTTGTAAAAGTCATGGAAACTGGTTCGATCTCCTTGGCAGCAGATCAGCTCTTCATTACGCAACCTGCTGTGACCAAGCGTATTCACAGTTTAGAAGAATACTTCGGTGTCAAACTTTTTGAATCCGCGGGTCGTGGTGTTCAAGCGACGCATGCAGCAAACTCTCTCTTGCCAAAAGTAAAAAGCTGGCTGAATGAATTGGGTGATATTCACCATACGCTCAGCCATGAGCAAGGTCAGGTTCAAGGTAAACTGAAAATTGGCACCAGCCATCATATCGGCTTACACCATTTACCGGCGCATTTGCGTCAATATGTACAACAGTTTCCAGAAGTGACCTTAGATGTACACTTTGTTGATTCTGAACAAGCCCATGAGCAAGTTTTGGCTGGCGACTTAGAGTTGGCATTTTTGACTTTACCACCACAAGGTGACAGCCGTTTAAAATACATCACGACATGGAATGATCCACTGGTATTCGTGGTTGCACCTTTCCATCCTTTGGCGCAAGTTGAGCATTTAACCTTAGAAGATTTGATCCAATACCCAAGTCTATTGCCTGCGGCGCAAACCTATACCAGTCAAATTACCTTGGCTGAGTTTGAAAAGTATGGCCTGAAGCCAAAAGTCACCATGAGCAATAACTCACTTGAGTCGATTCGCATGTTGGTTTCAATTGGTCTCGGTTGGTCAGTCCTTCCTAAAACATTATTGAACCAAGATTTAAAACAATTGAATTTACCTTCAAACATGAATCGTCAATTGGGGATGGTATGGCATCCAGGCCGTACTCAATCACTTGCTGCACAAAAACTGGTTGAATTGATGAAACACATCTAATTCATTTTTTGCCTACAAAATTCAATTATTAATCAAGCCACCGCTATGGTGGCTTTTTTTAGTGATCTGTTTGAGCATTTAGAAAAAGCGAATGATTTTCTATATGTTGAATGGTCGCTTAAATTTATTTTGCATTAAAAATGGGATCGCCTATTTCAGCCGATCCCATTAAAAAAACCAAGGAAGACCCGTCAGTTTTACTTCGTCAACGAATCTTCATGTAATGATTCATTCAATTGATCAACAATAATCGCCCATTCACCATCTGACTTAATTTTTTCGGCCAAGAACTGACGCTGAGCATCTGTCCAATAGTCTGCTTCGGTAATTTTAGTTTGGGCACTGAGTTGATGCGTCACGATAAATAAAGCAATCGCGTCTTCACTCGAATCTAAACCCAGTTGTTCAAATAGATGAGTCATGCGTGGACGTACACTCATTGTCATTCTCCGTGTTAAAACTTATTGTTTATGGATACAAAATTATTCTGTTTTAAGGATATAACACGGAATGGACACGCACTCAATTACAGAATTCTACAGCGGTGAAAATTGAATAAAAGGCAAACTGAGCATAATCATCACGACCGATTGAATAAATACCAACAACAAAGGCAGCCCCCAGTTCACTCCGCCTTCTTCAGCAAACACCTGCTCACTATATTTCGGCTGCTGCATATAGGCTTTGGTCTTTTGCACCGCAAAATCGCTATAAAGCCGCTTTCCGATGCCAGCGAGTATGAGGTTAGGAATCAATGCTAGCCCCATCAAGACTTGATCAGGCACTCCGATGATGAGTGCCAACATACTAATCAAAAAACCAACCGCAAAGAATAAGAAGAAATAGCGATACATCTTCCGATAGAGTAACCAATAGGGCCCAAAAATTAACCCCGCCCAACTCAGGCCACTGTTGTGCCCACCTTGTTGTTCTATGAACTTTAAATAAGATTGAGCACGTGGCCCTATAAAGATTTGAATTAAATGTTTAAAAGAAGCTTCTGTCTGCATATAGAGCGATAGTTCAAATTAGTGAGCTGAAGTTTAATCAAAAGGACGTCAAATAAAAAAGCATCTAATGATGCTTTTTTATCATATCTATTTTTAGGCTTGAATTGACCAGTCTTGAATGTCCCAACCTTGTTCTTTTGCAAGGACTTCTAAACGGTCATCTGGGTTAATTGCAAAGGCATGATCGGCATATTCCAATAGGAAGCGGTCATTAATCGAATCTGAATAGGCCCAAGATTCTGTCACATCACGACCTTCTAACCATTGATTCAAGCGGACTAATTTGCCTTTTTGATAGCACGGAGTATTGATCACTTTACCCGTATATTTACCATCCACAACTTCGGCATTGGTTGCAATGATTTCAGTAATACCAAATTCACGAAAAATCGGTGCGGTAATAAAATCAGACGTTGCGGTGATCCCGACCAATTGATGTCCTGCATCTTGATGGCGCTGAATGGCAGCAAAGCCCTCAGGACGCATTTGCGCACGAATAACTTTTTTCATAAACAACTGATGTAACTCAGTTAAGTAGGCATTGTCATGTTGAGTTAAAAACTCAAATACAAATTCATTATAAGCAATCGGGTCAAGCTGGCCTTTTTTATAATCATCATAAAATTTATCATTCATGGCACGATGATGAATTGGATCAACCAAGCCTTCATTGACCAAAAACTCCCCCCAAGAATGGTCTGAGTCGGTATTTAATAAGGTGTGATCAAGGTCAAACAGTGCCAATTTCATGAAAATACTCGTAAAAGCTGAAATTTAAGAAAAAAATTGTAAATCTATCTCCGCTAGTCGATAGAAATTCGTTAAGATCATAACAATTTTAACATTTTTACACTTTGCTTTTTCGAGATGGACACAGAAATAAACGTCCCCGTGAGCAAAGTCATAAATTACACAATATTTAGGTAGCCAAATGATCGATTCAGAAGGTTTCCGACCCAACGTCGGGATCATTTTGGCAAACGACATTGGACAAGTTTTATGGGCAAAGCGCATTGGTCACAATGCCTGGCAATTTCCACAAGGAGGTATCCAACATGGAGAAACCCCCGAACAGGCACTTTACCGTGAGCTGAGAGAAGAAGTTGGCTTACTGCCCGAACACGTCCAGGTGATAGCACAAACCCAAGGGTGGTTGCGCTATCGTTTGCCACATCGGTATATACGTACCGATTCAGCCCCCGTTTGTATTGGTCAAAAGCAAAAGTGGTTTTTATTGAAACTGACAGCTTCAGCACAGCATATTCAGCTTGATTTGTCAGATCCACCTGAGTTTGATCAATGGCAATGGGTCAGCTATTGGTACCCATTGGGACAAGTGGTGAATTTTAAACGCGATGTATATCGTAAAGCCATGGTGGAGCTGTGCAATCAGCTTCCGCAAAAACCGTAAAAATTTGCAGAATGGATGCAGATTTTTAGGATGAGTGTTGTTATAAATAAAGCAGAATAAATTTTGGAGCAGACACGATGTCGAACATGCAACTGGATACCTTAAGACGCATAGTCCAAGAGATTAATGCGTCGGCCAGTTTGCATGAATCTTTAGACATTATGGTCAATCAAGTGGCCGAAGCCATGCATGTGGATGTCTGCTCAATCTACTTGCTTGATGAACGAAATCATCGTTATTTACTAATGGCTTCTAAGGGTTTAAACCCTGAAGCCGTTGGGCATGTCTCTTTGCATACCAGTGAGGGTTTGGTCGGCTTAGTTGGACAACGTGAAGAAATCGTCAACTTAGACAATGCACCCAAACACGAACGCTTTATGTATCTGCCAGAAACGGGGGAAGAAATTTACAATTCCTTCCTCGGTGTTCCGGTGATGTATCGCCGTAAAGTTATGGGCGTCTTGGTGGTTCAAAACAAAGAGCCTCAAGACTTTAGCGAAGCTGCCGAATCTTTCCTCGTGACCCTGTGCGCTCAACTTTCAGGGGTGATTGCCCATGCACATGCCGTCGGGAATATTGAAGTCTTTCGTAAACCAAACAACCTCCCTGCCTATAAAACTTTCCAAGGTATTTCAGGTTCAGGCGGTATTGCGCTAGGTCGTGCAGTCATCCTGTATCCACCTGCTGATTTGGCTTCAGTCCCCGATCGTGAAGCCGATGACATCAGTGAAGAACTCGAATTACTCGACAATGCCATAGACGCAGTTCGTCAAGAAATTTTGTCTCTCGATGAAAAGATGCAAGATGCCCTCATGGCCGAAGAGCGGGCATTATTTAGCGTGTTCTTGCGGATGCTCGATGCCAATGCCCTCCCCGCGGAAATCAAAAGTGAAATTCGTGACGGTAACTGGGCACAAGGTTCGGTACGCATTGTTATTGATAAACATATTGCGCTCTTTGCACAGATGGAAGATGACTATCTCCGCGAACGTGTTTCAGACTTAAAAGATCTAGGGCGTCGTATCTTGGCCTTTTTGCAAGAAGCAGATGCCAGTCACCGTGAAATCACCGATGAAAGCATTTTAATTGGTGAGGAAATTTCTACGGCTGCCTTGGTTGAACTCCCTGTCGATAAAATAGCGGCGATTGTAACCACTGAAGGTGCCATGAACTCACACATGGTGATTGTGGCACGTGCCCTCGGTATTCCAACCGTAGTCGGTGTGACTGAACTACCAATTAATACCCTCGATGATGTCGAAATGATTGTCGATGCACATCAAGGTCGTGTATTCATCAATCCACCTCGTCGTTTACGCACACGTTATAAAGAGATTCAAAAAGAAGAAGAGCAAATTGCTAAAGATCTGAAGCAATACGAAACCAAAGATGCCATCACCCCTGACGGTGTTGCAGTTCGATTGTTTGTAAATACTGGCTTGATGATCGATGTGGTTCGCGGTGTACAACGTGGCGCCAAAGGTGTCGGTCTATACCGTTCTGAAATTCCGTTTATGCTGCGTGATCGCTTCCCTGGTGAAGAAGAACAGCGCGCTATTTATCGTCAACAGCTCAGTCATTTTGCCAATAAACCAGTGGTGATGCGTACCCTCGATATTGGTGCAGATAAAGACCTTCCTTATTTCTCGATTGAAGAAGAAAACTCAGCACTGGGTTGGCGTGGAATTCGCTTTACCCTCGATCATCCTGAGATTTTTTCAGCCCAAATTCGTGCCATGCTCAAAGCCAGTATTGGCCTGAACAACTTGCATATATTGCTGCCGATGGTGACCAGTGTCAGCGAAGTCGAAGAAGCGTTGTATTTGCTCGATCGTGACTGGCAAGCGGTGCAAGAAGAAGAACAGGTGAAAATTACCAAACCCAAAATCGGCATCATGGTCGAAGTGCCGAGTGTGCTGTTACAGATCGATGAGTTTGCTGAATTGGTTGACTTCTTCTCGGTCGGATCTAACGATTTAACCCAATACTTACTTGCGGTTGACCGTAATAACCCACGGGTTGCCAATGTCTATTCACACTCACACCCAGCCGTACTTCGTGCGCTGACTCGCTTGGTGCAAGAATGTCATAAATACGACAAGCCGATTAGTATTTGTGGAGAAATGGCCGGTGATCCACTCACAGCTATTTTACTGATGGCGATGGGCTTTAATACCCTATCGATGAGTTCGAGTAATATCCTCAAAGTCCGTAAAGCCATCTGCCATGTGCCGATGCCAGATGCAAAAGAGCTCTTGGATCGTGCTTTGAGCATGAATAATCCACTGATGGTGAAAAGCATGATGGAGTACTACTTCAAGACTCATGGTCTTGGTGATATGGTGAAATCGGCAACCCGAATCGTGAGTGCTTAAGAACACTCATGTAAAATAATAAAATGAGGTGATGATGGATTTTTTATTTTTTCTGGCTTTTGTCGCAATTGCCTTTTATATGACAAAGATCCATCCGCAACTCAAACAAAAAATGTTAGAGCTGCAACACGATACACCGATTGAAAAAGTATCCTCAACTCGACCTAGACCGCCCCAAGCACAACAAGTCAATATACGCCCAACCAAGCCAACAAAATCCAAAGCTCCGGTCAGCCGCTCTCGTATTCCCCCCTTACTCGATATAGAAATTACTGCGTCACAGCAGCGCCGCTTAGGTAAAAATGATCCATCGGTGCTGGCTGCACAGCGCGCCAAACAGCTAAATCAGACGCAGCACAGCGACGCAACATGGTTTGAGCAATTGACCAGTCAGGTGGAACACGTACTTCAGCAACCTAATAACGCCGTAAAACATCAAAGCACAGCGTCTAGACCACAACAAAAATCCACATTCAACAAAATGTTTGAAGACTTATTTTCAAAATAAGCGGTGTTTTAATGTTCAATATTTCAACTCAAAACCAATGCTTTAAATCCTGCATGGAACCACCTAAATGAACGTTGGTATCTTATTATTCAACGAAGTTGAAGTCTTAGATGCCGCGGGGATTTCTTCGGGGATCCATGCATCGCTTTATATTGTGGCCAAATTGCATGGCTTAGAGATTGCGAAGCAAACAGCAAAACGTATGGAATATGATGTGGAATTTGTTTAAGCAGATGTTGAAGCCGAATCATTTAGTAGACTAAAAACTGAGAAAATACACTGAAATAAAAAGGGAGATAATCATTCGAATATCCCCCTTTTTTGTGCTTTGCATAGCCGCGTTTTGCATTTTTCTTTCGATCTACAAAAGTTTGGCTTTTGTTAAAATCGTTCATGTGTTTTGCCACAAAGTTGCGAACTTCAACTTCAGGCAGGACTTTTTTCTTTGCCATTTGCATTCACCTTTTTGCCTATACAGCACCCTCGTACTGTAGTGCATATATTGATCTATTTTTAGATTTTTTCAAGCACTTTCCTATGGCTTTTTGATACAGCGTAGTTAGCCCCAAGGCCATAAAAAAATTGCTTTGCCACATTATTTCCCTCTCCCTAACCCTCTCCCATTGAGAGAGGGAAATACGTTGTATTTAGCTAGCAAAAGCTCGTTCTAATACTCGCTCTACATCGACCTTTTTAGCATCCAGCATGCCCACCACTTGCCCATGTTTCGCACTATAGCGGCTTTGAATAAAGCCATTTGCTACATAGTCAGGCGCATAGCGTTTTAGTAAAACCGCTTGTGCCAATACGGTTAAACGACTCACTAAACTGCGCCCCATAAATTGTAAATCTTCAGGCGATTGATGGAACAATCTGAACAAGTCCTGCAATTCAGTTTGCAAGCTTTCATCTGTACTTACTGTACTCGCCAAATCTTTAAACAGCACTTCAATGGATTCAGGCTCGCGCCCAATCGCGCGCAGCACATCCAAGCACATGACATTGCCTGAACCTTCCCAAATGGTATTTACAGGCGCTTCTTTAAAGATACGCGCCATGATGCCGTTATCGACATAACCATTGCCGCCAAAGACTTCCATCATCTCTCCAGTCAGCTCTACCGCACGCTTACAAATCCAAAATTTGGCTGCTGGGGTCATGATGCGTTTCCATGCCAAAGACAAAGCATCATCCGATTCATAGCACTGCGCCAAATGGAAACTGAGCTGCGTCGCTGCTTCACTCTCTAAAGCTAAATCTGCCAAAACTGCACGCATTAAGGGTTGTTCAATCAGATGTTTACCAAAGGCCTGACGCTGACGGGTATAAGCAATACATTGCACCAAAGCTTGACGCAGCATGGCGCTCGAACCGACAGAACAGGTCAGACGAGTGTAATTCGCCATTTCAATAATGGTTGGAATGCCACGCCCTGCCTCACCAATCATAATGCCCCACGCATTTTTGAATTCGACTTCCGAACTTGAATTCGAGCGGTTACCGACTTTTTCTTTTAGGCGCTGTACCTGAATTTGGTTCTTTGTGCCGTCTTCCAGCCAACGCGGTACAAAGAAACACGCCAAGCCATCTTGCTCGGTTTTTGCCACCACCAAATGCGCATCACACAACGGCGCAGAGAAAAACCATTTATGCCCTGTGAGCAAATAAGCCTTGCCTCGTCCTGTTTCTGCCACAGGCACAGCGATGGTTTCATTGGCACGCACATCCGAACCTCCCTGCTTTTCAGTCATGCCCATGCCCAGCCAAATCGACTTTTTCTGCGCAATCGGCACATCGCGTTCATCATATTCTGTCGATAGTAGTTTCTCGCCAATTTTCGCCCACAGTTCAGACTCACGTTGAATGAGCGGAATACTGCCCAGCGTCATGGAGTTTGGACATAAGTTGCCGCATTCGACCTGCCCAGCAAGATAAAAACGTGCTGCCCATTCCACCCATTTGGTCTTGGAATTTGGCTGATTAAAAGGATGTGCATGGGTATCAAACTGACGATTCAGCCCCATCCATTTATGCCATGAGGGATGAAACTCAATAAAGTCAGTACGGCGACCACGAGCATCAAAGGTATGTAAGATTGGGGTATGTTTGTTGGCTAAAGCCCCATGCTGAAAGTATTCACTTGAACCTGCGACTTTGCCCATTTCGCATAAAGTCGGCTGATCATGGCTGCCGTAGCGTTTTAATATTTCGTGTAAAACTGTATCGCTTGAAAATAGATTGTAGTTTTCCAGTTCATCAAATTGGTTGCTGATTTGATGCGTCATCCATGTCTGTTCTAATGTATTCATCGACTATATTTTCCGCTTGTTCTTGTTGGCATTTCATTTCAGTATAGAGAAAATTTAAAGCATAGACGTTCGGTTTTCCGCGCTTAAAAATATGAAGAATTTAGCCATTAAAATACGGCGTAAGCCACGTCAATCACGTGCAAAACTGACGCAAGAAGCCTTACAGGACAGTTTTGTTCGGCTTTTGCATGAGCGCCCTGCCAGCCAAATTACCATTCGGGAAATTACCGACCTTGCAGGCGTGGGCTTGGGAACCTTTTATGAATATTTTTCGAAGAAGGAAGATTTGATTGCGTTGACCATTCATTTGCATGTGAAACACAATGCGGAAAGCTTAAAAAGTTATGCACAAAGCTTGATCAAGTTATCCACAGATTTGGAGTTTCAGACGTATTTGGAGCGCATTATTCACTTTCAAATTGAGCAAATTCAAGCACAGCAGTTTTTATGGTCGCAGGTATTTTTGTTGGAACGGCAGATTTCAGATATTGAAAATTACCGTAAAAGTTATGTCATGATGGTGCAAATGTGGCAACACATGCTTAAGCCTTTTATAAATAACGAGGAAAAGCTCAAGCCAATGGCTTTAAATATACAAAGAGTGTGTTATGGCTTTGTTTCGCAAAGCTTGTTGATCGTACCAAACTTTACTGAATGGGATGAATTAAAGCGAGATATAATTCATATGTTGCGCGATTAGACTTCGCGGACAAGTCTAATGACGTTTCAAATGCATTGGTGAATAAAATAAAGTCATGTTATTTACAAAAAAACGGCTCTTAAACCAGTTATTTTAAATATTTAGGAAATTCATTTTTACGGTAGAAGAAAATCATTCATCACTTGGTTCATCCTTCAATAAAAGTGTTTTAGAAGTTAAGCTTATATTGCTAGCTTACTTATCTCATTTATACGCCTTTGCAATGCTGGCCAGTTGTAAGCTCTTTAAAAACTCAGCCGTATATTTCGGGCTATGGCGTAATGCATCTCGATGATCGCCATTTGGGATCGCATGATAGACCGCTGGCAATTTTTGTTTGCACACTTGCTGGTAATAACTTTGAGTACCAAGGTGATCTACAAATGGTCTGCGGCGCCTTAAACAAACATCAGTGTTACGGTTAGGGTCATATATTCAATCGACTACCGTTTTAAATAGCTTAGGGATGGCCTTAAGTCTGAATTTTTTAAAAGATTGGCTGAGGTGCTTGTTTTAACTAATTTTTTAGTTCTGATAAACAGCGTTTACGGGCCTGATTTAGTAAAGACTGCATATCTGGACTAACCTGTTGATCTACATTGATCGATCTGCTGCGGCTGCTCCCTACAACACGCTGGGGAAAAATGCCGCTACATTGGTATCTGGATTTGGATTGGTTTCTACGTATTCAGCAATACATTCATATTGATAACCACCCGGTGCCAAGGGTATTGCAGCTTTAAAATTTAATTCAAGCGCATCTTTTTGCCCCTGAGCTGCAACCGCAATAGCAGCTGCACCACCTTGACTACGCCCCATCACCATCCAGTCTTTACTAAATTGCCTCGGCTTCCAAGAATGCAATGCACGCACAGAATCCACCAAGTTATAAACTTAACTGACTACATTCATATGAGGGCGCAGTTTTGGCTTACCCAGTCCTTATAATCTGTTGCAACCACTACATAGCCATGCCTCAAACAACTGTCGATTGCACTATCTATGACTAGTTGCAAACTATATACAGGCCCATTGTATAATCACTTGAAGGAGCACTTGTATCAGCCACACAGTCGTGCCATGTGCTCATGCCAATACGGTCCAGTCTTGTTTAAGTGCTTATCCTTTTAGGCGTAAAATATATCCCGAGGTCAAAATGGGTTCGCCATTAACCCCCTCAACTACGATATGCGATCACGTAAGGTTGCCTAGTATGTTGATATGATGTAGGAATCGATTCAAGCTGGAGTGACAACACCTGACCTGACAACAATAAAGATAGGTGTGCCAACTAGCATCACCCCATAAAAAATTTATTTACAATTTTCTAAAACAACTTAGACCACTTGCCAATATTTCTTCAGCTGTATTTTTAGCTTATTTTAAGTATTAAATAATGTCTTTAATGTTAAAAAAGCTCTCCAATATTAACAACATAAAAATGTCTTTCATTAACTAGAATCAGCTAAAAAACCTATATTAAGGCCAAAATCCATAATAGAAATATGGATTTAGATATTTCGTCCTATTCTACCTATCATAGCGATATATTTGAGTTTAATTCATCGATAAAATATTAAAACAAAATATATAAATAAATAATATAAATTCAATAACTTGATTCATCGAATTAACCATTTATTCAAAACTATTTTTCCATTTGTCAAAAGCCACAGAAAGCTTTAGAGTCAATAAGTATATAAAGATTTTTAAGCTTTTAACGGCTACAGTTTTATGACTTCTCTTCGATTGATTGCTGCTTGAAAAATTTTAGAATGAGAGAAAAACTGTTGTCACATTGTCACTTTAAAATGAATTAACAAAACGGTTAATGTCATGTGCTGTTGAGCGTGTTATCAATTGAAGGGTTATAACTCCCAACTTTAATACATGATTATAATAATGGAGATACTCAATGAGCGACGACGTTAAAAAATGTCCTGTCACCCACCTAACAACTGATGCTGGTGCTCCTGTTGTAGACAACCAGAACAGTATGACGGCAGGTGCACGTGGTCCTTTGCTTGCCCAAGACCTATGGCTTAATGAAAAACTCGGTAATTTCGTTCGTGAAGTAATTCCAGAGCGTCGTATGCATGCCAAAGGTTCTGGTGCTTTCGGTACGTTTACCGTGACTAACGATATTACCCAATATACCCGCGCTAAAATTTTCTCAGAAGTTGGTAAAAAAACTGAACTTTTTGCTCGTTTCTCTACCGTAGCGGGTGAGCGTGGTGCTGCAGATGCAGAACGCGATATTCGTGGTTTTGCCCTTAAATTCTATACTGAAGAAGGTAACTGGGATTTAGTTGGTAATAACACCCCTGTCTTCTTCCTACGTGATGCTCGTAAATTCCCTGACTTAAACAAAGCAGTAAAACGCGATCCTAAAACCAATAAGCGTAGTGCAACTAATAACTGGGATTTTTGGACTTTACTACCTGAAGCTCTACACCAAGTTACGATTGTGATGTCTGACCGCGGTATTCCAGATGGTTACCGTCATATGCATGGTTTTGGCAGTCATACTTTCAGTTTTATTAATGCCAATAATGAACGCTTCTGGGTTAAATTCCACATGCGCACTCAACAAGGCATTAAAAACTTAACCGATGCTGAAGCTGAAGCGATTATTGCCAAAGACCGTGAAAGCTCACAAACCGATCTGTTCAATGCAATTGAACGCGGCGATTTTCCAAAATGGAAAATGTACGTTCAAATCATGCCTGAACTTGATGCAGAAAAAGTACCTTATCACCCATTTGATTTAACCAAAGTATGGCCTAAAGGCGACTATCCGTTGATTGAAGTGGGTGAATTCGAACTCAATCGTAACCCTGAAAACTATTTCCAAGATGTTGAACAAGCCGCTTTCGCACCAAGTAACTTGGTGCCGGGTATTAGCTTCTCACCTGACCGTATGCTGCAAGCGCGTTTATTCAACTATGCTGATGCTGCACGTTATCGCGTGGGTGTAAACCATTACCAAATTCCTGTAAATGCACCACGTTGCCCTGTTCATTCCAACCGTCGTGATGGACAAGGCCGTATGGATGGTAACTATGGTGCAACACCGCATTATGAACCAAACAGCTTCAGCCAATGGCAAGAGCAACCACAATACAAAGAACCACCATTGAAAATTACTGGTGATGCTGACTTGTGGGATTATCGTGAAGATGACAGCGACTATTTCAGTCAACCACGTGCATTATTCAACTTAATGAATGATGAACAAAAACAAGCATTGTTTAATAACACTGCTGGCGCAATGGGCGATGCACTCGACTTCATCAAATATCGTCATATCCGTAACTGTTACGCATGTGATCCAGCTTATGGTGAAGGTGTTGCAAAAGCATTAGGCTTAACTGTAGCGGATGCGCAAGCTGCTCGTGCAACTGATCCAGCTCAAGGTAATCCAGGCTTGCTTTAAGTTTTATCTTTGAATAAAAAAACCACCTTTTAAGGTGGTTTTTTCTTGGCATTAAATATTCCAATTACCTTCTAATTAATCCTTAAACAATCAATTTTTTGCCTTCATGCATGGTTAAAAATGGATTCATTAACTTTGATGTTTTTCGCATTGCATGATGTAAGTCATGTTCAGGTTGGTCTCTAGCTTCATCAGTCAACTGAAAAGTCCGATAATGCATTGCCAATGAACATTTTGACTGTAAATCTTTATGCGCCTGAAAAGCTTCTTCGGGATTCATGTGCAAATATTTCATTAAACGACGTGGCTCATAAGCTCCAATCGGTAATAACGCTACTCGGGGTGCACCTAAGCGTGTATGGATTTGTTTGAAATGCGCGGCATAGCCCGTATCTCCAGCAAAGAAGAAATGTCCTGTACTATGCACGATGGAAAAACCTCCCCATAAGGCATGATTTTGATCTCGCCAACCACGACCTGAACCATGCTGTGCAGGCGTATAAACGATACGCAAATCTTCAAACATTTCCGATTGCCACCAATCAAGTTCAATGACATTGAAATGTGTGGGTAAATAATAAGCATTGCCTAAACCAGTATAAATCGGCATAGCAAATTGTTCATGTAACCAATTCAAGGTTGCTAAATCCATATGATCATAATGATTATGGCTCAGTAAAACCCCATGAATTGTAGGTAATTCTTCTAAGGCAATTCCTGCAGGACAAGCACGTCGTGGTCCAGTCCCTTGACGTGGGCCTGCATACTCCCCCCATACAGGATCGGTCAAAAAATTATATGGCCCAATTTGAATCAAAACCGTCGCATGTCCGACAAACCAAACCAACCAATCATCCATTTTAGCCGATGGCCGATTGTGCGGAATGCTACGCGAAGAAGCAAAAAACTGTTGGTATTCTTGCTCACGATCTACTTTCCATGTATCGCTTTTACGCGTCATGATCCATTTCAGCATATCTTTACGCGTAAACGCATCTGGATTTCGAAGGGTATTAAAGAATTTTTCCCCATTAAAATGGTCAGTTGCCAGATAATCAAATACAGGCTTCGTCCACGTATGTTTCATACAGCTTTTAGTACTGATTTGAAACTGTGCTGATTGAGTTTTTTGATTCATGTGTATTTAAAATTCATTCACTATGCTGACAAACCTTGCAAAGTATTTAACCTCGCAGACCTATTGATCAAGACGACCTTTCATGCGCTCAAGCCAAACCTTCCGAGATTGAGGCTTGACAAAGAGTGCCACAATTTCAGGATGAAGCTGTTTAATTTGTGCTTCAATTCTGTTGACACAAGCTTCTATATCATCTGATGTTAAATTATCTTTAAATTCAAGACTCAAAGATGCCAAAACTTGATGTGCACCCATCTGCTCTGTTAACACCCCATTGGCAGAATGCACTGCTGGATCTTGCTCTGCAACCATCAAGACATTATGCCTCAATTGTGGGTCAGCAGTTTCTCCCATGAGCAATCCTTTAGTCTCACGTGCAAGTAAAATTGCTGAAATAGCGAGTACAACCCCAATTAGAATTGATGCCAGACCATCAAGCATTGGCATATTCAGCGCGTGTGATAAATAGATACCGATCAGGGCAATAAACAGACCAATCAGCGCTGCTGAATCTTCAAATAACACGGTAAATGTCGTCGGATCTTTACTGCGTCGAAATGCTTCAAAATAGCCCTGTTTCCCTTTGATTTTACGAAATGCTTTCAATGCCACAAACCAAGAGGTCCCTTCACACAAAATCGCAATACCTAATACGATATAGTTAATCATCGGATTTTGCATTTCTTCGGGGTGATAAATATGACTAATCCCTTGATAAATCGACACGATCGCACCCAAAGCAAAGACCATCAACGCCACAATAAAAGCCCAAAAATACAGCTCTCGCCCATAGCCAAACGGATGGCGTGCATTTGCTGGCTGCTGCGATTTTTTCATACCGTAGAGCAGTAAGATTTCATTTAAAGTATCAACCACAGAGTGAATTGCTTCACTCAACATGGCCGAACTATTCGTGATATAGGCAGCGGCAAACTTCACCAGTGCAATCGCTAAATTGCCGAAGAGCGCTGCATATACCACGATTTTGTTAGATTCAGACATTTAAAATTGTCCTAAATTTATTTTTATCAAACAGATCTATTTGATTTTATAGCTCATTCCATAGTACTCAAACTGACTGTAGCTGTTGTTTGTTATTTTGTTGTTTTTACACCAACTGTCGATTGTTTCGACAATGCCATCATGTTCCATGTGAAACACGCTCTTTAGCGCAAAGGTATAGAAAAAAAAGGAAGCCGCAGCTTCCTTATAATTCTGTAGATGTACACGGTTCAACGTACTTTATTAAAATATTGCTCGCGCCACTCTTTCCAAAAGTACATCACAATACCAAACATCACGACCACGATTCCAACAAAGGCATTGGAGCTAATATATTCACTGTTCAACGTCGCTCCCAAAACCAATGCTATGACAGGTGTCATCACATTACTGAGTGACACCGTTGATGCGGCCAAACGTCTTATAAGCCAGAAGTAACACAGCATTGCCACAATGGATGACATGATCATGGTAAAGACAAATCCAATCATTGCACGGCCGCTTGGCAATTCGGTTGGAAAATGCTGCCAGATAAAAGGAATAATGAGCATCGATCCTAAAGCAGAAACAATCAGGGAACCGGTTGCCTGTGACATCGGCTTTAACGGTGCATTAATCTGCTTCACCCAAAAAATCGAACTGATATATGACACCATACTGATTAGCATCAGTACAACGCCAATTGGATTGACTTTGCTATCAGCAGAATCTGCAAAGACAAAAGTTAAACCACCCACTGCAACCGCCATGCCCAACCACTGCAAAGCGACCAATTTATGTGTTTTTAAAATTACATGGCCAATCAAACCGGCAATTAAGGGTGAAAAACCAAAAATCAGTGCCATTAAACCAGAGGTGAGATAATTGGCTGCCAGATAAATAAATAACTGTGCGCCAATCAAATTCAAACTCCCTGCCACATAACTTTTTAATGAGGTTTCATCAAACGGCAAAGGATCACGCATCAATTTCAACAAAAACAGCGCAATAATAGATGCACCGAAGTAACGGATAATCAACACCCACATCGGATGTATTTCCTGTACACTCCACACAATCGCGAGCGGCGTCGTCGCCCAAATCAGTACCAAAAGAGCATATATACTTGCCGTCAGCGGCAGTGAAGATTTCATTTCATTCTCAAATTTGATTGTTCTAACGACTTAACCTGAAACCCACTATTCAGATCTGGAACTACTCGTAAGACCATTAACTAATAAAGTTTAAGACCAATTATTGTTCTCCCCTTTATCAACTAAATTGGAGGCGGTATGAATGCCACCCGATCGTTTGGGGTATAAGGACTTCTCTTCAAACGATCAATAATCTCCCCTAGCCCCTCTTTAAAAAAGAGGGGGAACCATCCAAACGAAATCCATTCTTCACAAAGACTACTCCCTCCTTTGAAAAAGGAGGGCTGGGAGGATTAAAACCGTTGAATAGATCTATATAAGCTAAAACTGTATACATGGACTACAAAAATAGCTTTATAAGTGCGATGCTAAAACTAAAGACATAAAAAAACAGACCTACGTTACCGTAAGTCTGCTCATCTTAGACATTCAGCTTACTTTACAAGTTTACGTAAATCTTGGCTTAAATCTAAATATTTATCCGCTTCAAACGCTGCATTCTTGCTAATCAATTTTTTCAAATGACGCATCTCTTTTGCAGCATTCACCGTAATACCACCAACAATGACACCGTCAGTTACACCAAACAATACAAATGAAGACTCAGCCGCCAATTCAGGTTTAATTTCACCACGAACGATCCATTCGCTTGCAGCCATATCACCTACAAATTGATAGTTGATATTCAATTGATCTGTCCAGAACCACGCTGGATTTGGGGTTGGATGTTCAACACCCATTACATGACGAGCAAAGATACCTGCTTGCAAGTTCGCATTTTCCCAAGTTTCGACACGACGGTGGTTACCACAGTCACGAAGCTGAGTCGCAACGTCACCCGCTGCATAAATATCTGGATGCGAAGTTTGGCAGTTATCATTCACTTTAATGGCAAAATCAACGTCTAAACCTGCATCAACCGCAAGTTGAGCATTTGGCACAATACCAATACCATAGATCACTGCATCGGCACGAAGTTCTTCACCGCCTTCAAGCGTGATCAACACTTCTTCGCCATCAAGCTTACAGTTAGCAATAGAAGTCGAAAGACGAACATCTACACCTGCAAGACGTTGCTGTGCCAATAAGAATTCACTTAAAACACGTGGAGATGAACGACCCATGACCATCGGACCCATTTCAATCACGGTCACGATACAGTCTTTAGAACGTGCTGAAGAAGCAAGCTCAAGACCAATCACACCACCGCCGATCAATACAATACGGCGACCCGCTTGTAATACAGGCACCAATGCTTGTGAATCTTCAAGGTTACGTAAGGTATAAACGTGTTTACCCAAAGCATCGAAATTCGGTAAACGGCGTGCTGCACCACCGGTTGCTAGAAGCAACTTGTCAAATGCAACAATTTCGCCATTTTTCAGTTCAACTGTTTTCGCATCGCTATGGATTTTCACAACGCCATTGCCACGAATATGTTCAACACCGAGTTCTGCCAATTTTTCTTCTGACAGAATTTCGATTTTGGTCTCTTCAGGTTTTAGAATTACGTCTTTAGACAAAGGCGGACGTTCATAAGGAAGATGTGTTTCATCACCCACCAAAATGATTTTGCCTTCATACTTGTTCGCACGGAGTTCTAAAATGGCGCTAGCACCAGCTTGACCAGCACCTACAATTACGATGGTTTCGATGTTGCTCATGTCTTTAACCTTTTAACTCTGCAGATACGATGCCGAAGCCCGCAATCCATTCACTGATTTCTTCATAACAGTGCGTTGTCATTTCGTACTCGCCCACTTCATGCAGTGCAGCAAATGCAGCCATCCAAGAACGAACTTCTTGACCACCACGACCGCCCTCGGCACGAATTTCAGCTTCAGTCATCGCTTCAATGGCAGCAAAGTCAGCTTTGGCGAACGTTGCGAGGAGTGCGCGGTCCCATTCAGGATTTAAAGGCACAGCCACAGAGGTATCACCCGCCGCGAGTTTTTGGCCGACAGCAATGATTTTGCCTTGACGTGTATTACGTGCCTCTTCAGTTGGGTTACGACCTGCAATCAAGAACTCTTCCACTTCAGGTGGAACTGAACCCATTTGCGGCGTTGGTGGATCATGAGACAAACCACCTGTACCCAAAACAAGTACACGTTCATTTTCTAAGTTCAATGATTGAATAAACTGACCGACTGCACGACCCAAAGCGACTGTACGCTTAGTTGTCGGCATCGGTGCAGCAGCACCATTGATAAAAATTGGAATCGTTGGATAACGATCAAGCTTGCCACCACATAGGAAATGTAATGGTTGAGTCACGCCATGATCTGCTTGCATACGGTATGAGTACGCAACATCAACACCTTCATCCAACACACGACGTACTAAATTCACTGCAGTTTCTTCAGGTACGTTAATGTGATCATTGTCTTTACCATAATCCCAGTCACCTGCGGCTTTGGCACGAATACCCACGCAGAAACTTGGCATCAGATCATAGAAGAAACCATTGAAATGGTCTGGACCAAAAGTAATGATCAATGTTGGATTATAGTCTTCAACTTCTTTCGCAAGTTTGGCAAAAGTTTCACGAACTTTTTCCTCTTTATATTTCTCTTGCGGAGAAGCAAATTCCATCAGGGGACTGTGCGATGCACAAATGAGTTTAACGGCCATGGGTGACTCCTAAACGGAAGGCAGCCAAAAACGGCTGCCGAGTAAGTCCTTTACGGTTTTGGCGATTTAGATCTCGTCAAAGAAGCCAGCACGTGGTTGACGTAAACCACGGATACCTAGACCACATTCCGCGTTGATTAAAACGCCTGTCAATGGACGGTTGTTTTGACGAGAAGCCAATAACACATAAGAACCAGTCATATCTTCGGGTTCTGGTAAGAAGTTGAGCGGCATACCGCGGGCAATCTTCTCAGGATCACGTGCATCGAGTAGACCAAGGTTTTCTTGGCCTAAAGAAGCAGCACCTTTGATGTTGACATTCATACCCGACGGTGCAACAGCATTCACTCGTACTTTAGGCGCAAGCTCATAAGCCAATTCTTTCATAATGCCCACACCTGCATGCTTAGATGCTGTGTATACAGGGCCTCCGCCTGCTGAATACAGTGCAGAGTTAGACAAAGTAAATATGATAGAACCTTCAGAAGCTATCAATGCCTCGAGTGCAGCTTTCGCACCTAAGATGAGTGATTTGGTATTAATACCCATAATCTCATCAAAAGCTTTTTCTAGCTGTTCACCCGATGTATTGACGATATCTGCATAATGATCCCAAATACCTGCGTTTCCGACGAAACAGTCAAGTTTGCCATAATGCTCAACAGTCGCTTGAACTGCGCGAACATTATCCTCATAGCTGGCTACATCTCCTGCGATCGCTAGCACGCGGTCACCAAAATGTTCTTTCAATGCATCAACTTTGGACTGTGAACGTTGAAGAACAGCAACTTTTGCACCCTCTTCCAAGAAACGTTCAACCAATGCCCAGCCTAAGCCTGAACCACCACCGGTAATAAGTGCAACTTCGCCTTGTAGCCAACCCATGATTACTCTCCTGCCATCTCTACGTATAAAGCACCATCTTCAACAATCACAGGGAATGTCTTGATAGGATCTGTTGCTGGTAAGCATAATGCTTGACCAGTTTTCAAACAGAATCGAGCCGAATGAAGTGGACATTCAACAGTGCCATCATCTTCAAGGTAACCTTCAGACATTGAAGCATTACCATGTGAACAACGGTCGTTCATCGCGAAAAATTCGCCATTGTTGTTGAATACTGCAAGCGCATCGATACCGTTAACGCCGCAATCTACTTTCAATGCTTCGCCTTCGTCTAATTCGTCAACTTGGCAAACAAAAATCTTATTCATTAGAAGAACACGCTCAGGTTATGTGAGTTGTAAGTCACCTGATCAAGGGTAATCTTACGGTTGAAGATTTCGAAACCTTGCTCAGTGTCGACTTTGCGGATCTTGTCATGACGCTTACCACAGTAGATTGTTACATCTTTCTCTTTCTGGGTACGGTACAACAAGTACGTTACGTAAACGTCGTATTCGCCTTCAACTTCAGTCGCTTCAACAATCACATTTGAAACCATGTGTGTTGTACGTGAAGGAGGTTCTTCAGCCCAAGCCATACCTGTCTCTAAACGAGCTACACGGCGTTCCAACAAATCTTTTGTATCGTTAAATACCCAAGTTGTTGGCGGCTCAATCGAACGACGACGGTCACGTGTTTGCGCGTTTGGTGTTGTGCGTAACGTATAAGAAATATCTTCAGCTAATACAGCTAACCAATCGCGGAACTTCCAATCGTCAAGCAATTTTGCTTCACGATAAAGAAACTGACTAATTTGGTGATGGAGTTCTAAACTAATTTGACTCATTTCATAAGCTCCTTCTCATATTCGTCAGCCGCAGCTTCAACGTCTTCCCATTTTTCATGAATCAATAGGTCAGCCCAACGACGGTACATACCACGTGCAGCTGTTTCTGAGAAAATGTAGTTGGTGATACCAGGGATACCATCTTCACGTACTTTCTCGTTACCTTTACCCATTTCCATAATTAATTTGTTTTGACGGGCTTTATAACCACGTAAAACTTTTTGAATTTCAATCCAGTTCTCAGAGTCATCTTGCTCAAGGAAACCAGCAGGACCGAATGCGCGAGTCGCAGAACGCTCAAATGCTTCTTTCACTTCTTGAGATGCTTCAGCGTCTGCAATACAGAATGCCCACACTTCAGTTTTGTTTGGACCACGTGGGTGCCATACACGAAGTGTTGCTGTACCGTTCAACCAAGACAATGTTGGGAACATGGTGTTGTGACCAGCAAGACGTAAAGCACGTACTTCGCCTAAACGCTCTTTAACTTCATCAAATGTTTCACGGAAGTAGTTTGCAACTTCACCATCTACCCAAACGTTTGCATCTGGTTTTTCTGTGAAGAAGAAGCCTGAACCGTGACCACGTGAACCGTATTGGATCGCATCTTTCGCAGTTTCCCAAACAGGACGAGCTGTTTGTGCAGCACCTAATTTCTTAGATGATTCGTCATCTGGTTTTGCACCCAATACTTGGATCGCAGATGCGTGAGAGAACAATGCGTGGTATTGGTCAGATGCAAACTGTTCAGCTGCAAATTTCCAGTTACACTCGATTTCCCACTTGTGTACACCACCGATAATTTCTGTACCACCTGGACGACGGTCAAGAACACCATCTAAGTACCAAGCGATATCGCCCATGTATTCTTCTAGGTCAGGTGTAGTTTCATCCCAACAAGCGAATACTAAGCCTTTGTATGATTTAACACGGTTAACTTCAACAAGACCCCATTTCTCTTTACAAGCACCGTGCGGGAACGCGCGGTCTTCAAGTGGAATATCTTTTAAAGAACCATCAATGCCGTAAGACCAGCCGTGGTACGGGCAAGTAAATGCACGTGTATTACCACAGTCCGCGAAGCTCACACGCATAGAGCGATGACGACATTGGTTTAAGAATGCTTTGATTGAGCCATCTTTTTGACGTGCCACGATGATTGGATCTTCACCCATATAGGTATTGAAGAAATCGCCGGCTTTAGGAATTTGGCTCTCATGGCATAGGAATAACCATGTACGACCGAACACACGTTCTAATTCAAGTTCGTAAATGTCTGGATCGGTATAGATAGATGGCGTGATACGTCCATTTTGTGCATCGACTAAAGCATCGATTTCGCGCACATCAATTTTTCCACTCATGAAAAGCTCTCCTGTGACCATAAGGCACAAAGTAATAGACTCAACTTTTCAACGATGATGGATTTTAGAGCGATATTCGGGAAATATTTATTTTGTTTTAATTAAGAGATTTTATAGATTATTACGGTAGATTTTTTTTATGGCATTTTTTTTAAATTGCCGAGAACACCATTTATTTCGTGAATGGTAAAATAATCCTCACGCAATAGTTGTTTATAGATTATACTGAACGGACTTCTAAGTAAGACATTTTTTGGATTACTCCACGGGTTGATTATATGGAATTACGACACTTACGCTACTTTATTACTGTCGCTGAAGAACTCAATTTCAGTAAAGCTGCGTTAAAACTTTATACTGCTCAACCTTCTTTAAGCCAACAAATTAAAGATCTTGAAGAAGATGTCGGCGTAAAACTGTTGCACCGTACTAAACGTAAAGTTGAGCTCACAGAAGAAGGTGCCGTATTTCTAGAACAAGCACGTTTAACCTTGGCACAAGCAGACAAAGCTGTCGCTATGGCACGTCAGGTTTCACAAGCCAAACAGCAGATGCTGCGTATTGGTTTTGTCCCTGTCGCAGAGATGAAAATCTTCCCTTATGTACTGCCAAATTTACGTGTTCAGAACCCAGAACTCAAGATTGAATTACTCAGTTTAAATAACCGCGATCAGATGAAATTGCTGCAAAAAGGTGAACTAGATATCACTTTTACCCGCAATAACTTCCACAGCGACGAAATTGAAAGTCAGTTTGTACTGCGTGAACCGCTAATCTTTATTTTACCCAAAGATCACCCTTTAGCGAAGTACGAACGTATTCCTGTTAAAGCATTGAATGGGATTGATTTTATCATTCCTGCACGTGAACAATCTGGCACGTTGCATGAAGCTATTTTGGACTTTGCTTCGACCCATGGTATTCAATTTAATATCGTGCAAAAAGCCGACAATATCCTGTTTAACATTAACTCCATCGGCATGGGCTTAGGCTGCACGATCCTACCGGGATACATTGCGCCATTGACCATGAACAATACGGTGATCCGTCCTTTAGATGTCGAATTACCGTATCTAGACTTGTATGTAAGTTACCGAAAAACGGCGAGTTCTGTGGCTGTAGATAAATTCCTTGAACTGCTAACCAAAGTTTTTTATCTCGATATTAATCGCGAACAGCGTTAATTTTCGCCAAGTCATAATTTATAGATATAGCACCATTATTTTTAAAATGAATAATGGTGCTTTTTTTATGGCTAAAAAGTCGCTTTTTTAATCGTTTAAATGTTTTAATCGACGCATTTTATCTATCATGCATATCGACTTGATGGAAAATAACTTATAAATTTTAGTTTAGACATTGATAAAAATTGCTAAAAATTGCCGATTTACAACTTAAGTCTAATAAATAATTCCCCTTCCCCAACCATTTAGATGGGCTGATTTTATGCCTTTTTACTGATTTAGACCGTACACTGTCGACCTATTAATGAGAATAATACTCATTTAAAGTATTTTTTTCAAAAGATTTATATAAAAAAAAGGATGGCAAAACCATCCTTTTTTTGAATTTCATGTCAGTGACAAGAAATTACACACCACGCGCTTTTAAATAATCTTTAATCACGGTGTTGAATTCTTCTGCTTTTTCAACTTGAGACCAGTGGCCACATTGGCTGAAAATATGCGCATCAGCATGAGGAACGGTATTCAAAATATCCCACGTACGAGATACAGGAATCACCACGTCTTGTACACCGTGAATCAACAATACTGGCACAGTAATGTCTTTCATTTTTTCAAAGTCGAGTGGGAATTCGAAACGGTCACGGTCGCGTGCGCCAACAACATCCATCAAACGATTTGATGCATAGTCATTTGCAGCAGAAGCGAAACGTACTTTTACCAATTCGTCTGTGATCAAGTCTTTGTTTACAACAAACATAGACAAGGTTTTCTTGATGCCTTCTTCGGTTAATACAGGGTTTGCATGTGCTTTAAGTGCTGCAGTTTGTTTAGCACCGCCTGTACCCATAGACACGATACCCAATACACGTTCTGGATAGTCCAAAGCCATTTGGAATGCTAACCAGCCACCGAGTGAGTTACCCACTAACCAAGTTTTTTCAATACCTAGGGCATCTAACGTACGTACAGCGTGATCAACCCAAGCACGGATACCATAAGCAGTATTCGGTGCAACAACAGTTTGACCATAGCCAATCGTATCGATAGCGATACAACGTGCTTGTTCACCAATTTGAGGTAGGTTCAACCACCAGTTAGCAGCAGCAGATACACCTGTACCTGAACCGTGTAAAAATAGAATTGGTGTGCCTTCACCCACTTCGTGGTAATGCGTTAATTCGCCTTCAGCAGTTTCAATCCATTTATCTTCTAAACCAAAGAATGAATCAGTTGTATAGTCAGGAATCTGAACAGTGCTCATACATGCTCCTCGTATTGCGTAGAGCTTATGTTTCAATCCATAACGGATTTAAACACAAGGGGGACTCTTTTGGATTTTGTGGTTTTTACAGTCTCATATTACCTGTTCAGCCACTGCTAACTGATACATATTTACGATCATAAACAACAAATAGACTATAATTTAAGTTATTGTTTTTTAAATATATAACTCAAAAATATATCCATAAAATCTTTGAGGTATTTCTTTTTTAAATAACCCAGCAAATAAAAAGGGAAGCAATGAATCCACTTCCCTCTTTTTTATCCTGAGAAATTAGAACTTATAGGTATAAGTTGTCGCGACACGGTACTCTTGCAAGTCAGATTTGTAATCGAAATCGGCATCGATATACATTGCCTGGAAGCCTAAGCCCTTCAACTTACCTTCAGGCACGGTGTAGTTCACAATTAAGTTCAATTCATCTGACTTCTGATCTTTAAGACCAGCAATTTCTGCATCTGAACCTGTGAAATACACAGCAGTTGTATTTAAGCCTTTCACACCCATTTCTGAGAAATCATAGCCATAAGTAAAGCCCCATGATTTTTCATTTTTTGCAGTAAATGTTGCTATACCCCAGTTGACTAAGTACGGCTGCGGCACCCATCCACCCAGTGTTGGGAATGCATTATCACCAAACATTTGTTGATAACCCAAACCAAAGGTATGCGAACCGTAATTCACTTTCGCACCAACCGATAAGGCTTGGTTATCAATTTCGCCATACAGTTTGTCACCCGAATCCGAGTTATCGAAGTAACGGATATGGCTATCCAGTTTGGCTTTGTCACCTAACTTGGTTTTATAGTTCGCGCCGACATATTGCTGTGTGTAAATGTCTTGAACATCAGCGTACCAATAGCTACCACCAATCTCAGGTGTAAATTGATGGTCAATACCCGCAATATACATACCATCAGAAGTTGGCCCAAGATCATAATGGCCCACGGTGCCATCTGGTAATCTTTTACCTGGAGCGAACATTGATAAATCACGGAATTGGTTGTCATAACGGTTATTGATCCCGTCAATGTATGCCAAAGTTAACTTAGTATCTTTAATCTCTTTCGATTCTAACCATGCACCGCTATAAGTCGTCATTAACTGACGTGATGGATCGAAAACCAACACTGGAGACACTGGTAATAACTCACCCACTTTCAACTCAGTTTCAGATACTTTGGCTTTAAGGGTCACGCCCACTTTACCAAAGTTATCTTTTGATTCTTTACCATCGTGCGGCAAGATCCAGTCTGGGTTTTTATCACGTGCATTAAGTTTAAATGCATGTTGAACCAAAAGGTCAGCACCCACTTGAATACCTGCACCAATATCTTGATACCCTGACTTGGCATCCAAAGTCACACCCTGTGACCATGAACCCCAGTTACCCGCCGGATTTTCTTTAATTTGACGGTCTAAGTAGAAGTTTTTAAATTTCAATTGTACTTGGCTGTCGTCAACAAAGTCCGCATAAGTTGCAGATGTTCCTAATGTTGCTGTCGCAGCAAGAATTGCTATCCATAAATTTTGACGACGCATGGCTTATTCCCAGTGATCAAATTAAGCTATGACATCATCATGCTCAACAATACCTTGGAAAAAAATCCGACTACAGTATTAAGGTTTATCAGGCTTTTGTACGACTTGAACTTTGGAAGCTATTTCTGGTTATTTTCCTTAGAGATTAAAACAATAACTCCCTTTTATCATTTAGAACGGCTGATTAAATTAACCCCATGTTTTATTAACATAAAATTTAAAGTTTTTTATTTTTTGCAATTACATGCGCTGTATTAATTGCTTTTAAGTTTAAACAAAGTTTTTTACTGAGATTTATCCTTATTTGAGTTATAAAATTTAGCTATGACATGATATTTAATTTATATAATCATCAATAACTTAAAGTTAAATTTTACTACTATGGCTGCTCGAAATCAGCCATTGGTTCGCAGAACTTTTCTTATTTCAATCCACTTTTCATGCCTCAAATCAATCTCAACATAATCTCAAGCCCATCTCAAACCAACACAGCCACTTCAGACATAAAAAAAGCGCCCATTTCGGGCGCTTTTTGATTTAAAGCAAATTAAGCATTGGCTTCTTTTGCTTTAGACATGGTCAATGCTAGGTCTTCGATCATATCTTCCTGACCACCAACCGTACCACGACGACCCAATTCCATGAGGATTTCACGAGCAGATACGCCGTATTTCGCTTCAGCACGTTTAGCAAATAACAAGAATGAAGAGTAAACACCTGCATAACCTAAAGTCGCAGCATCACGATCGGCACGGATCGGGTTGTGCATCATTGGAATAACAAGGTCTTCAGCAATGTCTTGTACTTTAAACAAGTCAACGCCAGTTTCCATTTGCATACGGTTCGCAACAGCCACGAATAACTCAAGTGGTGTATTACCTGCGCCTGCACCTAGACCTGCAGATGCAAGATCGACACGAATCGCGCCAGCTTCAACAGCCGCAACAGAGTTTGCCACGCCCATACCTAAGTTATGGTGACCATGGAAACCGAGTTCAATCTCTGAACCCAAGTTTGCACGTAAGATACCTACACGGTCAGTCACATCTTGAGGAAGCATGTAACCTGCAGAGTCTGTTACATAAATACAGTTTGCACCGTAAGACACCATTTTTTGTGCTTCTTCAAGTAATTTCTCTGGTGTAGCCATGTGCGCCATCATCAGGAAGCCCACAGTGTCCATACCCAGTTTACGAGCAGCAGTAATGTGCTGTTCAGAAACGTCTGCTTCAGTAGAGTGAGTCGCTACACGAATAGTTGCTACACCTACATCATGTGCCATTTTCAGGTGATCAACCGTACCGATACCAGGAAGTAAAAGTGCAGATACTTTCGCTTGTTTCAGGTTTGGAATCACCGCTTTCAGGTATTCTTCATCAGTTGCAGCTGCGAAACCGTAGTTGACAGAGTTACCACCTAAGCCGTCACCGTGGGTCACTTCAATCAGCGGCACACCTGCGTCATCCAAAGCTGTGGCAATGGCAACCATTTGCTCAGGTGTCGTTTGATGGCGCATCGGGTGCATACCATCACGTAAAGTCATATCATTAATAATAATCTTAGACATTTTGGTATTCCTTAAGCTTCAACAGGGTTTAAGACGCGTTCTGCAAACATTTCGGCAGTACGTGCAGCAGCAGCAGTCATAATGTCGAGGTTACCGGCATATTTAGGTAAATAATCCCCTAAACCTTCAACTTCCAAGAACATTGAAACGCGGTTGCCATCAAACACAGGACCATTGACCAGTTTGTAACCTGGTACATATTTTTGAACTTCAAGAATCATCGCATGCACAGATGCTGTGATTGCTGCTTGATCCGGCTCACCTTCAACAAGACAGTGAACAGTATCACGCATCATCAGTGGTGGCTCAGCAGGGTTAATGATGATGATCGCTTTACCTTGTTTCGCACCGCCCACTTTTTCAATAGCACCGGCAGTGGTACGAGTAAATTCATCAATGTTTTTACGTGTACCCGGACCCACAGATTTTGTTGAAACTGTTGCAATGATCTCGCCATATTCGACAGGCTGAACACGTGAAATCGCAGCAACCATAGGAATCGTTGCCTGACCACCACATGTCACCATGTTGACGTTCGGAACTTCACCTGCATCCAATAATGCTTCTAAGTTTACTGGTGGTACGCAGAATGGACCGATTGCAGCAGGTGTTAAGTCAATCATTAACACGCCAAGTTCATTTAATTTGCGGCTGTTTTCAGCATGAACATAGGCAGAAGTTGCATCAAATGCGATTTTAATGTCGTCTTCAATTACGTGTGGAAGTAAACCGTCTACGCCTTCAGCAGTGATTTTCAAACCCATTTTTGCAGCGCGAGCCAAACCTTCAGACGTTGGGTCAATACCGACCATCCATACAGGTTCTAAAAATTCGCTGCGTTGAAGTTTGTAAAGCAAGTCAGTACCAATGTTCCCTGGACCGATCAATGCACATTTAATCTTTTTCATGAATGTGTACTCTTAAAAATTCCGTAAAACCCAAGCTTATTTCGCTGCAAATGCTGCAGTCACAGAACCAAAGCCTTCAATTTCAACTTTGAATTCATCACCAGGATTTGCCACAACCATTGGACCTAAAGCACCGGTCAATACGATGTCACCTGCAAGCAATGGACGACCACGACGAACCATTTCGTCAGCCAACCACACTGCTGCATTTAATGGGTTAGAAAGACACGCTTTACCCACACCTTGTGAAACCACTTCTTCACCACGAGTCATGACCATTTTGCAATTTACAAGGTCAAGATCTGCAAGTTTTACAGGCTTAGAACCCAGTACAAAACCTGCTGAAGATGCGTTATCTGCCACAGTATCAATCAAAGAGATTTTCCAGTTTTCGATACGGCTATCGACCACTTCAATGGCAGGCAGTGCATATTCTGTTGCACTAATAATGTCTGCATAAGTGTGTTTTTCTTTGGTCAAGTCTTGGTTAATCACCAAAGCAATTTCTGCTTCAACTTTTGGCTGAATCAATAAACCAGCAGGGATTTCTTCACCATCGCCATACGCCATATCAGCAAACAACATACCGAAGTCAGGTTGATCAACGCCCAACTGCGCTTGTACAACTTTTGAAGTTAAGCCAATTTTACGACCTACAAGGCGACGACCTTCTGCCACCGCACGTTTGGTATTCACTTCTTGAACGGCATAAGCAATATCTACATCAGCACTTTCACCACCAAGTTGTGGACGGATCGGTGCAATCGCAGCCTGATTTACTTCCGCATCGCGTAATGCTTGCGCAACTGATTCAACAACAGCAGAATTCGACATCAATGTTTCCTTAAACTGCAAAAATTGGATGCACAACGTGTTTCATTCCGATCACCATCAAAGTGATGAAAGTCATGTCAGGATTCGCCTAAAGCATTTCACTCGACACGCTACACGTTATGTTTAGATACATTTAGCATCGAGATTTTAGAAAGTGAATACCAATACTTATTTTATTTATGACTATAGCTATTAGCTATAAATTAATCATTATTTATTATTAATATTCAAAAACTTAAGTCAAAATAATTAAATAAAATTCACTATTTTTTTCGCCCTTAAATCTGAATCTCTACTAAAAAACTTGGCTTATACGACTAAAAGATAAGATTAAAAGATTATTTTAGCGTCAGCCTAATACCCGAATAACAATGTTCAATTATGATAAATTAAGTACGCCACTTTCTTCAAATAAAAATAATTCAATAAATAACAACAAGATAAATCATAAAATTCAAACAAAACCCTATCCTGGCTTGTGCTAAAAAAGCAAATAGTCGCGCCAAACTACACAGATAAATCAGCTTGAGGACCGCTTGTTATTGTTAAAAAATCTAGTGTTATCAGTTTTTTAAAATAATTCAGTTCAATACTTCTCAAAAGAGATGAATGATGTATTACCCCCTATGATTGGCAATAAAAAAGGTGAAAACCAGTTTCACCTTTTTACTCGTTTGTATCCGCAACTAGACAGCGAGACGCAATTTAACGTGTTCCAGTAGAAATTCCGCCAAATCATCGACTGTATGTGCAATATGTAAGGGTTGAAAATACTGGAGTGTTTCTACAGTATGCACTCCATAGCTCACGCCTACACGTGGCATCTGAATATTGAGGGCCATTTCTAAATCATACGACGTATCACCAACCATAATGGCTTGATCGGCACGTAGTCCTGTTTCCGCCAAAATTTCTGCCAACATCAACGGATCTGGCTTAGATTTGGTTTCACTGGCTGCTCGGGTCGCACAAAATAGCTCATGACTTTGCGTTTGAGCCAAAACACGGTCAAGACCTTTACGGCTTTTCCCCGTTGCAACAGCCAATTGTAGACCGGCATCACGTAATTCCTGCAACATATCAGCCACACCTTCAAACCATATATCACCTTTGGAATGTGCCACATAGTGATCGGCATAACTTTGCAAAATGTCGCTGTGTAATTCGGGAACCGTCGGAAATAACCGCTGTGCGACTTCTGGTAGACCTAAACCAATAATACTTTTCGCATCAGCATCGGTCAGCGGCTGTGAAAATTGATCTGCTGCAAATTTTAAACTCTCCACAATTTGACCCACAGAATCAAATAAAGTGCCATCCCAATCGAAAATGACTAGTTTTATAGCTGAGTTCATACGTTTTCCTAGATTTGATTCAGTGTTTGGTAATTCAGATTCTGGAGTGCATCAATTTATTTACCTCACCCCGGCCCTCTCCTTAAAGGAGAGGGAGAAAGAAAACTTACGAAGCAGTCCTGCTCAGGGGGGAGAAGTCTAATATTTAAAACTTACTCGTCATCTTCCGAAGACTTCACCACTTTGTCGGCTTTTTGCGCGCGTAGCTGCGCCACAAGGCTTTGCATATCTTCTGGCAATGGCGCTTCAATGGTTTGGTAACCCGGAATTTCTAAACGCATGGCATGCAGACATAAACGACGTGGCTTTGGACCACGGTATTCAGTTTCATGACCATATTTTTCATCGCCCACCAATGGATGACCAATACTTAAACCATGTACACGGATCTGATGTGTACGGCCCGAAAGTGGAGACGCATACACCAATGTGGCATGCATAAAACGTTCTTTCACGTTCCACAGCGTCTTCGACTCTTTACCTTCTTTAGGTGATACACGAACACGACGCTCGCCATTTGCCAGTTCGTAACGATGCAAAGGCTGATCAATGAGCTGCTTATCCAAACTAACCACGCCTTTCACCACAGCAGCATAAGTTTTTTGGATTTTGTGCTCACGTAACATGTCTTGCAGACTTTTTAACACACTACGTTTTTTCGAAATCATCACCAAACCAGAAGTGTCGCGGTCAATTCGGTGAATCAACTCAAGGTATTTCTTCCCTGTTGCGGCACGTAAGCCTTCGATCAAGCCATACGCCACACCACTACCGCCGTGAACAGCAATACCAGAAGGTTTGTTTACCACCATTAAGCCTTCATCTTCGTACACCACACGGCTCAGTAAACTTTGTGCCACTTTGTCCGATACGGGAACCGCAGACTCATCTTTTTGCTCATAACGAATTGGAGCAACTCGAACTTGGTCACCAATATTGAGTTTGGTTTCCGCTTTGACACGTTTTTTATTGACGCGAACTTGGCTTTCACGAATCAGACGATAAATGCGACTTTTAGGCACACCTTTCAGACGACTAAACAGGAAATTATCAATACGTTGACCCGCCTGATGCTCGTCCACTTCAAACCAGGTGACGCTTTGCCATTCTTGCGTAGAATTCATACAGTTACTGTGACCTAAAAAAATACTAAAATTGATTAAAAACCGATCATTTAAGCTATACTTTTCGCAAGAAACATAAGCTTAGCCCATAGGCAGATGATGCAAGGTTTGATATAGTCAGCGCACGGAAACCACCGTAACTGAGTAAAAGTTGATTCATTTCAGTATTTACTGTCATTGAACTTTCAAGCAATTACTCATTTAGCTCGGAAAGGTCCCAAAAGAATTATGCCGACGCCGAAGGCTTATTATATCGGCAAAACTGCAAACTGTTGCGTTTAATTGTGCCGTAGGTACATAAAACAGTTTGCCCCAAAAAAATATGTGCCAACCAAGGTTGGTTTTTAAACGTAAACTGATACACATCAGACCAGTCGCTCCCTGGAAATCGTGTTCAGGCCACAACGTTTGATGCATTGGATCTGCACAGTTTGTAAAGGTACGATGATAATTCCGTATCAAGACGCTCTATCAGATATGAATGGATGCTCTTCGAGCAATGTGACAGTGAAAGTTACTCACATCCAATGCACCGTTTGTCCGCCAGTGAAACGCATTCAGGTGACTTTAATCGTTTAAAAGATTGAAGCCGTATTGCCATCATCAATACGTGAATCAAAAACCGTTGCCCACCCAAAGAAGGTCGGTACACATGCACAGAGGATGTTTTTCGATCTGTGTAACTTGATCCATGCTATCTGATGCTCGCTACGAGTCAGGCGATGTTCTTCTGTGTATCACTATTAGGTGTTACACCCATGAAACGTATGTTGATTAATGCAACACATGCCGAAGAAATTCGCGTTGCACTTGTCACTGGTCAGCGTCTTTACGATTTTGACTTAGAGAATCGTACCCGTGAACAAAAAAAATCGAATATCTATAAAGGTCATGTGACTCGCGTAGAGCCGTCTTTAGAAGCTGTATTTGTTGAATACGGTGCAGGTCGTCAAGGTTTCTTGTCGATGCGCGAAATCGCTAATTCTTATTACAAAGCAGATCCTCGCCAAACTTCAAACATCCGCGAATTGATCACTGAAGGCACTGAGCTTTTAGTTCAAGTGGAAAAAGAAGAACGTGGTAATAAAGGTGCTGCCCTTTCTACATTTATCTCACTTGCTGGTCGTTATTTGGTTTTGATGCCAAACAACCCGAAAGGTGGCGGTATTAGCCGTCAAATTTCAGGTTCAGTTCGTGAAGAATTGAAAGAAATGTTGGCGTCTTTAAATGTCCCTCGTGGCATGAGCGTGATTGTACGTACTGCTGGTATTGGTCGTTCTCAAGAAGAACTGCAACTTGACCTTCAACACTTGCTTGACCTTTGGGCACAAATCCAAAGCACATCAAGTTCAGGTCCATCACCAATGTTGGTTCACCAAGAAGCCGGTGTGGTTACACGTGCGATTCGTGACTATTTACGTGATGATGTTGCTGAAATTTTAATTGACTCTGAGCAAGCGTATAACGAAGCCTATAACTTTGTTAAAGCGGTGATGCCACGTCAAATCGACAAATTAAAAACCTATACTTTAAATGAACCGTTATTTGCTCATTTTGGTATCGAAAGTCAAATCCAAACTGCCTATGAACGTGAAGTAAAACTTCCTTCTGGTGGTTCAATTGTGATTGACCAAACTGAAGCATTGGTTTCAATTGATATTAACTCTGCAAAATCAACACGTGGTAGCGATGTAGAAGATACAGCACTCAATACCAACCTTGAAGCTGCAGAAGAAATTGCTCGCCAATTACGTTTACGTGATATCGGTGGTTTAGTTGTGATCGACTTCATCGACATGACCAAAGACCGTAACCAACGTATGGTTGAAGCTAAACTTCGTGAAGCAACACAAAGCGACCGTGCACGTATCCAATTCGGTCAATTGTCACGCTTTGGTTTGATGGAAATGAGCCGTCAACGCTTACGTCCATCGCTTGAAGAAGCCACAGGTTATGTGTGCCCACGCTGTCATGGTACAGGTATGGTACGTGACCTACGCTCTTTATCACTTTCAATTATGCGTAAAGTGGAAGAAATTGCGCTACGCGAACGTCATGGTGAAGTTCAAGTTGAAGTGCCTGTTGAAATTGCTGCATTCCTATTGAATGAAAAGCGTCACAGCCTTGTATATCTTGAGCAAACTTCAAATGTTCGTGTGACTGTACTTCCACACCCTCACCTAGAAACACCACATTACGAAATTTCATATAACCCTGAAGGTTTTGCACCGACAAGTTATGAACGCACTGAAGCAACACGTTCTAGCGAAAAAGAATTGGGTTACGAAGCATCTGAGTGGCACTTAGGTGAAGAAAAGGCCGCTGCTGCTCAGCAACAAGCACCTGTACAACAACAAGAAAAAGGCCACAAAAAGAATAAGCAACAACCTGTTGCTGCCCAACAAGCACCTGCACAAGTTGCCGCTCCTGCAGCATCATCTAGTCCATGTGCATGGTTAGAAAACTTATTTGTTCAAAAACAAGCTGCAACCGTTGACCAGTCGCGTACTGCAAACAATGCCGCTGCTGCAATTGAACAAATGGTAAATGGCGGTGCTGCAAGCCGTGGCCAGTTTGGTCAAATTACCCCTGCATCGGCAGCGCCTGCTGTTGTCGCAGACAATAATGCTTACCTTGCACCTTCTACTGTTGTGCACAAACAAGAACGTGACAGCCATTCAGAAAAAGCTGAACGTGAAGAAAAACGTCACAACAAAAAGCGTACTAAGCATAAAGAGCCACGTGAACAAGAAGCTCAACCGCATCAAGTTCATGAGGAAGTGTTACAACCTTCACGTCAAGACCGTCAAGAACAGCGTAATAACGAAGCACGTCAAAACGAACGCCAAGAGCAACGTTCTGAACGTCAAGACAACCGTCAAGACCAACGTGAAAACCGTCGTAACTCACGTCGTCAACACAACAACGAACAAGTACAGCAAGATGTTCAAAACAATGAACAACCGCAGTCTGTTCCACGTCGTGACCGCAACAACCAACAACGTCCAAATCGCCCAAATCGCCACCGCGATCAAAGCGTATTGAACGAGCAAGCGATTGCTCAGGAAGTTGCAGCTGAGCAACAACCTGAAAACCGCAATCAACGTCAACCTAAAGTTGAAGTTGTTGATGCACCACGTCAAGACGTGATGCCAACAGCACTTGTGGTGAATGTTGATCAAGCTCAAAGCGAAATCGTAGCGCTAAATACTGCTCCAGCAGTTGAAAAAACTATAGAAACCCCAGTTGTCGAAAAGGCCGCTGTCGTTGAAGCAGCAAAAGTGGAAAAACTTGCGACTGAAACAAAAGAAGCAGCGCATAAACCACAGCATGCGCAGCAAAAACCGTCTCGTGCAAGCAATGACCCACGTCAACGCCGCCGCGAACAGCGTGCAGCTCGTGCTCAACAAGCACAGGCTCCGAAAATTGCGCCATCTCAAGTGCCGACACTAAGTCAATACACTGTAAGCAGCTTGATTAAGCATGTATACGGTGAAGACTGCTCTGTACTGATTGAGCAATTTGGCTTAATTCCAACATTCAACCGTGCATTGCAAAAATTCACGGAAGAATATGCCGCGACTTTGACTGCACCCGCAGCTGAAGCAGCTGTAGAGAAAAAGCCTGTCACTCGTGATGTTCAAGTTGCAAAAGCTGCACCTGAAGCTGAACCAGTGCCAATGTTGGATTTGACACCACCAAAGCCTGTGTCAGATAAACGTGTTGCTAATGACCCACGTGAGCGTCGTCGCCTTGCTAAACTTGCCGCTGAACAAGCGAAACAAGACCAAGCAAAAGCACATGCTGAGGTGGAAGCTACGCCTGTCGCAGACACTGCTGTTGAGGCGCCTGTAGTTGCAGAAGCTAAAGCTGCTACAGTTGAAGCCAATGTATCCGACGTTGCAGTTCAAACTGAAGCACCTGTGCCCGCTCAAGCTGAAGTACCGACACCCGTTCAAGCTGAACTGGATGTGAGTGCGCAGCCTGAAAAGACGGAAGAAGTGTCTGAAGCTCCTACTAAACCAGTAGAAGAAAAAGCTCAAGCCGTTGAAGCAGAACAAAAAGTTGAGGTTCCTGTAGACGAGAACTCGGCCGCTGAAGGTGAAAAACCTGCACGCCCTCGTCGTCCTCGCGGTCGTCCACCGAAAAAAGCAAACACCGCAACTGAGCAGTAATTTGCTATTTTGCAGGTGAATAAAAAAATCCAGTCATTTCGGTGACTGGTTTTTTTTTGATACTTTTGTCAAATTAGGTTGATTGCACTAGATCGAAACGATTAAAAGACAATTGTAGAATTTGCTGCAAATTTCATTGCAAAGAAATAGACCGTATCGGATTACGAAAAATAAATAGGATTCACATGAGCCAAACTACACAACACGACCTTATTGGGATTGCTGATGTTGCAGCAAAAATTCCCGCATTCATTAGCAAAGTACCCAACCTGTTGAGTGGTCTAAAGCAAGCCTATTTACGTACCCCAAATACTTCCGCAGGCTTAGGTATTGCATTTGAAAAAGCCGTAAAGCGCAATCCCAAAGGTTATGCGCTTTATTTTGAAGAGCAAAAATATACCTATAACGAATTAAATGAATGGGCCAATCAAATTGGTCACTATTACCTAGCCCTCGGCGCTAAAAAAGGTGATGTGATTGCGGTGATGATCGAGAACCGATCTGAACTGGTGGCAACCATCGTGGCACTAGCCAAAATTGGCGTCACCAGTGCCTTGGTCAACACCTCACAAGTCGGCAAAGTCCTGACACACAGTATCAACTTAGTAAACCCAATTGCGGTAATTGTGGGCGAAGAATGCCGTCAAGCCGTAGAAGAGATTCGTAATGATCTCAGTGTGGCTGCAGATCGTTTACATTGGTTCGCAGATCAGGCCACCCGTGTAGATGCCGGTAAAGCACCTAAAGGCTTTTTAAACCTTGCAGTAGCGATTGATGAATTTCCAAAATTCAACACGCCAACCACTGCAAGCGTAAAAGGCAAAGACGGCCTATTTTATATCTACACCTCTGGGACAACAGGCTTACCTAAAGCGGTGATTTTCACCAACAGCCGTTGGACTTTGGCTTATGGAACATATGGTCACGTCCTTAATCTGAATAAAGATGATGTGATGTACGTAACTTTGCCGCTCTATCACGCTACAGGCACTGTAGTTTGTTGGTGTGGGGTGATTGCCGGTAGCGCCACTCTTGCCCTGCGTCGCAAGTTTTCCACCTCATCGTTTTGGAAAGATGTACAAAAGTTTGATGCGTCAGCCATTGGCTATGTGGGCGAACTTTGCCGCTATTTGATGGATGCTCCACATTCAGACCTTGAAAAAGGCCATCGTGTGAAAAAAATGATTGGTAACGGCATGCGACCAAACATTTGGGATAAGTTTAAAGAACGCTTTGGGGTCGAAGAAGTCCTTGAACTCTATGCATCAAGTGAAGGCAACGTCGGCTTTAGTAATGTGTTTAACTTCGATAACACTGTTGGTTTTTCACCAACGCCTTATGCCATTATTCAGTTTGATAAAGAAAAAAATGAAGCTGTACATGATGCTAAAGGTCGCTGCATTAAAGTGAAAAAAGGCGAAGTCGGCTTACTCATCGGTAAAATTACCCGTCGCTCACCTTTCGATGGCTATACCGACACGGAAAAAAACAAATCCGTCATTATGAAAGATGTGTTCAAGCATGGTGATTCATACTTCAATACTGGCGACTTGGTCCGTGACATTGGCTTCCGACATGCTCAATTTGTCGACCGTCTAGGCGATACCTTCCGCTGGAAAGGTGAAAACGTCTCAACCACTGAAGTTGAAAACATGGTGAGTGAGTACGATAAAATTGCTGAAGCTGTGGTTTATGGCGTAGAAATTCCAGATACCAATGGCCGTGCAGGTATGGCTGCCATCACACTCACCGATGGTGCCGAACTCAACGAACAAGATTGTAGTGAAATGGTTCTGCAATTTAAAAAATGCTTACCCGCTTATGCTGTACCGGTATTTTTACGTGTACAGAAAAAAGTCGAAACCACAGGTACGTTTAAATACCAAAAAAACAAGCTGAAAGAACAAGCCTTTGATCCTAAGCAAACAGATGAGCGAATCTTGGTTTTACTGCCGAATGCGAGCGCTTATTGTGACTTGACCCCTGAAATTTATAACAATATTCAGGCCTATCAATACCGTTTCTAAATCAAACTTGCTCATTTTGACGACAATCACCCGTCAAAATGAGCCACATTGTTGTATTTATAATCAAACACAAGCAAGTTTATGATTTTTTACTTGCGCTTGAAGCAGATCTTGCTACAATACGCACCATCAAGCGAAATGGGTCGTTAGCTCAGTTGGTAGAGCAGTAGACTTTTAATCTATTGGTCCCGCGTTCGAGTCGCGGACGACCCACCATTTCCTTCGATACCACAAGATGGGTCGTTAGCTCAGTTGGTAGAGCAGTAGACTTTTAATCTATTGGTCCCGCGTTCGAGTCGCGGACGACCCACCATCTTTCTAAAATGCCAGTTTTAGATTACAATCTTGTACATACCCCCTAAGGGTCGTTAGCTCAGTTGGTAGAGCAGTAGACTTTTAATCTATTGGTCCCGCGTTCGAGTCGCGGACGACCCACCATTCTTTCTTAGGGCTTCTTTCTTCCGGCAGTTGAAGAAAAAGAAACCTGCAGGTTCCGACCAAGACAAACCATCACCATTATTGGTTTTGATTCGCCATTCTCGAAATTTTGCTATAGCGATGTTGCGAAGTATCATTCTTGTCTTGCTAGATGAAGTATTTGACCTGAAAAATTTTAGATAACAAATATTCCCTAGTATTCAAAACTACGCGCTTCGTTTATCTTGCAAAAATTTTAAAATGCTCTTTTAAAATTTTCTCAGGGTTGTTAGCTCAGTTGGTAGAGCAGTAGACTCTTAATCTATTGGTCGTGGGTTCGAACCCCACACAACCCACCAATTCTATGTCGTATTAATAGTTCAATTTTTTATAAGCTAGTTGCATTCGATTAGCCAAGATTTGCGAATTTCACGCCGACGCTCAAACGCAATTTATAATTTTATTTACTTCATTCGCAGTATTTAATTTGGGTCTTTCACCAAGGTATAGGCATGTTGCGGCTGAGGATAACCCTTGGAAAATAATTCCTGATTTCGATCAACTTCACCTTGACGAATTTTGTCTAAATCCATGGTGATTTTATTTTCATTAATCACGTGATAATAAAAATTCACGCCTTCTTTTCGATGAACCACCAGCTCGGTATGTGCTTCATTAACACTCCACGTATCCTTACGGTATTTCACATTAATGCCTGGCGTATTGGTTTTTTCAGCAAATACTTTACCAATTTGAATAATACTGCGGTGTACCGTTCCATCTGGCAATAAGTTAAGAATGAACTCCGCATCGCCTTCTGGGCATGGAATAAAACTGTCATCGCATTTTACTTTGGCATGAAAACGTCCAATAAAAATTTTGGCATGCTCAGGAACAGGAGCTGACTTTATTTCATCGTCATTCGGCAATGTCGCCTGCCCTGCCACTTGGGTTAATTTTTTTCCATGATCTTGCTTCGCTTGAACTTCCGATGCGACAGTTGATGCCGAACTTTCACCCTTATCCGCTGCGGGTTGAGGCGTTGGACTACAACCAATAAAAGAGAGGCTGAACACTCCTGCAAACACTGAAAGATATGCAAATTTCATCAAAAAAGGTGAAGCCGATGTTTTCATATAATGTGCCAAGACCAATCATTCATTGGTTTTTTCAGTTCTTGCTGACTTAATATTGTAATCAAATAATCAACGCTGTATACATATATTTGCGATATATGTTATATCATATCTCATTGTTATCGTTGATATTTAATTAACACTCAAGCTATTTTAAAGGCAAACTAATCAAACTAATTCTTCAAATTACATAACTTTACTTAATTTTTTTTCTGCACCCTTTAAATCGCAAAGCTTGTCACCATTTCTATAATATGAATTTGGAAATATTCAAATTTATTCTTTTTTTGAAGGAGACCTGAATGGCCAATGTTGGTTTATATCGCTCAAACCGCTCTAACATGATTGCTGGTGTGATGGGGGGTATTGCTGAACGTTTTGGTTGGAACGCAAATTTACTGCGTATTATTTTTATCTTTGTATCATGCTTAAGCGCAGCCTTTCCCGGTATTTTGGTGTACTTGGTTTTATGGTTAGTCATGCCTAAAGCACAAGATAACTTTTTCCGTACCAATGGCTATTCAGACCCTATTCGTACTGTGAATGATGACAGACGTTAAAGTCCTTTGACCCAGTTTGGTCGCTACGGTTTCTCCCCCAAGATTCCGTAGCTTTTTTTTGCCTACATTTTGGCAAAACCATATTTAAGTCTGATGAATTTAAATCAAAGTTTAAGGCTTAAGATTTTGTTTGCTGATTTAACTGTTGATATAACGCTGCGATCATATCAGCACGGCTAATCATTCCCACCAACCGTTTTTGCTCAACGACTGGAATATAATTAAAAGATCTTTCCACAAAATACGGCACCAAATCTTCAATCGGTTGATCTGGCTGCACGGTCACCACTTTGGGATTCATAATTTGATAAACGTGATTTTCCCAACTGGCTTTGGGGTCTGCGGCACGTTTAAACCATTCCACTACATCATATAAAGCCAAATTTCCCACCAAGCGATCCAGATCACTCACCACTGGCAAACTCATCAAATTGACTTGTTTAAACTTTTCCAATGCTGACTGAATATCATCTTCTGCACGCAAGCTAATCACTTGCTGGCTCATGAGATCACGACAATGAAACTGGCTTAGACCACGACGACTAGCTAACTGCTGTGCTTCTAAAATGATTTTTTGTAGGTCGTATTCACTGATATCGAGTAACTGACTTTGCTGTTCTAAGACTTGCTGAATATCCGCAGGTTGAATCGACACTTTTTGTGTCGGTGTTGGATCTGTCGTCCGTGTATTAACTTGTGATTTTTGTGGATACTGCTTACCTAGTAATCGGTTATAAATAATAGCAACCACCATCAAGAGGACCGAATTTAAAAGGACTGGATAAAAAAGAAAGGCGTAGCCTAAATCATGGACAGCCTCGCCGCCCAATACCGCGGTAATCGCTACTGCCCCACTCGGTGGATGCAATGAGTCCGTGGTCATCATTAAGATAATCGCTAATGCAACTGCGATACTAAAAGCTTCGGTTAAATTAGGAATATACATCGCACAAG
This sequence comes from Acinetobacter sp. YH12052, assembly GCF_013419835.1. Lineage (NCBI taxonomy): Bacteria > Pseudomonadati > Pseudomonadota > Gammaproteobacteria > Moraxellales > Moraxellaceae > Acinetobacter > Acinetobacter sp. YH12052. The sequence continues at coordinate 245,814 of NZ_VOZI01000001.1, forward strand.
TCACGCCAATCAAAGCCGCAAGACTATTACCGACCACCATATTCCACGGCTGTGCCAAAGGACTAGCAGGTACAGCAAAGAGCAGCACAGACGATGCGCCCATCGGGGCGATATACCATGCATTTAAGTCACCTAGCGCTAACCAACTAATCAGCGAAGATATACTCAAGCCAAGCAAAGCACCTACCCCACATAGGATGCGATCTTTTAATGGTAAAACTTTAAAGTTGGGTTTAAGTGTATTAAGCCAAGCTGATTTTGCGTGAAACACGAGATGCCTGATTGATTATTCGAACAGATGGGCGATTATAAAACGAAGTCTCTTATAAGATGTATTTATTTTATACCTTTATCTTATAAAATTTTCTACTGAACAATATCTAATCCAAATTAAAGCCGAAAGAACTGAATAATGCTCACGAGTCAATCACCTGCTCATCTCTCTTATTTCATTAACGTTTTACAACAAAACCTAGACAGGCTAGCTGTTTAAAATTCCCTATAGTCAAAAGACCTATAAAAATATTTGAAAAAAGGATGTTCTGAATGAATAAAAATATCTTCGCAATGTGTGCCCTCTGTATGCTTGGCTTGGGTTTATCGGCCTGCTCCAAAGAACCTCAACAAGCCAATCCGCCAGCCAATGATAATACACCTCAAGAAATGGCCCCAGCTGAAACTGCAAAAAATGGGGATGATCTTATTCGAGAACCAACACCACAAGTTGAAGCACCAGCGCCTCAACCCACTTTAGCTGAAATCCCCATGAGTAAAGGCACTTTAGGTTTACAAAGCGTCAAGGTGATTGGAAAAATTTTAACCGTAAAAGTGATAGCTCAACCTAACCCTGCCCCAAATGGAAACACTGAATTTATGAGCACATCCATCAATTTGGAACAAACCAATTATATTGATGATGACACAGCCAAAAAAGTAGGACTGCTGCAAGATGATGCTGGCATTTGGATGGCAGCACCTTTAAATGCAACAAATAAAGCTATCCAAAAAGCCAGTTATGAACCTATTTTACTCACCTTTAAATTCCCTGCGCCGCCTGAAAGCACCAAGACCATTAGCATCAATTTAGGTAATGCAGGTTCTTTTGACGGCATACCGGTTGAACGCTAATGAGAACATTACTGTATAGCGCAAGTTTGAGCTTATTGATTGCAGGATGTGTAGATTCCAAAACTGATCCACCGCAGACTGAACAGAACGTCGCAGAAATAGACAACACTCAGACTGTGCCAGAACAGCAGCCGAAGCCATCTGAACCAAGTCAACCTCAGGCAGAAGCCAGTAATTTATCGGCTGTCGGTTCAGATTTAAGTGCCAATCATAATGAATTTAATATTCAGGTGAATTTAAGTTCGGATGTGCTGTTTGATTTTGGCAAAGCCAATTTAAAACCCGAAGCTGAACCTGAGTTACAGCAAGCAGCCCAGACCTTAAAAAGCAAAGGTAAAGGCATTATTGCCATTGTCGGCCATACCGATAATATTGGTTCAGATGCCGCCAACCAAAAACTGTCGTTACAACGGGCTGAAGCGGTGCGTGATTATTTTAAAGCCCAAGGTATTGATTTAAATTATCAAATCAGCGGGATGGGAGAAAGTCAGCCGCTTAAACCGAATACCCTATCTAATGGTGAGGACAATCCTGAAGGTCGTCAGAAAAATCGACGGGTTGAAATTGTAATTAATAAAACCAAAAGCTTATCTGAGTCATAAAGCCTTGATAAAAATGAGTCTAAACGACTCATTTTTTATTTTACGACTAAATTTTTAGTGGTGAATTTTGATTCTTTTTTTGAGAATATCTCTAAACGATAGACGCGCCAAAGTCATATAGCAAACGTTCATTGAGCGGCGATATTTTTTATTCGATTTTCGTATGCTGTACCAAGCCACCTAAGTTGCAAAAGACGTTATAAAAGACCGATTACCCTGTTGGTTATTTGGGATTTTTTTGAAAATTACAGGCTGAATTTTCTTAAAAGATATTGATTTTATCTATCAAATTTAATCGATTACGCATCCGATACTTAATACATAGCATGAGCTGCCTTGCACCTCAGTCACTTCATGCCGATACAAATCTGGTCTAAATAATTTAACTCTTGGTAAATCAATGATGCTTCGCTCACATATAAATTCACCACCTGCTTTCGATTTTTTAATCACGATATTCAACCTAAAATGCTGCCCATATTGTACAGAGTCTTGACGTGGTGGAATCATTGAACCCACAGGAAAACGAAGAAAATAGGCATCACATTTAAGTCCTAAATGGTTTTGTAATAACAACATTTTATCTGAACCCGAATGCTGTCTTCCTTTTTTCAATGCAACCATTTAAAACCCATAAGTCTTTGAATAATTTTATTATTCCTAAATTTTATTGTATTTTTATAGCATGATCATCGTTAACAACAGTATCACTGATGAAGCTTTCTTATTGCTACCATTCTTACCAATAAATACTCAGCTTCATTTAAAACCCGCAGTGCCTTTATTCTATCTGGCATTAAAAGCCCACTTGTTCACGCGAAACCTTTGCCACACACCCCCAAAATCCTTATAATTGAGCACAATTTTTATCTAATTTTAAGTGGATGACCATGAGTCGCGCCATATCGCATATTGATACCTTCCAAGGCTTAATTCTTGCCTTACAAAACTACTGGGCTGAACAAGGCTGTGTAATTCTTCAACCATACGATATGGAAATGGGTGCGGGTACATTCCACACTGCAACTTTCCTACGTGCCTTAGGCCCTGAAACTTGGAATGCTGCTTATGTTCAGCCATCTCGCCGTCCGAAAGATGGCCGTTATGGTGAGAACCCAAACCGCCTACAACACTACTACCAATTCCAAGTGGTGCTGAAACCAAACCCAGACAACATCCAACAGTTGTACTTAGATTCATTAAAAGCCATTGGTATTGATACCCTTGTTCACGACATTCGTTTCGTGGAAGACAACTGGGAATCTCCAACACTTGGCGCATGGGGCTTAGGTTGGGAAGTTTGGTTAAACGGCATGGAAGTGACTCAGTTCACTTACTTCCAACAAGTCGGTGGTGTTGAGTGCTACCCTGTGACAGGTGAAATCACTTACGGTCTAGAACGTCTGGCGATGTACCTCCAAGGTGTAGACTCTGTTTATGATTTGGTTTGGACCAAAGGTCAGTTTGGTACTGTAACTTATGGCGACGTGTTCCACCAAAACGAAGTGGAACAATCAACCTATAACTTTGAATATGCCAACGTTGAAAAAATGTTTGAATTATTCGACTTCTATGAAGCTGAAGCGACTCGTTTAATGGAAGCTGAACTTCCACTACCTGCTTATGAGCAAGTAATTAAAGCATCGCATAGCTTTAACTTGCTTGATGCACGTGGCGCAATTTCAGTAACTGAACGTCAACGTTACATTTTACGTGTCCGTACATTGGCTCGTGCTATTGCACAAAGCTATGTCGCTGCGCGTGCGAAGCTTGGCTTCCCGATGGCAGAACCTGCTTTACGTGACGAAGTCCTTGCTCAACTCAAAGCTCAAGTTGAAGCGGAAGCAAAAGTAGAATCTAAGGAGAGCAAATAATGTCTAAACATACAGTATTGTTCGAATTAGGCTGCGAAGAACTTCCACCAAAAAGCTTAAAAAAATTACGTGATGCACTACATGCAGAAACGGTAAAAGGCTTAAAAGACGCAGGTCTAGCATTCGATTCAATTGAAGCTTATGCAGCACCACGCCGCCTTGCACTTAAAATTGTGAATGTTGATGCAGCGCAAGCCGACACACAAAAACGTTTTGATGGCCCTGCAAAACAAGCAGCATTTGATGCCGAAGGCAAACCGACTAAAGCACTTGAAGGCTTTATGCGCGGTCAAGGCATTACAGTTGATCAAGTATCAACTTTCCAAGCAGGTAAAGTTGAAAAAGTGTGCTACTTAAAAGATGTAAAAGGTCAAAGCCTTGATGTTTTACTTCCACAAATTTTACAAGCCGCTTTAGACAACTTACCAATTGCAAAGCGCATGCGTTCTGCTGCAAGCCGTACTGAGTTTGTACGTCCTGTAAAATGGGTTGTGTTGTTGAAAGACAGTGATGTGATTGAAGCAACGATTCAGGATCACCAAGCAGGTAACGTGACTTATGGTCACCGTTTCCATGCTCCTGAAGCAATTACACTTGCAAATGCCGATGCTTATCTTGATGCCCTTCGTACTGCAAAAGTGATTGCAAACTTTGAAGAGCGCCAAGCGATCATCGACCAACAAGTGAAAGCTTTGGCGGATGAAGTGAATGCCATTGCGATTGTCCCTAGCGACCTTCGTGACGAAGTAACTGCTTTGGTTGAATGGCCTGTTGCTCTTCGTGCAAGCTTCGAAGAACGTTTCCTTGCTGTTCCTCAAGAAGCACTCATCACGACGATGCAGGACAACCAAAAGTACTTCTGCTTAGTGAATAGCGACAATAAACTTCAACCTTACTTCATTACCGTGTCAAACATTGAGTCGAAAGATCCGTCTCAAATTATTGAAGGTAATGAAAAAGTTGTACGTCCGCGTTTGTCAGATGCTGAATTCTTCTTCTTACAAGACCAAAAGCAACCACTTGCATCTCGTAAAGAGAAACTTGCAAATATGGTATTCCAAGCTGAATTGGGTACCCTTTGGAACAAGTCTGAACGTATTGCTAAATTGGCTGTGGCTTTGTCGGCTATCACAGGTGCGAACCCTGCAGATGCTGAAAAAGCTGCACTCCTTGCAAAATGCGACTTAACTTCTGAACTTGTGGGTGAGTTCCCTGAGCTTCAAGGTATTGCGGGTACTTACTACGCACGTATTGAAGGCGAAAATGATGAAGTTGCTGAATCTTTAGGTGAACAATACTTACCTAAATTTGCAGGTGACGTTTTACCAAAAACCAAGACCGGTACAACGCTTGCGCTTGCTGACCGTTTAGATACATTGACAGGTATTTTTGGTATTGGTCAGGCGCCTACAGGTTCTAAAGACCCGTTTGCACTACGCCGTTCAGCCATTGGTATCTTGCGTCTTGTGACTGAAAATGATTTAGATGTTTCGATTGAAGATCTAATCAAACTTGCACTTGCTGCTTATAGCGATGTGATTAAAGATCACGATAAAACTTTGGCGGATGCAGTTGCATTCCTTGAAGGTCGTTACCGTGCGAAATACGAAGACCAAGGCGTGGCTGTAGATGTGATTCAAGCTGTTCAAGCACTTTCTCCAAAATCGCCACTTGATTTTGATAAACGTGTAAATGCGGTAAATCATTTCCGTGACTTACCTGAAGCTGCTGCGCTTGCTGCTGCAAACAAACGTGTTGCAAACATTCTTGCAAAAGAAGCTGCTCTTGAAGGAAATGTCGTTGAAGCAAACTTAGTTGAAGATGCTGAAAAAGCATTGTTCGCTGAACTTGCGAAAATCACACCTGTGGTTGAGCCGTTATTTGCTGCGAAAGATTACACTGCTGCGTTGTCTGCACTTGCTGCACTTCGTGCGCCTGTTGATGCGTTCTTTGACGGTGTGATGGTGATGGCAGATGATGCTGACCTAAAAGCAAACCGTTTACGTATGCTTGCACAGCTTCGTGACTTGTTCACGAAAGTGGCTGATATTTCAGTACTTCAACACTAAGTTTAAGTATTCATTAAAAACCCGCTTTAAAGCGGGTTTTTTTATGCCATTTGAAATCTAGGTAGAATCCTGTTAGAAATAGCGGGATTTTTTGATAAGAACAATATATGAAAAGTATTACAGTCAATCATCCTTACCGCCCAGTTCTCTATCTTTTTATCTTACATGCAGTCCTGATGGCATGCAGCTTTTACCTTTGGAAGGTTTATCCATATATTCAAAACAAGCCAGATATGGGGGCTTTATTCTTTTTGATTATTTCTGTTTTGGGTGGATTTATTGGAATCATCATCGTTGCGGTGACTTTGCCCAGATTAGACCGCACTGTGCGTTACTTAACGCTTTCAAAATTTGTTTTAAGTTTGGTGTATTGGTTGTCGAGCACAACCATTTTCGTTTTATTTGGCAGTACTAAATTTATATTCAATAACCCCCTTGTGCTATTTGTCTTTGTTTTTCTATTTTTTAGCAGTCTGTATTTTTCAATAATTCGTGTTGCTGATATGCGTAAGAAAGACTGGCTCATTATCGGTGGAGTATTGGGGGGACTGATGCTGTTGTTCTTTTTGCCAAAACTTTAATCGCTAAATAAACCAGCTAAGGCTTCATTGTATATTTAGGATAACGTGCTGATACTCAATGAGACCGTTTGAAATATTAGTTAAATCACCAAGCGAAATCACTTCTTAATACATCAATGTGAAAAAGATCTGGCATTGCACTCAATATCTCGTTTTAAATAAAGATGAATAAAACTTGAGCAAATAAATCTCGGCATGCTAAAAATAACTCAACCTGAATAAAATGAAATACCTATGATGAATAAAAAATTAGTTAGCTTTGGACTATTGATTCTATCTATTTCTTCTGCAAATGCTGGAACGGAAATGACTCATTCCCAAATCATCATTTCTTCACCCGATACCGTTGCAAGTTATGATTGCGCAGGACGCTCAGTGAATATTCCTGCTCCAGATAGCCGTATTACTCTAAAAGGCAGTTGCCCGATGATTACTGTTGCAGGTCCAAATACAACGGTCTATGTAGAATCAGTCAATAAAATCAATATTTATGGACCAAATTCGAAAGTGTATTATCAAAAAAGCACCCATCCATCACGCCAAGTCAGCATCAATGCCGTTGGTCCAGGAAGTGCAGCCTATAAACGTTAAATATTAAGTGAATGAAGTTGAATTTAGGCTTAAGACTTAAATCTATAGCCAATAATTCACCAATTCCCTATACTCAATCCAACAACACTCAACAAGAATGAAACTTATGAAATTGAAAGCATTCCTTTTGACTGGTCTTGCGGGTCTAACACTTTCTGCATGTACATCTGCACCAACGATTCCACAACTTGAAACAGGTGTATTACAAGAGGTTCAAAACATTGATGTCTACCCAGATACCACAGATAACAAAGCAAAACTGACTAAATTTGTAGATAAATGCGTGATTGAATTTACAGGCAATTTAGAAGAAGCAAAATCTGTTGAACAATGGTCATTTAAAGGCTTAACCCTAATTTCAGGTGGTACAGCAACCTTTGCCAAAGATGGTACAAGTTCAGCGCACAATTTTGATTTAAATGCGGCGGATGTACAGAAAAACTTCCTTGCATTACGCGGTCATTTTGCAAAAGATGCGCTTACACAATGTGAATAAATAATAAAAACCATATCTCCAAAATGGAGGTATGGTTTCATTTTTCGTTTAATCTTGAATCATAATCAGTTCAAACCCATAATTTTTAATCATGAAAATCGTAACTAGAACCACACCACAGCAACGCTCAAAACACATATAAGCCACTGTATTTTCATAAAATTACAATAATGCATTAACTTAACCATGTTTCCACACTTCAAACTTCCGCGTATCTGAGCTGTTATTGCATGGTGTGACTTATCGCACAAAACCACTTTTTGCTTTTTTTTACTCTTAAGATGTCCTCTGCTCCAAAAGCGCAAATGCTGAGTGCAACAGCAGCGTTCAATAAAAGAGGACAATTGCAAAGATGAAACCTTTATTTAAAACAACACTGATCACCGCAGCATTATTCGCAAGCACCCCACTATTTGCGAACACCGCAGTAGAAGCCAATGCGAAAGTTGAAACACAGCAACCGTCTGTACTGCAAAATCTAAAACAAGACATTAATCAGTCTGCGCATACAGCCGGTGACAAAATTGAAAAAGGCGTCGATAAGACCAAAACATTCACCCAAGAAAAGTGGCAAGACACCAAAGAATTCAGTGCTGACAAAAAGCAAGATGCAAAAAATAAATGGGCTGACCTAAAACAGTCTAAAGATGAAAAGTCAGATGCAGCGAAAGCCAAGATCGATGCCAAGGCTGAGCAAAATAAAGCTAAGCTTGATGAGCGCAAAGCACAGCTCGATGAAAAAGCTGCAAAAGACAAAGCAAAACTCGATGAACGTAAAAGCAATGTCGACAACAAAGTTAATCAAACCAAGAGTTATTTAGGTGAAAAAGCTCAGGAAGGTCGCCAATTTGCCAGTGAAAAATGGCAACAAACCAAAGCGAATTTCCAAAAAGGTCAAGAAGCTAATGTGAGTGGCAGTAGCAATGTACAGTTGCAAACGCCTGTCGCACAAGCTGAAGTCCATAGCTCACATGAAGCCAGCTTAGGTGCTCACAAATAAATAAACTGGCTTTCATACCCTCTCCTCCAGAGAGTAGGCTCACCCTTCAGTGGACCTTTTTTTTACCCTAGGCAAAATATAAACGTGTACAAAGCTGTCATTTGCTGTATTGATTTTGCTACGGCAGGTTTTTTTCGCTGCAATTTTTCCTATAATGCGTTAAAACCGTTCATCAGATAGAAAATCTATAAAATTCAGAGGTGAAGCTGTGAAAATTTCATTAAAAGCAACGTTATGCCTAAGCTTAATATTCACGACACCCATGCTTTGGGCACAAGAAAACACAGCAGCGCAAAGTACTGAGCAACAAGCGAAAAAACCTGTGAGCCCTTATGGCGATAATCCAAATTTATTGCATGTGTGGGCCTATAAAGCCCAAGAAGGCGTGGTCGGTGCTGCTAAAAATATTGGTGAAATGACTGAACGTGGAATTTCTAAAATTAAGCCTTCGGTTGACCAAGCTTGGGACAATACGAAAACTGCTACTCAAAATACAGTGCAACAGGTTGATCAGGGCGCACAGCAAGCCACTCAAAACGTCAATGAAAAATTGAAACAAACCCGTGAAAATATTACAGGTAAAACTAGCCAACCTGCGCCCATTAGCCAACAGTCGTTGAGTGAACCGTCTTCAGGCAATACTATTAATACGGCTCCAAGCAATAATGCGGGGCAAAATAATAATCAATATCCACAAAGTAGCTATCCATCGAGTTCGACGTCTACGACCTATCCAGTGACTGATTTATAATTTAACAGCACATTTAAAAGCTCAACTTTGGTTGGGCTTTTTTAAAACCAAAATTGAATGCTTTTGGTCTTTGGCCTATGCCTATAAAAACAATGAATTAATGAGAAAAAAATGCGAATTTTATTTGGTATCTTGCTTAGTATTCTGCTCTGCGTTGGCTCTGTGATTGGCTTACAACGTTTTCCACAATTGTTGAAAAGTTATCCACAGTTGCAGACTATTTTTCCCCAATTGTACGATTCATACCAATATAACCATGATGCCGAAGGTAAATTATTACAAACCTTAGAGATGCTAGATGACGAAGAATACAAATCGACTGAAGGCAATGAAGCGACGTTGTATCAACTTGATGGTCAATGCAAAATAAACCTCTATGTTTTTGGTGAATCCTATCAAAGCCTAACAAGTTTCTATTTTCACAATGATCAGATTTTACGTGCCTATGAGACAAATTTGATCTACCCAAATGGTGGCTTTAATCCTGTACCCAATACCAAAGAGCCTTTTAAACTCGAAAAAAGTTATTTACGAATCATGATGCCAAACAGTATCAAGACTGAACTTGAATTTGAGCGGATCAAAAATCATTTCAAACCAGCCTTCATTAAAGCCTGTTAATGCTGTGCATCTTCACTTTGAAGCGATTCACCACACTGTAAAAGTGTTATTGCTTACAGAGATATACCGCACGTACGGTCAATGCCATACAGAGCTGTAAAAGCATCAATCCAACACAGAAAAAGCAGTGTTAAAGACAAAATTTAGTTGACCTGACGACGAGGATGGCCCGCTTCAAAGGCTTCTACATTTTCCACCAATTGCTGCACAATGCGTTGTCGTGCATCGACGCTTCCCCATGCACTATGTGGGGTAATGATTAAATTTGGAATACTTGGGTCGAGCAGCACATTACCCTGCTTGGGTGGCTCTACCGTCAAGACATCGGTTGCTGCGCCTGCGATCTTTCCTGATTTTAATGCCTCGGCTAATGCAGATTCATTGACAACACCACCTCGTGCGCAATTGATCACAAAGGCCGATGCTTTCATTTGAGCCAAGCTTTCATGATTGAGTAAATCACGAGTTTCATCAGTTAAAGGACAATGCAAACTCAGAAAATCGACCTGCGCTAGCATCTCAGAAAATACCACTCGCTCAGCCGCCATGGGGCGATTCGGTAGCGCACCAATCATAATTTTCATGCCAAAAGCTTTAGCCAAATGTGCCACGGCTTGCCCCAATTCGCCATAGCCGACAATCCCCAAAGTCTTACCAGCCAACTCAATAATTGGAAAATCCAGTAAGCAGAACTGATCCGCTTTTTGCCAATTTCCCTGTTGAACCGCCCGATCATACTGTCGAAATGATGTCGCCAAGTTCAACATTAACATCAAGGTATGCTGTGCGACTGCAGCGGTGCCATAAGCTTGGCAATTACACACCACGATGCCTTGTTGCTGTGCGTGTACAAGGTCAACGTTATTGGTGCCAGTAGCAGAAATCAAGATCAGTTTTAATTGCGGATTGAGCTGCATGTGCTCAGCATTGATGTGTACTTTATTGCTGATAATCACATCAGCCCCTTGTATGCGCTGAGTAACCTCTGCAGCCGTTGTTGCGGGATAGAGCGTCAAGTCATCAAACTGTGCTTCTAGTCCGCTAAAATCTAAGTCCTGTTTATCTAGAGACTGATAATCTAGAAATACCGCTTTCATGGCTGCTTCCCTTCTGGCCGATTATAAAGATTCGATTGTGAATGATTAAAACCTGTGATGCACCAAAGTGCAATCGAACAGCATATAAAAAAACACGCTATTTCGCGGGTTTATCGAGATGATGTTGCAGTGAATTTCGAATTTTGAGTATGACATAAATGGTCAGTATCGTAAGTAACAACATACTGCTGCTAAAAATCAGTATGCTTGAACTAACCCCCTGTGCATAGGCTGAACCCATGGTCAGCACTAAGATGAATAATACAGCAAGCATCTGTGTTGAATGCATACTGATACCCCTCATATTCCTTATGATGTTTTGGGCAGTATGATTGTTTTTTATACTGCCTTTCTCTCATCATAATCTCTTCCTACAAATTAGCAAGCTTTGGATTTTCAACTAAATGTCGAGCTTAAATCTGTTCGGGTTGCACCACGAACTGACAAGATGCATCGGCATTTTCGACAAAGAAGATTTGACCGAATTCATCACTACTCAAACGCATTTCTTTATAGTTCAGCGTGTAATAGCCCACATATTTCTGCATTAAAATCGGATGCATACCTGTCGCAAGCTCATCTTGAGCTAAGACCAATTTCATTACCTGACGGTCATTCATCACCACCATGTAACGCTCATCTTGGACTTGTACGTATACCAGGCCTGTGCCCTTCGGCTGCAAAGGGATCAAAAACTTGTGATTCAGTGCAATCACACCGGCTGCATAGCTTTCAATTTTTTGGCTAATCACGTTAAACACTAAACCATGATCAAACTGGTCGAGTAACAGGTTACGATTATCCTGTGGCACAAAAGTTGTGATCCCCAACTTTTGCAGATCTTGCTCACTGACTTGTTTGTTATTAAACAATACTCGTAATAAGGTCTGCTTTTGTTTGGCATCAAAAAATTGTGGATCAAGCTGAAACGAATTACTTTTTAAAATTTCACCCAAGGCATCTCGATGGCGAGTCAGTAAATTTTCGATAACTTTTCGATAATAAAATTTGCTGTTTTTCTTAACCCGACGCATTTTTTGATAAAAATACGGCGCATCAAAAGGATGTCTCAAGAAATCATTTAACAGTTCAGAACTCGCCAATACCGCAATGGCATCATGCCCTGTAAACGGCAGATGTAACACATGCACATGCGGAATTAAGGCCTGTAGTTTTTCAAAGTGTGCGCGATCTTCTGGACAATAAGGATCATACACCACGATATATTCACGTGTAGTCGATACGTCTTCAGCAAGCACCCGCATATTGGCATGCAGATTGGGTTGAAAGAACATGCCATAGCGTGTATCGACAATATCGTCTGGGTCGATGGAGTACTGCGGCACCATACTGACCACACGCTGAAATCCAAATAAATTGGCATACTTAATGGCAGCATAGCCGCCCATGGAACCACCATAGGCAATACGCATCTCAAATTGCTCTAGGATCGGCTTGATGGCTTGATACATCGGTTGCATTGACGATGCTGGAAACCACGATTTTTGTTTCGGCATCACACCGATCACATTAAAACCATATTTTTGCAAAGACTTCTCAGCATTAATGCTCAAACCTTTGGCACGGGTAATCAAATCACCGAAGGAGAAAATAAGCTCACGAGAACTGCCAGGCTGAAAAATGACACGAATTTGATCATCTTCAAAAATGATGTGCTTTTCCATTGTACTTTGCTCCAGTCCTTGTTGCGTCACGCTTTTCCTTCCTTGTTGCATTCAAAGTTTATCTTGTTCCGAATATGCTATTTTATAGAGGCCATACAGATTAAAAAGTGCAGAATATGACACATTCAATACATCCTGCCGCACAACAAGGCTTTAGCTCTGCAGCTGAACTCTATCAACAAGCCCGCCCTGACTACCCGATTGAAATCAGTGCGTGGCTACAACAACATTTAGCTTTAGCCCCTCAAGCCCATCTGGTGGACTTAGGCTCAGGTACAGGCAAATTTCTCGAGTATATTCGCCCACTCAGTGAAAATATCACCGCGATCGAACCTGTGCATGAAATGCTGCAACAATTGCAGAAAAAACATCCGCATATTGCAACTTTAGCCGCCCAAAGTGATCAGATTCCACTGCATGATCATTCTGTGGCAGCGGTATTTTGTGCCCAGTCTTTTCATTGGTTTGCCACCCCTGAAACCCTCAATGAAATCAGTCGTATCTTAGTTCCCAATGGGGATCTTGTATTGATTTGGAACCAACGTGATATCCAAGTCAATTGGGTCAAACAACTCGCTGATGTCTTGAGTGAGCTCGAAGGTGACACACCACGTTATCATAGTGGGCAATGGCAAAAAGTGTTTGAGCAGCAGCAAAAATTTAAATTAATTGCCGAAACCACCTTTCAACAATTGCATCATGGTACAGTGGAACACGTGGTTTCCAAACGATTATTGTCCACCAGTTTTATTGCAGCATTAAGCCCGGATGAACAACAAAAACTGAAACAACAATTTGAAAATATCGTGGCTGAATCAACCCAAAAGACTGCACAGGATTTCATTGATTTTCCGTATATCACGCATGTCTATATCTTTAGAAAAACACATTAGGACACGATTATGCTCTTGCCAATCTCTTTAAAGAAACTCAGTGTCATCTTCCTCATGGGTACGGTGCTAGGACTCACTGCATGTGAAAAATCATCAAAAACGGTGGAACAAAATAGTGAAATCAGTTCCGATGATCAAATCATGAAAGAGCTGAATAGTGATCCTATTAAAAACTTTGCCAAGACCCCAGATGATCTACACGACTTAACGCTACTGACACAATATGACGAGAGCTTTAGTCAAATTAGCGATGAGATGGAAGATGAGCTGATGAAACTGCGTGAGGAAGGAAAACTCACCGATGAATTTGCTACACAGCGTAAGCGTGACAACATCCAGTCGGCGCTGAATATGCTCAAAGAACTCGAAATGAAAACTGAGCAAGGCCGTTATATTCAAGGCTTGATGTATCAGTACTGGGACAATCAATCACAAATTTATCGTGAGAAAAATCAAGCAGCCGATGGCGAGTTAAAAAATCCTAGTGATAGTGTCAAAGGTCTCGGTCAGTTTATTCATGCTCAAGAACAATTGGGACATTGGCAAGAACAATATCCTGAACTACAAAAAACTCGACAACCCTAATCATCCACCCTGTTGCAATCTATGCACCCAAATTCAATATGGATGAATGAGAAGGTAACACGAGCTAAAAGACACAAAATAAACTCAATTTCAAGGGCACATCCATGCCCTTGATGTTATTGCTCAATCTTGATTTTAGCTATGGTCGTTCAGCATATTGTGGTAAATCACCTGCGATATCATCCCATTCTGCTTTGGATGCGACAAAGATATGACAGGTTGGTTTCTGCGTCAGAGGTGTATCTAAGGTGCCTATACGTAAGCGGTAATAATCAGGCGTTTCAGCCTTTATACTGATGATCGGCGAACCACACTCACTACAAAAACAGCGCTGTGTGGTAGCGGTAGACGCATACTGTTTCAGAAACTGCTCACCGGCTACAATTTTAAAATCTGCTTTAGCAATCGGGGCATTGGTCGCAAATGCCGTACCATTGGCTTTTCTGCACTGAGAACAATGACATTGCATGATCTCACCGATCGGACCATTGATCTCATAACAAACCGCCCCACACAAGCAGCTTCCGGTATATTGTTCTTGTACGCGCATAGTGGTCTTTCTTAGAAGAATTTCATCTCAAAATATCACAACTCCTCAGCAAGATTGTGACAATTTGAAGCGCTTAGTTCTGCAAAGAAACCAGATAGTTTTGAACCCCTTCACCCGCTGCTCGACCGGTTGCAAGGCAGGCTGTTAGTAAATAGCCTCCAGTAGGCGCATCCCAATCCAACATTTCACCGCAAGCAAATACTGCAGGATTGCTCTTCAATTGTAAGCCATCATTTAGGACTGAACGCTTCACACCACCTGCGCAGCTAATCGCCTCATCTATCGGGCGAAATCCGTCAAGTTGAATATCTAAATGTTTAATTTTCGCTGCTAGTAAGGCCGGCTCATGCCAAAAAGATTTATCCACCAGTTCACGGACCAGCGCAGCTTTCGCCGCATCTAAACCGGCTTTACGCCAAACATTGGTTAAAGACTGCTTTTTCGAAGGCTGTAGTTTCTTTGCCAATTGCTCAACACTTTGATCTGGCAATAAGTCCAAAGTCAGCTGCATGGGCTGAGCAGATTTCACCTGTTGACGCAGTGCTCGACCTTGTTTGTAGATCAATCCACTTTCCAGCCCATAGTGTGAAATGATGATATCGCCTTGGGTCGGCTCGGCTTGATCGACCCATGCATTGACTCGCTTTAAGGGCTGTCCAAACACAGGCTGCATAAACTTCGACCAAGCGCGTTCCACGCCAGCATTACTGGCTCGAAAAGTTTCAATGCTCTCAGGCTGCAGCCATTTTTGCCATGCGCCATCACTGCCTAAACGTGACCAAGACACTGCGCCACATGCCATAATAATCGCATCAAAGCCAAGCACTTGACTTGATTCATCAACAAGGTTTTGAATCGTTAGCTGATTGGACTGTAAGTCCAAAACTTGATGTCGATAATGAAACTGCACCCCGTCTAGACTAAGACGTTTTAACCAGGCTCGCAGCAAAGGCGCAGCTTTCATTTCAATAGGAAAGACCCGACCTGATGAACCAATATAGGTTTCAATGCCCAGCCCCATCATCCACTGTTGAATCCATGCTGCATCCCACTGCTTAACCCATGGGCTCAGCCATTCCACTTGATCATAGCGCTGCACAAATTGTTCAACGGGTTCTGCATGCGAAATATTCAGCCCCGTCTTGCCAGCCATTAAAAATTTACGGGCTGCCGATGGTTTTTGCTCATAAACATGAATGTCATAGTCAAATTGGCTAAGCACTTCCGCCGCCATCAATCCCGCAGGACCTGCCCCAATGATTGCAATACGCTGAGTCATGCCCAATTATTCCGCAGATGCTTCGGTGGGTTGCTTGCCTTGTAGCGGCTGAAAATCATCAAAACGTGTGGTATAGCCAGCGGGTTTAGTCACCAATAATTGTTGGCACAACTCACCACGTTCTAGATATTTAATCTCAAAGTGTGTACGTGCTGAAGTCTCTGCAATGCGTTCTTTGACAAAAGGCAGCTTCCAAACATCAATTAACTGCTGCTGCGCTTCCTCAATATATTCAGGAATATTACTGGCCAAGGTAATCTGACCACCCGGCTGCAAACGCGACAATAGAAATTCAAAAAACGGCATATTTAACCAGCGCTGTGCAGGATTATGCGGTTCAGGGTTTGGATACAAAATAAAGAATTGCTGTACTTGCGCAGGATGTAAGGCATGTACTACCCAAGGTAATGCATCAGCATGAATTGGAGTTAAATTGTTTTGCCACTCAAGTTGATGCTGCTTTTGCATTGCCAGAAATTTTTCACGTGTACGCTCAACAGCAATCAATTGAAATTCAGGGTGATTGGCTGAAAATAATAATGCGTGTTTACCTTTACCAGCCCCAATTTCCACACAAATCGGTGTGGAATCAATCGGCTGAAAATCACGGGGAGCTCGCATACGCTGCGCTTGAAATTGACGAATAGGCATAAACAGATCAAACTAAACAGAACGGCATAAGTCTAACAACTGCGACTGTATTTGCCTAATTGAATCATCCGTTTTTGCTGGAGTTAAGCATGCCCACCACCATGAATTGTCCACGCTGCGGCGCATTGACGACTTGGGAAAATAATGAATATCGCCCGTTTTGCTCAGATCGTTGCAAATTGATTGATCTCGGTGCATGGGCCAATGATGAATATCGTCTGCCGACACAAGATGCACCTCAGGCTGATGGCGGCCGTGAAGAAGATCAGTTCTAAATACGTTTAGCTCAGATTTAAATATAAAAAAGGTCTAACCTAGTAGACCTTTTTTTATTTTACCGAATCCAGTTAAAGCATATTGCTTAACCGGCTTTACCCGCAACAAAAGGATTGTGCTGCTTTTCATAGCCAATGGTACTCATTGGCCCATGTCCAGAAATAAACTGAGTATCGTCTGGTAAACTAAAGCATTCGCGTTGAATCGAGTCTAATAGCTGCTGATGATTGCCACGCGGAAAGTCAGTACGGCCGATAGAACCTTTAAATAAAACATCACCCGTCCATAACACACCATATTTAGCGTTATAGAACATGACGTGGCCCGGTGTATGCCCCGGTGCAAAACGCACTTCAAACTCTTCTGCACCCAGCTTCAAGGTTTCGCCGCCTTCCAACCATTGGGTCACATGGACATTGTCAGGGATCGGGAAACCATATTTCGCAGAAACTTCCTGAATCATGTCCAACCAAAATGCATCCTCTTTATGCGGGCCAATCACTGGAACATTCCAAGCTTGGGTTAATGCGCCAACCGCACCTGCATGGTCTAAATGGCCATGTGTCAACCACAAGGCTTTGACCGTTAAACCGAGCGCTTCAACTTCGGCTTTTAATTTTTCCGGCTCTCCCCCTGCATCAATCAAGACCGCTTCTTTCGACTCAGAGTCCCAAACAATGGAACAGTTTTGTTGAAATGCCGTGACGGGCACGATTTTAACTTGCAACATAGGGCGAAAACCTCAAGGCGATGAATGGGCTAATGTTTGCTTTAAGGCATCAAGATTAGCTTGAAGTAATAAATTGAGCAATCCAACATGATCATCCCGCGCATTTAATGCGGGAATATAACCATATTCGCCACCTCCTGCTGCTTGGAAAATTTCAGCATTTTGCAGCGCCAACTCTTCTAGCGTTTCCAAACAATCCGCTGAAAATGCTGGGCTCATGACCTGTACCGATTTCACGCCTTGTTTGCCCCATGCTTCTAAGGTGGCATCGGTATAAGGCTTCACCCACTCTTGCTTACCAAAACGCGATTGGAAACTAATTTCATACTGTTCAGCAGTTAAACCCAAGGCTTTTGCAACCAAATGCCCAGTCACACGGCAACGGTCAGCATAGGGATCACCCTTGTCTGCATAAGGCTGTGGAATGCCATGAAAAGACATCAGTAACTTATCCGCGAACCCATGCTCCGCTTGATAATCACGCACACTTTGCGCTAATGCTTGAATAAATAGCGGGTGCTGATAGTAGTCACGAATAATGCTCAGACCCGGCAAATTACGCTGCTGTGGAATCCATTTAGCAATGGCATCGTATAAAGGTGCCGTAGATGTTGCTGAATACTGTGGAAACAACGGAAATAATAGAATGTGGTCTTGAGGCTGCTCAGCCAATTGCGCTAAAGCGGTAGAAATCCCTGGATTACCATAAGTCATGGCCGGAATCACATTCAGTTCAAATTCTGGATATTTTGCTGTGAGATGCTGTTTTACTGCGGCGACTTGCTCAAATAAAATTTCACGCATGGGCGAATCATTACCCCAAACCATGTCATAAGCATGTGCAACACGTTTAGGTCGAAATGGCAAAATAAACAAACGTAGAATGATTTGCCATATCGGTTTCGGGATTTCAATCACCCGCTGATCTGACAAAAACTGTTGCAGAAAACGACGCACTGCGGGCACAGTTGGCGCATCAGGCGTACCTAGATTCGCCAGAATAATGGTGACTTTAGCTTTCTCGACAGGCAACATTACGCTTTTTCCATCAATTTGAATGACGCTAATGTAGCAGCTTTTTATCCATTTAATAAAATAGATTAATATGCAGATTTAAATTGAAAAACTCGATCATTATCCAACAAATTACTTTCTAGTAATTTTTGACCTTTACTGGTCACTTGCCACAACATGCGTTGACGGTCATCTCGGCCATTGGGCACAATCCAGTCATTCTGCCGCATCTGGCTTTTAATGCTGTGTAAAGCACGAATATTCACTTGTGCCCGCGCAACCGCATGCGCACGTGGCATCTCAATACGTGCATCATCCAAACCTGTTTCATTCAAAAACTCATTCATTCGTTTAGAGAAGAATTCTTCAGGGGTTGGATTAACAAAGGTTGCGCCTAAAATCGACAAGAGCTGCGCCCACGTCATTTTCTTCTGTACTTTTAATTCTTTGAAATTACCATCTTGATAAGCGTGCATGCGGTATTCAAATGAAAATAGTTCATGCATCGACACTTTTGGTAAAGATAAGAACGGATCAACTTCGCGTTTTCCCGACTCTGTTTCGAGTTGAACTAACTGGGCTTTTAAACGATCAATTTCATCATGTAAAGCTTGAGTATTCTGTGGTCGCACCCAACCTGTAACAGGATAGCGTTCTAGCATTTGTGGCATGTTCAATCGAACTGCCATTTCTAAATCACGCAAACTACGATAGGTAAAAACTTGATCAACTTCATTTTGTAATAGTTTTCTAAATTCTTTAAATTTTTCACGAAGTTCAGGTTTAGCATCATGTAACGCATCATCACGTGAATCTGGATCATCATGCATAAACACAATGACAGGTTTTTGCTTGGTCACCGCATAGATGTATTCAAGGTGCATATAGCCTACACCAGACACAGACTGCTCACCGTATTGACTGCCCAATAAAATCATCACATAGTCACAATCGTCAATTTGACGACGTGCAAAAGCAGTGCTCAATGGTGTGCGTTGTTCTAGCCCCCATGAGAAAAACCCCATTCCCACAAGCGTCTGAGCCAAAATAATCCGTTCTGGCTGCATTTCGCTACCAGATGTGGAAATGAATACTTGATAACGCTTATCGAGCATTAGTGATCCTCTCCCGCTGCATAACGCACTCAGCATCGAATTGATCTTAGCTGGAAAATGCGACATGACTACCCCAATAAAAAATTAATTTTTTCATTTAACGTTGTCCAAAATGACTGATTTAGTCTTCTGAACTTATAAGTCCGATGTTGGCAATGTTCCAAGAAATATCATCTTGAATCAGGCGCGCCACAACCGGTTTTAAATTTTCCGCATTATTGCCACTGACATAGCACTCTATACGCAAACAATTTTCTCTTTTCTGATCAAATAATAACTCATTTTTAATCAAAATTCGGGCTGTTTGTCGTGCAACTGCAAAACCTGAGTCAATTAATGTCAGCTTCTGACCAAAAATATACTGAATTGCCGATTTTAGGAAGGGGTAATGTGTACATCCAAGCACTAAAAAATCTGCACCTTGATTTACAACTGGCTGTAAAACATCAGTTAATGTGTTAAGACAAGCCTCACTCATCTGCGCACCTGCTTCTACAAAGGGTACTAATTCCAAACTGGTCACAGTCAGAACATTGACCCCTGCCGGCTCAGCAAAACGATGCATCACATCTTTAATCAACTTTCCACGAAATGTCGCAGGTGTTGCAAGAACAGCCACTGTTTTACTTTTTGTTTGCAGAACGGCAGGCTTTAACGCAGGAACTAAACCAATAATGGGGAAGTTCTCCCCATAATGTTCACGCAAATAATCCAAACTAAAAGCAGATGCCGTGTTACATGCCACGACAGCGACTTTACAGCCTTGGCGGTATAACCACTCTATGGCATGTGCAGTCAATTCACGTATATTTTGATCATCACGTGGCCCATAGGGTACATGTGCAGTATCGGCATAATACACAATACGTTCATTCGGCAAATAGCGCGCAATTTCTAAAGCCACAGATAAGCCACCAATCCCCGAATCAAATAAACCGATCGGTGCATCTGCGCCAGCTTTCGGCATGGGTACATCCAGTGGGTAAATGGGGTGAATGGCGGTCATAGGATCACTTATATGTTGTTCAGAATGACAAGGTGGAAAGCTTAAACCTCAGGTGCCTAATTGCAAGCTCAAATCACCACTTTGTAACACTAAAATGGATTCACCTTTTTCATTTTCAAGCAGTTCACCCATCTCAACCAAATGAAAGAATGCGGCACGCTGGATCAGTGCATTAATTCCAAAACGCACATGTACATAGGGGCGCAATTCACCTTGATATTCACGCATAAAAATAGGATGTTCATCATCCACAACAATCACGTCTTGTGTTGTGGTCGTAAACTGGATATAGCGCTTGTTTTCTAGCTCAAGCATATCGACTTGATTAACAAATAAAGGCTCATCTTCTACCTGTATTTCAATCTGCTCGACTGGGGTCTTTAAATAGAACTTGCTTTCTTCTTTCCATAGTACTGTCGAGAACAAGTCAATAAGCGCTTGGCGTTTGATCAATTGACCATCGTGCCACCATTCTCCATTGGCTAAAACCTTCAGATCCATTGCACCACAATGCTTTGGATGCCATTGATCTAATGGGGGGATTGACCTTTTGTGACCGGACTGTCCATCTTTTAAGTATTGTGCAATGTTCATTAAATTTCTATCATCCCTATTAATGAATTTTTTCGTCGGGTTTTCGTTCAATTGCTGCTTCATCCGCCTAATAAATACCTTAGTGACGGAAAAATAATATGATTCAGCCAATTGGCTAGAACTCGGTTTAAAACTATACTAGCCCACAATATCAAAGACACGATAGAAAAATTGTGTCTGGGCATTAAGAACACTCATGGCAGCACCATTTAAATGAATTGAATGGATGCCACCTTCCGAAATATGAGGAGTCCTACATGGAACACATCGAACGTGAATCGATGGAGTTTGACGTAGTTATCGTCGGTGCAGGTCCTGCCGGCCTATCTGCTGCGATTAAAATTCGTCAACTTGCAATTGAAAATAACCTAAACGATCTGTCCGTTTGTGTCGTGGAAAAGGGCTCCGAAGTGGGTGCGCATATTCTATCAGGTGCTGTGCTTGAACCTCGCGCAATGAATGAATTGTTCCCAGATTGGAAAGAACAAGGTGCACCGTTAAATGTGCCTGTGACTGAAGATAAAACCTTCTTCTTATTGTCTGATGAAAAATCACAAGAAGCACCACATTGGATGGTGCCTAAAACCATGCATAACGATGGCAACTATGTTATTTCGTTAGGTAATGTGGTTCGTTGGTTGGGCGCTAAAGCTGAAGAATTAGAAGTGTCTATTTTCCCAGGTTTTGCAGCGTCTGAAATCCTTTACCACGAAGATGGTACTGTGAAAGGTATTCAGACTGGTGACATGGGCATTGGTAAAGATGGCGAACCAACGCATAACTTTACTCCTGGCTATGAACTTCATGCCAAATACACATTATTTGCTGAAGGCTGTCGTGGTCACTTGGGTAAACGTCTGATTGCTCAGTTCAATTTAGATAAAGATGCTGATCCGCAACATTACGGTATTGGTATTAAAGAACTTTGGGAAATCGATCCTGCTAAACACAAGCCAGGTTTGGTGATGCACGGTGCAGGTTGGCCTTTAAATGAAACAGGTTCTTCAGGCGGTTGGTGGTTATACCACGCTGAAAACAACCAAGTGACTTTGGGTATGATCGTTGACTTGTCATACACCAATCCACACATGTATCCATTTATGGAAATGCAGCGCTGGAAAACACATCCACTGATCAAGCAATATCTTGAGGGTGGTAAGCGTATTTCTTATGGCGCACGTGCGGTTGTAAAAGGTGGCTTCAACTCACTACCTAAATTCACTTTCCCAGGTGGTAGCTTAATTGGTGATGACGCAGGTTTCCTAAACTTTGCGAAAATCAAAGGCTCTCATACAGCAATGAAATCAGGCATGCTGTGCGGTGAAGCTGTATTTGAAGCGATTGCTGCGGGTGTGGAAAAAGGTGGTGACCTTGCCATTGCACGTGTGACTGAAGGTGAAGACTTCTTCGCTAAAGAGTTAACTGCGTACACAGACAAGTTCAACAACAGTTGGTTGAAAGAAGAGTTATATAACTCTCGTAACTTCGGCCCTGCTATGCATAAGTTTGGTCAATGGATGGGTGGTGCGTTCAACTTTGTTGATCAAAACATCTTTAAAGTGCCATTTACACTACATGACTTACAGCCAGACTTCAGCGCTTTAAAAACTGTCGATGCTGCGAACTTCAAACCGAATTATCCAAAACCAGACGGTAAAATTACATTTGACCGTTTGTCTTCAGTATTCGTATCGAATACCGTTCACGAAGAGAACCAGCCTGCTCACTTGAAACTGACAGATGCTTCTATTCCAGTAAATGTGAACTTACCAAAATGGGATGAGCCTGCTCAGCGCTATTGCCCTGCTGGTGTTTATGAAATTATGGAAGAGAATGACGGTTCTAAGCGTTTCCAAATTAACGCGGCAAACTGTGTTCACTGTAAGACGTGTGATATTAAAGATCCATCTCAAAACATTACTTGGGTAACACCTGAGGGTGGTGGTGGTCCTAATTATCCTAATATGTAATCTCTTTTGAGATTGAAATAAACCCGCTTAATGCGGGTTTATTTTTTAATATACAATCACACTCTTTAAATAAATATTATTACAAAAAAACTAATTCCTATAAAAAATCAATTTCATAATTAGTTTATTTTAAATAATTATCAATTTGTTATTTTATATCCATTAGATTTAGATATTTTATAAATAATTAAAAGAAATAATTTCACTAAGCCTAAAATAAAAATTTAAATTTCATCTATGTAGGGCTTTGTTGCATAAATATGTAAGCATCTGATTTAAATAAATTTAATTTTGGATCAAAAAATAATCAAAACTTTTAAAATCATATAGTTATGAAATCTTTGTGCAACAAAGCCCATCTATATTTAAGTATTATTTTTTTAAAACAAGTAATTTAATTTCACCAAAAATTTAAAATGATAGCTTTAAACCCAATATCTTTATTTAATAAACTTATAAGTCTATAAAATATTGAGTTTGCTTGAGACAACAAACCCGCTTAGGCGGGTTAATTTTAAATTATTATAAAAAAATCAACTACCTTCTTATTTCAAGCGCTTGAAAGTTATTAGGATGCTTCTGTTTTCTATATTGTTCAGATTTTACAATAAATATAACATCAAACAATCCCTCATAAGAATATATATACCTATAATTACTTAATCTTGAGTCAAAATCAATTTTCTTAAAATTTAAAGAACTATTATTTTCAAAAAAATTATCATTAAAATTTGGGATAAATTTAGTATAAAATACATTTTTACTATGTAATTTAATAACACTCCATTCAGAATCACCAACATTTTTAATTAAATTAACTTGCAAGTCTGGAAAGTTCGGGATATTAAAATATACTCCTTGCTCCTTCTTAAAGTTATTATTTTTGTGGGCTAAAATTTCTAATTTACCAAGCATTAAATCTGATTTATTAAAATCTCCATTTTTTACACAAAAAATAATTCTTTCAATTAATAATTGGTAATTAATATTATTTTTTGAAATAAATTCATTATTCATATTCAATCCATTTATCGACTTATCATTAACACTATTATTTGCATAACAGCCGAAAAAACTAGTACTTACCCATACGATTACTAGTAAAAAAATACGCATTCCATATCCCTTACAAGTATGATTTGAAATTAATTTTCGTAATAGCCATTCTCAAACAAAGGATCAAGTTGACCATTTTCCAACTTCCACGATGATACACTGAAATCATGCTCACCATCAGCATCAAATAAATCGACACCTTTACCATCCTCGGGATATTCAGGATAAATGTAAGCATTATCTCCATATTTTTTATAAAATTGACTACACCACATATATGGATTTACCACCCTAAAAGGGGGAATTTTTCCATCAATTTCAATGTATCCTTTTCCATTTGGCAAGTCATCAATGACATCATCTAAAATATCTTCTGCTTCTTCAGCACAGGTATCATTCAAAATTACATTATAAGGTTTTCCTTTAAGCACTGCCGCTTCAACTTTTGCTACTTTTTGTTTAATTTTATGAAATTTTTTTTCCGTGATATTTATTTTAAATATTTGAACAACTTCATAAATTAAATAAGAAGTTGTACTTGGCCTTTTATTTACGTATCCATTTGCATAAATTTTTTCATTTCCGTCTATCTCTTCTTCACCTTTTTTATATTCTATATCTCCCAACTCTTCTGTTGGGCCAAAACTAAAAAAGGCCTCCACAACATTATTTTTGGTTATGTAAAAGAAAGCATGGCCATAATCACTACCCTCCCCTTGCAAAATTTGAACTTTTTCAACTTTATTTTTTAAAATACCTACTTTGCGTTCAACAAAAGCTGTTTCTGCTAAATTTGCTTCAAATCCAACCAACAAAGAATAATTATCAATTTTAATTTCAGTTTCAGGCTTTCCTTCTTGTGTATCAACCATTTGACTCATTTAATTATTATCCTTTAAAAAATCTTCAGCATCTTGACCAACCAAAATTCTTAATTTTTCCTTCTGCTGAGTAAAAATACGTTTTGTCATTGCGTTAATGTCACTTATTCCAGCCAAGTATTCTCCATTTGGTTTTACAATCACATATTTTTCATTTGGCATTATTTTTTGAGTATGATCTATGACCTTAATTTGTTGACTGAAGCTTTTCAGTTCATTTGGCAAGGTTGTGATTGGAACATTTACTTGTTGAGGCCCCACAAACTTATGCTGCCCTGCCTTCACTTCAAACTTACCGCTAGTTGTCGGTAATACACCCGCACTACTAATTTCAATCTGGCTACCACCAGCAGTTAGCACGATTTTTTTGCTCGCTTTAATTTCGACTGTATCTTCAGTGGAAATAATTTGAATACCCTTTCGTGCAATCAGATCCGCCCCATCTCCTTGCGCTTGGATTTCAACTT